>JAZMZW010000039.1:0-2840 GCA_045586205.1 Faecousia sp. | reverse complement strand
CAGGAGATTTATATGCAGTGCATCAAGGAAGGTCTGGCTGAGATCTTCATTGAAGCTGGTGCTGCCGTATCTACTCCCACCTGTGGCCCCTGTCTGGGTGGCCATATGGGTGTTCTTGCTCCGGGAGAGCGTGCTGTTTCGACAACAAACCGTAATTTTGTGGGCCGTATGGGACATGTCACATCCGAAGTGATTCTGGCCAGTCCTGCGGTTGCTGCAGCATCTGCGATTGCCGGTGTGATCGCAGACCCTGCCGCGGTGTAAAGGAGGGGTAATCCATGAAGATTTATAAATACGGCGATAATGTTGATACCGATGTGATCATCCCTGCACGTTATTTGAATGCTCCGGACGATAAATCCTTGGCCTCTCACTGCATGGAAGATATTGACGCCAATTTTGCTTCGACGGTGGAAGAGGGGGACATTATTGTCGCAGGCTCCAACTTCGGCTGCGGCTCCTCCCGTGAGCATGCGCCGCTGTCCATTCGGGCCAGCGGCGTGAAATGTGTCATTGCGGCATCTTTTGCCCGAATTTTCTATCGCAACTGCATTAATATCGGTTTGCCTATCATGGAGTGCGCGGAAGCTGCCGCTGAGATTCAGCCCGGAGATGCTGTCAGCGTTGATTTCAAGTCCGGCATTATTTCCAATGATACAACCGGGAAGACTTATCAGGCTGCGCCCTTCCCTGAGTTTGTAGACGGCATTATTTCCAGCGGCGGTCTGTTAAAATCTCTGAAGGCGAGAGGACTTGCAAAATGAATTATAAGATTGCATTGATCCGCGGTGACGGTATTGGTCCGGAAGTGGTGAACGAGGCCGTCAAGGTGATGGAAAAGGTGGGCGAAAAATTCGGGCACACCTATGAATTTGTTGATGTTCTTCTGGGTGGCTGCGCTACTGATGCGGTAGGGAAGAGCTATCCGGACGGGACAGCAGAGAAATGCAAGGCTTGTGATGCGGTTCTTTTAGGCGCGGTGGGCGGACCAAAGTGGGGATCCGATAAGCCCGCCGAGCAGCGCCCTGAAACGGCACTCCTTGCCATTCGGAAAGACCTTGGCTTATATGCCAATCTTCGTCCGGCTGCGCTGCGTCCGGCATTGGCAAGTGCTTGTCCTTTACGCAAGGAAACAGCGGAAGCTGGCATTGATCTGATGATGGTACGTGAGCTGACCGGCGGAATTTATTTCGGAAAGCGGGATAAATACCAGACGGAAGACCGCGGCATCGAGGCAACCGACCTGATGGCATACTCCGAGATGGAAATTGAACGCATTGGACGCCGCGCATTTGAATTGGCCCGTCTTCGCCGCGGGAAGGTTACTTCGGTGGATAAGGCAAATGTGCTGGAGACAAGCCGCCTTTGGAGGACGGTAATGCATAAACTGGCCGAGGAATACTCCGATGTTGCCTATGAGGACATGCTGGTGGATAACTGTGCAATGCAGATCGTCCGAAATCCCGGTCAATTTGATGTTATGGTTACCGAGAATATGTTCGGTGATATTCTGTCCGACGAAGCATCCATGGTGACCGGTTCGATTGGTCTGCTTCCTTCCGCGTCAATCGGTGATACAGCACCCGGTCTGTATGAGCCGATTCATGGATCGGCTCCTGATATCGCAGGGCAGGACAAAGCCAATCCCATAGCAACCATTTTGTCGGTTGCCATGATGTTCCGGTATTCTTTTGAAAGAGCTGCTGAAGCGGACGCCATTGAGCATGCTGTAGACGCCGTTCTGGCAGCCGGTTGGCGTACTTCAGACATTGCTGAGGCAGGTGTGAATCCGATCGGGACGAAAGAAATGGGCCGTTTGATTTGTGATAATATCTGATGAACAGTTCCTGACACCCCTGACATACCATGTCAGGGGTGTCATTATGCTTTTGGATGAAATGCGTAAAATTAAAAAATTCATTTTCTGGATAATTTGTGCAGAATTCTCTTGCATTTTTGCAAGTCTGAGCATATAATATGTCAAGTATGATTGATAGCAGGAGGAGATTACCCCGTGAAAGAACTCTCTCGCGTTGCGCAGGCCGTTCAGGCCTCGACCACATTGGCGATTGATGCCATGTTCAAACAGATGAAAGCAGATGGAATCGATGTAATCGGCTTTGGTGCCGGTGAACCGGACTTTAATACACCCGACAACATCAAGGAAGCTGCGTTTAAGGCCATTGAAGAGAATAAGACCAAGTACACACCTGCAGCCGGTGTGATGGAGCTGCGCAAGGCGGTTTGCAAGCGTCTGCTCGAGGATTGCGGCTTGGATTATGAACCTGCACAGGTTGTTATTGCCAGTGGCGCAAAGCACAGTGTCTTTGTGTCGCTTCAGGTTCTTTTGAACCCCGGTGATGAAGTGATTCTCCCGGCTCCGTTTTGGGTTAGCTATTATGAGCTGATCAAAATGGCGGGCGGTATTCCGGTAATCGTGAATGCCACTGAGGAAGAGAACTTTAAAATTACTGCCGAGAAGCTTGCCGCTGCCGTTACACCCAAGACTAAGGCAATGATTTTGAACAATCCTTCCAACCCCACCGGCATGATGTACACCAAGAGTGAGCTGCAGGCCATTGCGGACATCTGCGTTGAGAATGAGATCTATGTCATTTCTGACGAGATTTACTATGGTCTTATCTATGACGGCCGTGAATTTACCAGTTTTGCCAGTCTTGGCGAAAAGGTCAAAGAATTGACCATTATTGTCAACGGTGTGTCGAAATCCTATGCTATGACCGGATGGCGTATCGGTTATACCGCATCCAATTCTCAGATTGCCAAGGTTATGGCCAATTACCTTAGTCACTCCACCTCGGCGCCGTCCTCGGTGTCTC
>JAZMZW010000038.1:0-45300 GCA_045586205.1 Faecousia sp. | reverse complement strand
CACAATATCTTGTGCCTGATATAGAATACATGAGAATCCGCCATTTGTCAACAACAAAACAACAACAAAGCAAAAAAATTCAAAAAATTATAATATTTTTAACTTTCTCAAATAAGGGATTGCCTTTTTTCATAATCTTGTGTACAATATATTGTGGTGATGTTATGAAACGAAACTATACTTTAAAATCATGGATCGACCCTAAAAAACAATCAATATATCGGTTCTTCCGGCAAGCTTGCGATCTTTCTGCCACCTCATCCAACAGTGGCGGAGGGAAAAGCACCGAGCCTCAGAGCTCCGGTGGTTGTGCTGTGTTCCTGTTTCTTACTTTGATCCTTCTTGTAGGGGTCGTTCTGATCGGAAAGAATCTATACATTCGCGCACCTATGGCAGGGGAAGAGGGAAGAAAGCCCGGTTGCACAACCATTCTCCTTGCGGGGCTGGATCATTCCGGAGTGAATACGGATACCATCCTTCTTGTGAACTTCAACAGTGCCGAACAGCGGATCTCCCTCATGAGCATTCCCCGTGATACCCGTGTGGATTGCAAATACAGTCCCAAGAAGATCAACGGAGCATATTCCAACTACGGTTACGGTGACTATGGCATGAGCTGGCTGTGTGAGTATGTACGTCAATCTGTGGGTTTTGCCCCCGATGGCTATGTCCTTCTGGATCTGGACTTCTTTGTGAAGATCGTGGATCATTTCGGCGGTGTGGAGTATGATGTACAAACAGAAATGTATTACGATGATCCCGAACAGGATTTGTACATCGATCTGGATCCCGGCCTACAGCATCTGGACGGCTATGAAGCCATGGGTCTGGTTCGGTACCGTTATAATTATCCCATGGCAGATCTGGACCGTGTAGCGGTACAGAGAAATTTTATCCGAACGGCTATTGCACAGTGGCGTGAGAATGCAAATATCCTGACCTATTATCAGGCATATGAGATTTTCAAGGAAGAATGCCCCACAAACCTGTCTCTGTCCAATCTGCTCTGGTTCTTAAAGGCATTGCAGGAATGGGATCTGGACAATGTGGAGGAAGTGACTATGCCCTGTAGAACCAGTAAAGACTACTATGTTTATATCAAGGCCGATGAGGACTATCTGGAACTGATCAATACCTATTTCAATCCCAATGTAGAACCCATAGGCTTTGAGGATCTGAACATCGTTTCGAAGAATGGCTAAGTCAATGATTGTCGGTCGATTTGCACCCAGCCCCTCCGGTCGTATGCATTTGGGGAATGTTTTCACTGCACTGATGGCATGGTGTTCCGTCCGCTCTAAGGGCGGTAAAATGATCCTCAGGATCGAGGATCTGGATCCCGATCGCAGTAAGCCCGACTTTATTACATCTCTCAGGGAGGATCTGCGGTGGCTTGGACTGGATTGGGATGAAGAAATGCCTCTGCAGAGTAGTCGGGAAGAGGTATACGAGGAATATTTTCGCAAGCTACCTCTTTATCCCTGCTATTGCAGTCGTGCAGAGCTGCACAGCGCCTCCGCACCCCATGGCAGGGACGGCAGTCTGCTGTATGCAGGAACTTGCCGAAATCTTACGGAAGCTCAGCGGGCAGAGCAGAGTCGCAAGCCCTCATGGCGTGTTGCCTTGGATGATCGGGAAATTACCTTCTGCGACGGCGTATACGGCCCTCACAGCAGCATTCCTTCCCAAGACTGCGGAGATTTTATCCTCAGACGTGCAGACGGGGTATTTGCCTATCAGCTGGCTGTTGTATGTGATGATGCCCTGGGAGGAATTACAGAAGTTGTCAGAGGCAGAGACCTGTTGGACTCCACACCCAGACAGATCTGGCTGTATGAAAAACTGGGCTTCTCTGTACCGGAGTTTTATCATGTCCCCTTGCTGGTTGCCCCGGATGGGCGCAGACTCAGCAAACGGGAAAAGGACTTAGATTTGTCCCATCTCCGTCTGCACTATACGGCAGAAGAGCTTACGGGCCTCCTTGCTCACAGTGCAGGTCTGCTCCCCGAGGTCACAGCCATTACTCCTGCAGAGCTTCAGAGCATCTTCTCTTGGGATAAGGTCAAAGGAGAGGACATTTCCATATTGGATTATTTTACACAATTATGATCCTCCCGGTATAAGGACTTCCCAAAATTCCCATACTTTTCATAGGAAGCCTCCGTGTTTCTTCACGGAGGCTTTTCCACTCACAACTGTGAAAGGAGTTTTATTATGAAAGTACAGGAGCTCATGTCCGGTAAACTCGTCCGTATTGCACCGGAGGAAAATGCACAGGTTGCGGCGAGGCTTTTATCCAGACATAACCTTGGTAGCTTGCCTGTCTGCACCCGTGAGGGGAAACTGCGGGGTATGCTCACAGACAGGGACATTGTTCTGCGTTGTGTGGCGGCAGGGGAAGAGCCTGCTCAGACCAAGGTCTCGGATATTATGACACGGAGGCTCATAACCGTTGATGCCGATGCATCGGTGCAGAAAGCCGCAGAGATCATGGCAAGGGAACAGGTTCGCAGACTGCCTGTGGAGCAAGAGGGGAAGCTCGTGGGGATGCTTTCTCTGGGAGATTTGGCAAAAGTGCAAGCTTGCACAAGAGAAGCTGCCCACGCACTTAGTGAGATTTCGGAGAATATTCGGAATCTTTGAAGAAAAACGCAAGAATTATGAAAAAAAGTCTGAAAAAATCAAAAAAGTATTTGACATTTTGCCCAATGGGTGGTAGAATATATCCGCCGCGTCGAAAAGGTCATAAGCGGACAGCTGTCCCACCTTAAGAGCGAGACTACAAAAGAAAAGGTAGGTGCAACAACTATGCAGGCAGTTATCGTTACCGGTGGCAAGCAGTACAGCGTCAAGGAGGGCGACATCATTTATGTCGAGAAGCTCGGCGTTGAGGCTGACGCAACTGTAACCTTCGATCAGGTCCTGGCAGTCGTGGACGGCGAGAACTCCAAGTTCGGCGCTCCCGTCGTAGCGGGTGCTTCCGTCGAAGCTAAGGTACTGAAGAACGGCAAGGGTAAGAAGATTACCGTTTTCAAGTATCGCCCCAAGAAGGACTCCAAGTCCATCCGTGGCCACAGACAGCCCTATACCAAGGTGCAGATTGAAAAGATCTCCGTGTAATCTATTCAGATGACTAAGGTAGAAATTTTTAATCAAGACGGCAGAATCAACGGATTCTCCGTTTCGGGACACTCCGGATACGGTGAAGAGGGCAACGACATTGTATGTGCGGCCGTTTCTGCAGCAGTGCAGTTCGCGGAATGTACCATCAATGATGTCCTTGGCAATCATGCCAACACCAAGGTTCGTGAGGATGAGCCCCGTGTCACCCTGACACTTCCCGCAACCTGCGATGATGAAGACGCGGTCCAGGCAGTACTGACCGGCTTTATGCTGACCATGTGCTCCTTGCGGGACGACTATCCTGATTATATCGAAGTTATGGAGGTGTAACTCACAATGTTGAAAATCGGTTTTCAGTTCTTCGCACATAAGAAGGGCGGCGGTTCTACTAAGAACGGTCGTGATTCCGAGTCCAAGAGACTGGGCGTGAAGCGCGCTGACGGTCAGTTCGTTCTGGCCGGCAATATTCTGGTTCGCCAGAGAGGCACTCACATTCATCCCGGCGTCAATGTCGGCATCGGCACTGACGACACCCTGTTCGCACTCATCGACGGCGTCGTAAAGTTCGAGCGTAAGGGCAAGGATCGTAAGCAGTGCTCTGTTTACGCTGCACAGTAATGCAAAATGGTCGGAACATAGGAATATGTTCCGACTTTTTTACGCTAAGAGTTTTTATCCGATCCCTATAAGGCATTCGGACCTGTTTGTTTGATGGTGTTCTGTCACCCTTTCGGAAAGTGAGGTAGAGATATGTTTGTTGATAAAGTTAAAATCTATGTAAAGGCAGGCAATGGCGGTAACGGTGCCGTGGCCTTCCACCGTGAAAAGTTCGTTGCCGCAGGTGGCCCCGATGGGGGAGACGGCGGTCGTGGGGGCAATATTGTCCTCCGTGTCAACGATCATATGTCCACCCTCATGGATTTCCGCTATAAGAGAAAGTATACTGCATCCGTCGGTATGGACGGACAGGGCGGACGCCGTTCCGGCAAGCGTGGGGAAGATCTCGTGATCCAGATCCCCCGTGGCACTGTCATCCGAGATGCCGCCACCAACGAGGTCATCAAGGATATGTCCGATGATGCAGACTACATTCTCTGCAAAGGCGGCAGAGGCGGTTGGGGCAATTCCCATTTTGCCACCCCTACCCGTCAAGTCCCTCGTTTTGCCAAGGCCGGTCTCCCCGGTGAGGAGCATGAGGTCATTCTGGAGCTGAAGCTTCTGGCTGATGTAGGTCTGGTTGGCTTCCCCAATGTTGGTAAGTCCACTTTGCTGTCTGTGACCTCCAATGCCCGTCCCAAGATCGCCAATTATCATTTCACCACCCTGTATCCCAATCTGGGCGTGATCTATGTGGACGAGGGGGCTTCCTTCGTCATGGCTGATATTCCCGGCATTATTGAAGGTGCCGCAGAGGGAGCAGGTCTGGGCCATGACTTCCTCCGTCACATTGACCGTTGCAGACTGATGATCCATATGGTGGATGTGTCCGGCTGTGAGGACCGTGATCCCGTAGAAGATTTTGAGAAGATCAATTCCGAGCTTGCCAATTATTCCGAGGCTCTGGCCTCCCGTCCTATGATCGTGGCGGCAAACAAGTGCGACTTGATCCCTGAGGGCAGTGACAATCTGGAACGTCTCCGTGCTTATGTAACGGAGCGTGGCTATGAGTTCTATGAGATTTCTGCCGCTACCACCCAGGGTACCCGTCAGCTCATGCGCATCGTTGCAAGCAAATTGCAGGATCTGCCTCCCGTCGTGGTCTATGAGCCCGAATATGTCAAGCCTCTTGCAGAAGCAGGTGAGGCTGATGATCTGACGATCCAGCAGTTCGGTGATACATGGGTTATTTCCGGCAAGTGGTTACAGCAGCTCATCAATGACATCAACTTCGGCGATTACGAATCCCGTATGTACTTTGACCGTCAGCTCCGCAAGAGCGGACTGTTTACCCGTCTGGAAGAAATGGGTATTGAAGACGGTGATACGGTCAGCATTTACGATTTTGAGTTCGATTACGAAAGATGATCAATAAAACCGCTTCTGTGAGCTTTTCACGGAAGCGGTTTTTGACAAGCAAATCCCCAACAGTCTTTGTAGGACTGCTGGGGATTCGCTGCAAAAAATAAGAGAGGGGAAAATTAAAAGAGAGAAAAATGAAAAAAAGACTTTAGTAGGTGACCCGACCTTGCAACCTTAGATCGTGTTCCTTACACTTATAATATACCCATTGGATTTTACGAAACTGTGAACGAAGTCGAAACAAAATCGGAACATTTGCCGTTCCGTACCGGAAATATCATTCTTCCACAAGGATCTGGCACATTTTCATGGTGGTCAGAGCGGCTTCGTGACTTGCGGGGGTGACACCGGCACAGCAACGGGGATCAACGGAGAGCCTTGCTTCCGGGAACAGTGCTTTCAGGATCAGGGCATTGGAAACCACGCAGATATCCGTACACAGACCTATCAGCTCCACTTCCTCAAAGTCATACTTGTCCCAACCTGTATAGCCGAAGGTAGGCTTGTCTACGATCTCGCAACCGGCAATATACAGTTCCTCACGAATCTGCCAGCCTTGACTTTCGCGGATGCAGTGGGGGACAGGGAGCATTTTTCCTTCGGGAGTATTCAAGTAATCCTCCCCATGAGTATCACGGGTGTAGAGGATCTGCCAGCCCTCTGCCTGTCTTGCAAGGATTTTTTCCTTCACTGCAGGAACAATGGCAACAGCCTCCCCGCTTCCGAGAGCGCCGTCAATAAAATCATTCTGCATATCAATGACCAATAATGTTTTTTTCATAAGAACCTCCTATGAGTTGGATTTTAATCTATGGGAAGCATATCACATTTTGGATCAAAATGCAAGGATAACTTCAATTTCGTATACTTCATAGGAAAAGCCCCTCTCCCGGAAGAAGAGGGGCTGTAAGTTTAGCCTTGTGTGAAATAGGCAAGTGCTGTATCGGAATAGGCCATAAGTGCCTGACACAGGGTCTTAAGACCGCCGGTCTTTCCATTGCCGTAGGAATCGGGACTGTACTCCAGTGTGGGGGAGACTTGGGTATCTCCTTCATACACCGCCGCAGAGACCACACAGCGCAGGTCAGCGGCCAGCAGGGTATCCAAACTGAAGCTATACAGGGAGTTGTCCGCATTGAAGGACTGGGGATACTTAAGGATTTCTTCCATTAATTCTCCGGTATAATCCTTGTAGCTGACACGGAGGACAAGTTCGGAGCTGTCGCCCTCATATTGGCTGAGATCGACAATGAATTTCAAAACGACCTTGCTTTCCAGACTCAGGGACTTGCCTGCCCATGTAACGATCGGATCTGTAAGATCATTCAGCACACGGTTATTCTGAGCGAAGGTAACAGCCTCCAAATCAGACAGGTAAGCTCTCTGCTCCTCGGTCATACGGCTATCTACAAGGGTGTCGGTGCGATATTCCTTGAAGGTCTGCGCCTGTGCGCCGTAGCGCAGGAGCTGGGCACACAGAGCCTTCAGACTTTCACCTGTGGTGGAGCGGTTAAGCTGTGCATAGGCATAGTCTGCAATGCTGTAGGTATCGACGGTAGAGGTGAAAGAGCCTTCTTCGTTTTCCATCTTCAGGACGCTGTAGATCTCATCGCCCATCTGGACAGCGGTGATCCCCTTCAGGGTGAATACATAGAACTGATCTCTCAGCACAGGATCAACATAATACAGAGAGCTTCCCAGCTCCTCATTGCCGTCGTAATTGGAAACGATGCATTCCATATAGAAGCTGTCATAATTCGTCAGCAGGGAAGTATGGATCATGTAGTTAATGGAAATGTCGCTTGCCAGATTCAAGCTGTGGTTGATCACAATGGACTCATCTATAGTGGGAGTACTTTCTGCCACATAGTGGCGGATGGGGAGGATCTCCACATCGTAATATTCCTCACCGCCGGCAGTGATATTGGTGGTGGAATATCCGCCGAATTGCTTATAGCTACCTGCACGGAAAATCACCGCACGGGTGGGATCGGAGGAGGCGATCCGCCAGCTTCCGTTTGTGCCGGGAGTGATTGTCCACATCTGGGGGGTGTCGGAAGCACCGAGGTTTGTGCCACTGCTGTAACGCAGATACTGAACGCCGTTGCTGATGGAATATTTTCCGCTTTCTTCATCATAGCGGAACTCCAGTTCAAAGCCGTAGGATTCGCTTTCTTCCACATAACCTTCCTCTGTGTCGAGGATCTCACTTGCAATTTTGCCGGAGGAGGCGTAGTTGTTCTTCATGCCGTAGTAGCTATCGTCCTTCTTTGCGGCAATGATAAAGCTACCGCTGACACCGGGAGCAAATTTGGTGACAGTTTCCACACCGTGGATGCCGCAATAGATACAGATCTCATTGATGAATTCATGACCTGTCATGGGGATGCTATGTTCTTCCGTTTTTCCGCATCTGGTGCAGGTATAGGTCAGAACACCGTCTGCGGTACAGGTGGGTGCAAGAGCTTCCACACCTTCATCAAAGCTGTGACCGTATTCGGGGATATCTTCCGTTCTGGTTGCGGAGCAGTTGTAGCAGGTGTAGGTTTTTATGCCCGAAGCGGTACAGCTTGCTTCCGGGGCTACCACAGCCTCGGACCAGTTGTGACCAATGGGAGGCTGTGCCTCGGTCTTCGTTGCAGAGCAACGGGTGCAGGTATAAAGGGTATAGCCTGTTTGCTCACAGCCTACAGGACTCAGCACCTCACCCTGATCCCATGCGTGACCCAGAGGAGCGTTTTCTTCATAGGACAGTCTCTCACCGCAATCTACGCAGTATATGCTGACAGTGCCGATGCTTTCGCAATTTGCTTCGGTTTTATCCGTACGGGTATTGCTGTGGGGACACTGAGGCTCTGTGATAGCCTTGGCGACGGGGATTATCTCAATATCGTAATATTCCGTGCTGCCGGAGGAAATATTGCCGGTATAATATGCACCGAATACATTATAGCCTCTTGCACGGTATGCCAAGCATCTGGTGTTGACCTCGGACAGCACTCTCCAGCTACCGTTGACACCGGCAGAGATTTGCCAGTAATACTTGGCAGTGGAGCCGGAAAGACTGGTGCTGCTAGGGTACTTCAAATTCAATCCGTTTGCTTGGATCAGGTAAGCTCCCTCAACACTATCAAAATTCAGGGTAAATACATATCCTTCCGCATCTTCTTCTGCAACAAAGCCGTCATAGACTCTGATCTTAGAGGCGGAATATTTCTGGCTGGTGCTTGTCAGGGCATTGGTCATGGCATAATAGTCGTTGCCAACCTTGGCGGCAAGGATATACTCACCGCTGACACCGGGGGTAAATTCCGTATATTTGGGCTTGGACTGACCGCAGTTGAGACAGATACCGTCTGCATATTCATGTCCCATAGCAAGGACAGTAGAGGTTTGGCTATAGGAACAACGGGTGCAGGTATAAGTCACCACACCGTTTTCGCTACAAGTGGGAGGAATGGTCTCTACCCCCTCATCAAAGCTATGACCCAAGGGAGCAAGGATCAATTCATCCATGGTGGTGCGGACAGTGCAAGCCTTGTCGGTGAACAGACCGCCACAGAGGGAACAGGAATAATAGGCCTTTGCGCCCTCTGCAGTACAGGTAGCGGGGATACCTTGGTAATAAGTGCTACTGCTGTGAGGACACTCCGGGAGCAAGCTCCATGTGGATCTGACAGCTTGCAAGTCATCTACATTTCCGTGTCCGGGATAGGTATCTTCGGAGGATACCACAATGGGGAAGGCGCAGTAGCCCGCACGAGCCTCGGCAATGGTATCGTATTGGGAGGAATGCACCCAGTCCCAATGGCCGACATCTTCCTTCATGGCATATATAGCATCTGAAACAATACTGCCGGAGAGCATCTCGTCCCAGAAAACCTCTTCCCAGTAGTAGTCATATTCAAAGGTAACAGACTGGGAATAGCCGTATGCCACTTCAACACCCTTCTTACGCAGAGGGGCTTGCATGCCGTCCGTTGCCATGCTCAGACAAATGGCCATCCAAAGGAAGCTGTTCTGAGCCTTCTGATCCATATGATTGGAAATGGCAGTGCCGTCAACGCAGTAGTACTTCATGCTTCCGTTTGCACCGTAGTAATAAGCATGATAATAGCTGCCGAAAGCACCTGTAGCAACATTGTAGTCTTCGGAGGTCAGACCTGTTCCGACCTGCAGACAGAGGTAGGAGGTGTTGGCCTGAGAGGTGTAGTCCTCACCCTTGGCATAGTCCGTGTCGCCGTGGCTGTCAAAGATCACCACAGCGCCTCTTTCCATGGAATCAGCCACCGCATCAATGGTAGCGGAGGTGGTGCGGTACAGGGTGCTTTTCCCGTTAAGGGCAGAGGCTATGCTGTTGCCTTCGGCAACATACTGTTCCTTAAAGCTGGAGTCCAATCCGTAGTAGGGCTGGATCACGAAGACCTCATTGGTCCGGGGAGTGCCGCCACGGGTGGAGTAGTTGGTGGTAATGGTGGTAGGAGCAGTTGCGGGATCGTAGTTCTCCAAAGGCTTTGCATCCTTTGCAATTTGGCTCAGACGGGGAGAGTAGCCACAGGCAATGCCGTCCACGGTCTGCCATGCGAAAAACTCGCCGTTACGGATCAGGGAATCTTCTTCATAATAGGGGGAAGAAAGCACCACATCAATAAGCGCTTCCGTGGTTTCGTTTACAGGAGCTTTCACGGCGCGGAGCTTGGCTTCCTTTTCGTTGACAGCTTCCCACATGAGGTCTGCTGTACGGTAATCCTCTTGGGTCAAGACCCGTTTGTCCGCGGGAGCTTCCTTGGCTGTGCCGTATACGGGGAACAGTCCCACAATCATACAGGTGATAAGGATCAATGCGATCAGTCTTTTCATTGTTCTTCTCCTTGCTTATTCTTTCAGTTTTCTTTTGTTGCCCTCTGCATCCACAATATAGGTGTTGTCCAATTGTGCGCGGAGGTTGTTACGGACAGAGTCGATATACCGTTGGCGCAGGGCATCCCGTTCATTCAGCTCCTCCGGGGTCAAAGACTCAGTTTTTGCCTTCCTTGCAAGCTCGTTGATTCTTGCAATGACTTCGTTCATGTTCATAGATATCAACTCCTTTGCTATATCATACCGAAAAAACAAAGACAAGTCAAGAAGACCCTTGCCAGAAAATGAGATTTCGGTTATAATATATCGGAAGGATGTGAATTTATGCGTATTTTGATCATCGGCGGTGGTGCAGCGGGTATGATGGCGGCACTTACCGCATCGGAAAATCCTAATCATACTGTGCTGCTTGCAGAACGGCAAAGCCGTCTTGGCAGGAAGCTTCTTGCCACAGGCAACGGCCGTTGCAATCTCACAAATATACATGTAAGTAAAGAACATTATCACGGAGAACACAGAAATTTCTGTAACTTCGCGTTGAATCATTTTTCTGTGAGTCAAACACTGGAGTATTTCCGCTCTCTGGGACTGTTGACAGTGACTGAAGCTTCAGGCAAGGTTTACCCCTACAGTGACAGTGCCAACAGTGTTCTGGATGTTCTCCGTCTGCCTCTGGAACAGCGGAGCAATGTGCAGATCCTCACAGGACGGGAGGTTCTCGGCCTCCAAAGACGCAAGGGAAGCTTCCTTGCTCAAACCGCCGAGGGAGAAATACAGGCAGACCGTGTGATCCTCTGCGCAGGTGGCTTGGCAGGTACCAAGCTTGGGGGAACGGAAATGGGCTATAAGCTCCTTTCTTCCTTCGGTCACAGCAGAACCAAGCTGTACCCCTCTTTGGTACAGCTGAAAACCGATCCTACCTTAGTTCGCTCTCTGAAGGGTGTCCGTGCTGAAGCACTGGTGCGTTACGGCAAGCATAGCTCCAGAGGAGAACTGCAATTTACAGATTACGGTGTCAGTGGGCCTGTGATCTTTGAACTGTCCAGAGCCGCTGTAGGTGGGGAACTGAGCATTGACCTCCTGCCGGATTACAGCTATGAAGAACTGGAAAGCCTCCTGCGCCGTCGGATCTCCCTCATGCCGGAACTGAAAGCGGAAGACCTTCTTACAGGCATCGTCCACAACCGCTTGGGCAGAACTCTCTTGCGCGCATGCGGAATTTCCTTGGAGCAAAGCTGTGGAAGTATCGGAGAACTGTCTTCTGTCCTTGGCATTTGTAAGAACTTCAGACTGACCGTAACGGGAACCACAGGAATGGAACAGGCTCAGGTTACAGCCGGTGGTATCCGAACAGAAGAATTTGACCCCACCACCATGGAAAGTCGTATTTGTCCCGGTCTTTACGCCGCCGGTGAGGTATTGGATATTGACGGTGACTGCGGTGGCTACAACCTGCAATGGGCATGGTCCTCCGGACGTCTTGCAGGAGAATTGAGAGGAAGTCTATGATCCGTATCAGAGATATTATTTTACCCCCGGAGCATGATCAAAATGCCCTGCTGTACTGTGCGGCACAGGCACTGCATCTGAAGGCATCGGAGATCACGAGCTTACAGATCTACAAGCGCTCTCTGGATGCCAGAAGGAAGCCTGCTCTTGCATGGGTCTATACCGTAGATGTGACCCTCCGCACCTCGGAACGACGGGTGCTTAAGGGTTTGCGGAATAAGAAGATCACATATGAAGAACCCTATTATTACAAAGTCCCCAAATCCCTTTCTCAGGATCGTCCTGTGGTTGTGGGCTTCGGCCCTGCGGGGATGTTTGCCGCCTTGGTGCTGGCTATGTCCGGCCGTAAGCCCATTGTTCTGGAACGTGGAGAGTCTGCACCGGAAAGACAGGCTAAGGTAGAAGCCTTCTGGAACGGAGGCACCCTTGACCCGGAGTCCAATGTTCAATTTGGCGAAGGCGGTGCAGGAACTTTCTCTGACGGTAAGCTGAATACGGGTACAAAGAACGAGCGTATCCGCTGGGTACTGCACCAGTTTGTAAAGTTCGGCGCTTATGAAGACATCCTTTATGATGCCAAGCCCCATGTTGGCACGGATGTCCTCTTTACAGTGGTACAAAATCTCCGTAACCGAATCATTTCCCTTGGGGGAGAGATACGCTTCGGTGCTAAGCTTACAGCTATCCGGGAAGAAAACGGCGTTGTATCTTCTGTGACCTATGTGGAAAAGGGAGAAGAAAAAGAACTACCCTGTAAGGAAGTGATCCTTGCTATCGGTCACTCTGCCAGAGATACCTACCGCGCCCTTTATGAGCAGGGTGTTCCAATGGAGCAGAAGCCCTTCTCTATGGGTATGCGTATTGAACACAAACAGACAGCTGTTGATCTGTCCCAGTACGGCACAGAACGCCCCAAGGGCATCCCTGCGGCAGATTACAAGCTCTCTGTCCATCTGCCCGACGGCAGCAGTGCCTATACCTTCTGTATGTGTCCCGGTGGCTATGTGGTAGCCTCTGCCTCTCAGGAGGGGCGTGTGGTCACCAATGGCATGAGCTACAGTGACAGAGCAGGGGAGAATGCCAACTCCGCGCTTCTTGTGACTCTGAAGCCCGAAGATTTCCCCACAGAGCATCCTCTCAGCGGTATGTACTGGCAGGAGGAAATGGAAGAAAAGGCCTATCAAATGGGCGGTTGCAATTACCATGCCCCTTGCCAGACTGTTGGAGACTTTTTGTCCGATCATAGCAGAGAAACAGTGGGTGCTGTAGAGCCTACTTACCGCCCCGGTGTGACCTCCTGTGATCTGACGCAGCTTTATCCTCCAAAGATCACCAACACCCTGAAACAGGCCATCGTTGCACTGGATCAACAGCTGAAGGGCTTTGCTGATCCCGGAGCGGTTTTGACCGCACCGGAAACCCGTAGCTCCGCTCCCGTACGCATTGTTCGTGGAGAGGATCTCCAAAGCCGCATCAAGGGCTTATATCCCTGCGGTGAGGGTGCAGGCTATGCCGGAGGGATCATGTCTGCTGCAGTTGACGGCATACTTTGCGCCGAAGCGGTCATTAAGAACGAAAGATAAAGGAGAACCTTCTATGGATTTGTTTGAGGGGAATTTGCAGATCCTTCGCATTAAAGAGATGGAAAAACTCTTTGATACAGTGACATATGCTTTTCACGAAGGTTTGTTCCGCCCTGAGGAAAACAAGGAGCATGGAGAAATGCTCCGTACTCTGAAGGAGTACTATGAAGGCCCTCTGTGGAAGCTGGACTATGCCTCCGATGAAAGAGGGGACTTGCCCGAAGACCTCATCCGCGGAGTCCTTTCTCAGGATGGCCTCTATGATCTCCTGACCGATATTGAAGAAGGGAATTTCTGAAAGAAGCCTATGACAGAGAAAAAAGAAATGCTGGGTACAGCCCCTGTGGGGACTTTGCTGTTCCGCTTAGCCTTGCCCACAGTCATTGCCCAGCTGATCAATATGCTATATAATATCGTGGATCGTGTCTATATCGGACATATCCCGGAAATCGGAGATCTTGCCCTGACGGGAGTCGGGGTGTGCATGCCACTGATCATGATCGTCTCCGCCTTTGCCGCGCTGGTCAGTTCCGGCGGTGGCCCAAGAGCCTCCATTTTCCTTGGCAGGAAAGATTCTGAGCAGGCAGAAAAAACCTTGGGTGCTTGCTTCTGCCTCCAACTGCTTCTGTCTGCCATATTGACTCCCGCGATCCTCCTGTGGAGTGAAGACTTCCTGCTGATTTTCGGCGCAAGCGAGAACACCATCGGCTATGCCACGGACTATATGAAGATCTATGCCTTGGGGACGGTCTTTGTTCAGCTTACCTTGGGGATGAATGCATTCATTACCGCCCAAGGCGCCACTAAGATCACCATGCTGTCCGTCCTCATCGGTGCGGTGTCCAACATCCTTCTGGATCCCTTGTTTATCTTTGTATTTGACATGGGAGTGAAGGGTGCGGCATTGGCTACGGTCCTTTCTCAGGGCTTGTCCTGCCTGTGGGCGGTGTCCTTCCTCAGTGGCAGGAAAACCATCCTGAGATTGAAGCTTAGCAATTTTAGCCTTGCTCCCAAGCTTCTCCTTCCTTGCATTGCCTTGGGCTTTGCCTTTTTCATCATGCAAGCCAGCGAGAGCGTGATCTCCCTGTGCTTCAATGCTTCCTTGCAGAATTACGGGGGAGATGTAGCGGTGGGGGCAATGACCATCCTGACTTCCGTCATGCAGTTTGCCATGCTTCCACCCCAGGGAATTGCGCAGGGAGCTCAGCCTATTTTGAGCTACAATTACGGAGCAAAGAACGCTGACCGTGTCCGCAGTACCTTTAAGCTTCTGTTGACCACCTGCCTGATCTACTCCGTGAGCCTCTGGGTCTTGGTAGAAAGCTTCCCCAAATTCTTTGTATCCCTTTTTACCCCACAGGAGGAGCTGATCAGCTTTGCGTCCAAAGCCCTGCGGATCTACTTCTTGGGAATGATCCTGTTCGGCATCCAGATCGCCTGCCAAATGACCTTTGTGTCCCTTGGAAAATCCGGCTCGTCCGTACTGGTTGCGGTGATCCGGAAGTTCGTATTGCTCCTGCCCCTGATCTACATTGTTCCTCACTTTGCGCAAGATCCCACTATGGGTGTCTATGCCGCAGAACCCATTGCAGATATCCTGGCAGTAAGCTTTACAGCCATACTCTTCTCCGTACAGTTCAAGAAAGCCTTGCAGAAGCTCCAAGACTGACCAATATAAACACGATCCCCCATAGGACTCGGCTTTGGCCGGATCCTATGGGGGATCTGTTTTGAAAACTTTACTTCAGAGAGGTGAAATATCCTTCTGCGCAGTCAACATAGGCAAACAAGGCTTTGCAAAGCTCTAAGAGAGTTCCGCTCTTGTTGTTGCCGTAGCTGTCGGGACTGTAGGTCATGATCTGGGAAAGGGGAGTGTCACCGGCATAGACCTGAACATTCAGAATACTTCTCAGCTCTGCTGCAGGCAGTTCATAGAAGCCGAAGGCATACAGCTGATTGCTTTCGTTGTACACCTCGGGGGCTTCAATGGTGGCTTGTTGCATCTGTCCTTCGCTGTCGGTGTAGCTGATACGCAGGCTAAGCTCCATGGGATCGCCTTCATAGCTTGCGGTAGAGAAGATGAACTTCACACCCACTCTGGAGGTCAGATCCAGTGCCTTGCCTACCCAGGAGATCCGGGGATCTGCAAGCTCAGTTCCGACGGAATTGTTGTTGCCGAAGAGCACCTGATCCGGATCTGTCAGCAGAGCCTGATGCTCTTCCGTCAGAGCGTTGTGGGCAAGCTCATGGGTACGGTAATCCTTGTACACCTGCGTTGCTCCGCCGTAGCGCAGGAGGTTTGCACACAGCGCCTTCAGTTCGGGAGAGGTCTCAGCCTTGGCAAGCTGATTGTATGCATACTGTGCAATGGAATAGACATCCTGTTCGGAAATGATCTGCTCCTCTCCACGGGTCAAACGAAGGGTTGCGATGACCTGATCCTTCATCATGGCGGCAGTCAGTCCTGTGAGAGTGAAGTAATAATACTCGCCTCTCTGCTCAGGCTCAACAAGCACTATAGTTCCGTCATAGAGATGGCATTCCAGTAAGGCAGTGTCATAGTCCTTAAGACTCTGGACAGAAACCGCATAGTTGATGGAAATATCCCCTGCCAAATTCAGCGTATGCTTGATGGAAATATCCTTGTCAACTACAGTAATATCTCCCTGGGGAAGCTCTGTGTTCATGATGTTGTTCACTACCTGTGCAAGCTCTGCGTCAACAAGGTAACTCACAGGTTCGATGGTTTCGCTTGCTCTGCGGACGGGAGGCTCGCTTTCATTGAGCAGAGTGGGCTTGCTTTCGTATGCAAACTTCAGATCTGTAATGGACAGAACGCTGTCATTGCCCGAGTTGCTGATGACCAAATACAGATATCTTCCGTCATCATCGGTGGCAAAGGAGGTTTCGGTAAAGGGAATGGGATAGTACATAGCCGTATTGGTATGAACATTCCATGCCCGGAGGGTTACCGGTGCGGTGGTTTTTGCAGTGGTGTAGCCTACGGTCAAGACGGGACAATCACCCTTGTTGATACCCTTGGCGCCTACATCAATACTCACAGGGACTTCTACGGTATTCAGTCGGAGCTTAAATGCCACAGCCTGTCCCTTATTCAGATAGACCTCATTCTTAGGTCCGATCTTTTCATAGGTGGATATTTCGTAAGTGATATGATTTTCCACAGAGAGGTCGTTATTCACGCCTGTTCCGGACTGCGGATCAGCAGACTCCGTATAATTGGGCTGTTCTTCCGCCTGATCAACATAGACTGCGCCTGTACCAACACCCTCAAGAGTGCTGAACTGGGTTGCTGAAATCAGAACATCACGAACTTCCTTGATGTAAGGATAGGCTTCCAGATCAGAAACATAGGCAGACAGTACAGTTTCTTCATCCTGGTTTAAGCTGTCCGTTTCTACCTCAATGGGGTCATAAATCCGAATTGCATCCAAATAGAATTCTCCGCCGCGGCTCAAAGGTGCCAGAACTCCGGTATATTCCACGGGAGAGTTAATATCAATGGTGACTGTATGTTCTCCGTGAGGCAGATCCTCCATGCTGACAACAGGTATCTGATACAGATCCAGCTCGCCCATGTTGTTGATCGTCAGGGTTCGTTCCGTCTCTCCCTTTGCGTTGCTTACCTTGACACGGATGGTAGCCTGCTTTTTATTGGTGCGGCTGATAAGATCAAAGCCGGTGCCCTTAAAGGTGAAGGAGGCCTGAGAATAAGCAATGGCAGTGTCGGTTTTGTAACCCTTGCCTTCCATGAAGAGACTTTCTCCATTGGACAGACCGCGATCATCGTCGTAGCTGCTGTCATAGCCGTAGACATCTGTTGCGGGCGCCATTTCTTCCGGTCCTATATAGAGGTAGTCGACCTCTACGATGCCGTAATCTGCGTTCTTAGATATGACATTATTGAAGTTAAAACGGATCGAATTGATCACATCAGCAGTGCGGAATACATCGTTGAGGGGAAGTGTAACGATTGCCCATTCACCTGAAGTCACGACATTTTTATCAAATTCGATGGATGCAAAATCATTGGGCCAGACACCGTCAGAGGAATAGGGACTACGGTTTCCCATGAAGTATAAACAGAACATCGGAATGGGACTTTCGTCTTTTGTAACACAGTTGCTGAATCTGACTCTGACTTGGGCTACATCTGTGGCTGTGGGGACATAGCTAAGGGGCATGGATGTAGAACCTTCATCGGGGATAATGGATTGCACATAGGGATTACATTTTTTGTCTACACCGGGAACATAAGAGCCTACCACCTGCATGATCAGGCTATCTGTGCCCAGCGTGGTGGAATTTCTGTTGGGATTGCATTGCCATGCTGATAAGTCGGTGTAATTCCTGAATCCGTAGATCGCCTGATCGTAACGTGCGGCTTCTTCCTTAGAGCCGGAGAAGTCGAAGAACAGCGCATTGTCTCCGTTGTAATTACTGAGATCTTCGGCAGTATAGACACGATCCTGAGCCTGAGAGGGTCCGATATAGATGTAGTCTATATAGATGCTCAAATTCCGGTCGTCGACATTTTGGATGCCTCCGAACGTAAACTGAAGATCTTGAATGAGATCTGCGTTATACCAGCGGGAATTTGTAATGGGGAAACTAAGCGTGATCCACTCTCCGTCAGCCTTATTCGTCAGATCAAAGTTACAGGAATCCTGATTACCGTCAAAAATTTCTACTCCGTCTGTGGAGAAGTAAATCCTGAAATAAGGAGATGTAGGATCCACAGCTTCTCCGTCTTCAATCTTAAAACGTACCTGACAATGATCCTCTGCGGAGGGACGATAATTCACCCCGTTATTGGGCAGATCCGATCCGGTTCGCACCCAATAGTAGGTTTCGTCATTTGAGGCGGTGTTCGTGATCTTGAGGCATCCGTTTGTAACCTTGGGGACTTCGTTGCGTACTGCGTAGTAATTCCATGTGTTATCCAAATTGTAGTTTATGCAGTCATAGGTCTCGGATTGATAGCGATACTGTTCTGCGGCGGAATTACTGAAATCGAATAACAGATGTCTGTCCTGCTCGGAGGGCATCTTTTCCTTCGGTCCGATGTAAATATAGTCTATATTCAAGTTTGCGGTAGAGGGATTCTTCAGTCCGGTAAGCAAGAATACGAATCGTTTTGCCGTGCCGATTTGGTCATAAGGGATCGTGTTGTCCCATCCACCGGAATTGGCAGGCATTTTAAAGTTGATGGTATAGAACTGCTCTGTACTGAGACTGCCGGACTCAACTACCTGCTTAGAGTGAGAAATTTTATAGTAAGGGGTGCCGGCTGTGCGAAGCTCTAAGTCAAACTTAATAAGACTGGGATTACTCAGAACGGAAGTGTCGTTGATCTTAATTCTGATCTCAAACCAGTCATCATTACCGGGCTTAAAACTCAAGCCGGTCGTGTCCGTGCTGGTGGTTCCTGTGGAGAGGTATACCCAGTAGTTTGTATTTTGAGTGGTAGCGGTAAAGTTCATGTTTCCGTTGGAAATGTTCAGATTATAGCCCGGTGTGCCGACCCAAGCAGAATTTGTGTCGTAGTTCTTGCCGTTGTAGTTGGGGTTTTTGTCATACCGCACATCTTCTTCATCTGTCCGGTTGAATCCGAAATAGAGGATGCTTGTGTCATGTGTGGGATCCGGAGTGGTGGCATAAGTGTTGAGAGTAGATGCTTTGAGGCTGTTTCTCTCCTCTTGGAGGATGAAATTTTGATCAGCATCGAATTGGGTCTTTTCATTTCCGCCACTAAGTTCAGCATAGGAAATTTCTGTGCCCGTAAAATCTTCGGCTTCGTAATAGACCATGGTTGCGGGTACGATCTCGATTGCTACCATGAGATACCATGTGGTGGAAACTCCGTTTTCGTGGATCTCAAGAACGGCATTGATCTTTTCGATTTCTTCCAGCATACGGGTGAGGGTGAAACGGAAGACATTTCCATGATAATCATAGATGCCGTTGTTGGAAGCATAGGTAGACCCTTCAGAGGTCAGGAGCATGCCACTGGGCTTGTAATCGGAGATCTGACCGTGGCTACCTTGACGATTCATACCGATATAGGAGGCGGTAGCCCCCTGTGCAAGAATGACGCGGGACATAATGTCAGAATAGCTGAATTCTAAGGGCTTGCTGTAATCCAGTACGAACCGCAGAGGATCGTGGACCTTACTTTCCATGATTTTTGCCTGTACGCTGGTAGAGGCAACACCCAAAAGACCTGCGCCTAGACTACCGTCCTTCAGTACAGGGTAGCAGACGGTAGTGACTTCATTGGTATATGTTCCCACGGAAGCGTAAACAATGTGATGGAATCCGGAAATGCTGATCCTGACATTACAGGGGAGACCTAACTCTAAGAGTGACATAACCTGATCGGCGGTTAGTCCGGTGATGGTATAGGCCTGTTCTGAAAGAGGAATGGTACTGACGGAATTGCAACCGCCTTCAATGATGCTGTACAGATCGTCAAATTCAGCTGCGCTCATGACTTGGGGAGTAGTGTTTGTATACGCTTTGGTAGCGGGATCATAGGCGGTATAGGTAATGGTCAGATTAGCGACTTTATCCTCCAAAGTATTGCCATCGACAAAATCTCCTAAAGTAAGAGATTCTGCACTGAGATAAGCGTCTAATTTGTCGTTGCGGAAACTGAGATTTGCAACGGGATAGTCACTCCGGTTCAGCAGGTTGAAGGCAAAGCCTACATCCGTACCGTCTGCAACGATGGCATTGTTAGAAATGATAGCACCGGTTTTGCGATCTGTCTGAAGCTCTGTGGTAACAGCCTGTGATGCCATGAGGTCGATGTTGGTGCTGAAATTCAGGTTGACCTCACTGGTATGACGGTCTACCAGGAACATGTCAAAGGTACACACATCCCCGTCAACCAATCCCAAGCTATCTGCAATATCATTGAGCTTACAGGTTCGGGTGGTAGCAGCATGCATACCGCCTACGTCACAGGCTATAGAACCGTTTATGTAGAAGTATACATCATCATCACCCTTAAAGGTGAATTCCAGATTCTTACCCTTATGATAGACGAAGACGCCATTTGCATGGATCATATAGTCATAGTTCGAGGTGGCGTTTAAAGTCGTGACGCTTCTTCCGCTAACGATGCCCGTAGTAGTAGGATTATAGATGCCGGGTTTTTCAAAGCCCAGCTCTCCAACGGCATTGAGCTTGGGAGAGAAGGATAGCTTCGGGTTGATGGTATTAAACAATGTGCCGGAGATGGGATCTCTACCAACATCGGATTCGGAGGTGAAGCTATAAAATCCGTTTGAGCCCTTTATCAAGCGAATAGAAGTTAATTCTTCTACTACGGTGTTGTAAGTCAGAGGCTTTTCGTCCGGTCGCTTCAGAACAGTACCGCTTTCATCTACCAGTGGATCGGATTCTCCCACGGAACGCCAGATATTATTCAGCATGTAGTATGCTAAGTCAAAGGCTGTGGTAACCTGAGTGTATTTGAGGATACCGCCGTTTGTACCTTCTACTGTTCCGTCTAACCCTTGGTTCAAACCGACTTTTTTCAGCGTATCGGACCATGATCCTAGGCGAGTGGTCATATCCGTCGTTCCGAACCCTGCTGTGATTTTGTTCATGAAAGCACTGTTCCAGTTTGCGCCGTAATAGCTTGCCTTAAAATCTGTAGGCGTATGGGCAGTATCGCCGAAGGCATATAGCTTCTGTGCGATGCCATGAGCGATAAAGGTTACGGTTTCTTCTCTGTAGATCAGTTGTCCGTCCACCAATTCCGGCAGAGTCAGATGTTCTACAACAGTACCGTCGGAAGTTGTAAAATCGCTACCGGCACGGGGGAGGCTTTCTCCTGTCAGCGCATTGGTAATGCCGGGGGAACTGGCTGACAGAGAATAGGGATTGTTGGAGTTATAATTGTCAAAGAGAATGCCGTCTGCGCGGAAGTCCAGAACTTCAATGGGCAGATCGATGTAGTTGCTGAATTCATCGGTCACTTCATAGTAGGCAAGTTTGTCGATAATATTTTTCAGCTTTTGCGCCTGGTAGTTACGGGCATTTTCGACTTTCGTTTTTGTAGTACCGGTACAGGGAACAACAAACCTTATCTTATTACGCTGTCGGAAGAGAGCTTCGCTTTCGGTCACACATTTTTTGAATTCTGCATAGAGATCTGCCGGGAATTGGCCTAATCGGTTATTCCACCTGAGATATTTCTGTGCGGTCTCCAGTTCTTTCTCTAATTGCACTGCACATGGGTATTCAGTTCGCAATACATATACACGGAGAATATAGGACTCCATTGTGGCTTGGGAATTATTACTCACATTATTGGTTCCTTCTCCGTCATAAGAGATATTGAAACCTCGTAGAGTATAAGGATCCCACCAATCGCTACTGGTGCTATGGAGATTATGGTGGGTCTCGCCGGGTCTGGGGTTGGCATCGGTGTTATTCAGGGTACTGCCATTTATCCAGCCTTCCTGACGGACTTTGTATCCGGTTCTGATGGAGATCAGGCCCTTTCCCACAGGGAGCATATCTTTAGTGATTCTGCGATCGTTAAATGGTGTTGTTTCATTTTCTCCTGTGGCAGGGTCATAAGTTGTCACAGAAGCAGGGAGCATGGCGGCAAAGAATTTACCGGCATTATCTGTGGTTGTATTTCGTATTTTATGAGAACTACTTGAATTCCAGTACTGGTCACCCACATAGGTGAGATCTAACTGGTAATAGTACTCCAGTACTCTCTCAATGGGAATATAGATACGGAAATAATGGTTTACATCCCCGGCGCTGAAATCCGAGGACCAGTCTTTGTCATTGTCTTTAGAAATATTAAAGGCTCGTTTGGTATAATTGCCCCACCATTCCTCTGTAACGATGACATAGGTATCATCCACTTCATCGGGACGGGTACCGGTTTGCTTTTTGTTGTCCACGACCCAGCCTTCCGGGCGGTAGCGGTAGTCAGCGTAACACACAATGATAGAGCCTACGGGTAAATAGGTATTATAAGCTGTGGTGCCGTCCTTAGAGAGCTTGTTGGTACAGATGTATTGCTTTGCGTTACTCGGGGATGTTGTTGTCGTTGCCTTTTCTGTATGGTAATCACCGGTGGAATGCCAGAATTGATTTTTGTAATTGCCGGGAGAGATCTGCACAAAGCCCCATGTGGGATCCAGCTTCGGTGTTCCATTACTTTGGTTCACATAATGGGAGCTTGTCTTTGCCAGAGGTGTTTTATAAGCAAAATTGACAGCTTCGATGGCAAGGAACTTTTCTTCACCGTTGGAACTCAGGGCAGTTGATGTGGACTTCCATGTGACCGTATTGATATCCAGACCGGTCAATTCCTTTACCCACATGAGGGCGGCAGTATATCTACCGACACCGTAAGACAGATGATAGCCGTCTCTGGTCAATTTGTCGCCCAAAATGGAGCTTCTGAGATTCTGGATGGCAGTACCGGTGGGAATAATGACCTCGATATCCTTGTTGGGAACGACCTGGCTGTTAACGGCCTCAATGATTTTATTGTACATTGTGGTTTGATTATTGCTGTAATTTGCAAATCCGCTGTGGGTAGAATCTGCCTGATAAGCCCAGGTCATGTGCCATGCCAGCTTAGTAGCTTCGGGATTCTTCAGTTTGCTTTTTACATAGGCAATCAGATTTGTCAAATTGCTACCGTAGGTATTGGCTTGTCCGCTGTTGGGGCTGGCCTGCTGCAAGGTAACAAAGTCCCAGCTACGCTCTGTCAGGGCGGTACTCATTTTGACATTGCTTGTACTTGACCAGGAACCGCTTGTGTTCTTGTAGTAGGTATAGGATGCGGAATCATTGTTGGCATTGCTGAGATGTGTCGCCAGTGTACAGCCAGCGATGTACAGATTTCCCAGATACATTTTGCTGATTCCAAGGTTCTTGGCGATCTGGTAGAAATATTCCATAGCATCGGACGAGAAACTGTTACCGATGGCCAAGATGGAAAGCGTACCGTCCCCGTCATTGTCCCAGGACGACACTGTACCTGCGATGCGTGTCTCCGAAGGTTTCTCAGACGGGAGCTCGTTGGCTTCTGCCTGCAGGAGTAGTCCTGTAGGAAGAAGATCTGTCAGAATGGTCAGTAGGAGAAACAGTGCCAATAAGCGTTTTCCCCATTGCTTCAGTTTCATACTTGTACCTCCTTGGTATTTATACTCGATCAATTTTATCATAAATATTGAAAATATACAATATGTTATGGAAAAAATCTCAAGAATTTTACAGAAAAAACCGCGAAAAAACTATCACATTGCAAAGAATACACCCAATTCCCGCAATATACGGGAATTGGGTGTACTTTTAAGTTTTTAAAAGTATTTTGATCTCTGTGATCTTAGCTTAACGGAAGAAAGCCTTTGCACTGTCACTGTAGGCAAACAGGGCTTTGCACAGCTGTCCCAGTGTGCCGGTTTTATTACTGCAGTAGCTTTCCGCACTGTAGTTCAGGGTACAGGACAGGGGAGTATCTCCCAAGTAGATCTGCATTTGCGGAATACTTCTCAGCTCGGACACAAGGAGATCATGGAAGCTGAATGCATAATATCTCATTTCCTCATGATACACTCTTGCACCGCCGACCCATGCAGTGACAGTCTCCCCGTCCATATCGGTATAAGAGACCTTAAGACGCAGAGCTTGTGGAGAAATTTCGGGATCTGTTAAAGTGAATATAAGGGTCAGACCAACCTTGGAGGTCAGATCCAGAGACTTGCCCTTCCATACTGCCACAGGCTCGGCAAATTCGTTGCCGGTATGATCGGTTTTTACCAAGCTGACCGTATCCAAATCTGTGAGATAAGTCTTCTGGCTCTCAGTAAGCTTGCTGTCTGCAAGGTCATGTATACGGTAATCCTTGTAGCTCTGGGCAAGAGCGCCGTAACGGAGGAGATTTGCACACAGGCTCTTCAGTTCCGCGGAACTACCTTCCTTCCCAAGCTGACTGTAAGCATACTGTGCAACGCTGTAATAATCGGGGAGGGAGATATAGCGTTGCTCACCGCACCACATGGTAAGGCTGGCTTCCACAACATCATTGATGGTAACTGCTGTCAGTCCGTCCAGAGTAAAGTAGTAATATTCTCCTCTCAGTATCGGCTCAACTTGGATCATTGTCTGATCATAGAGGATGCAGTTGAGATAGAAGCGATCATAATCCTTCAGACTCTCTGCCGCAATGACATAGTTGATAGAAATGTCACTGGCAAGATTCAGGGAATGCATGAGAGAAATTTGATCGTCGATCATGACGCTATGATCCTTGGGAACTTCTGTCTTATAATTCAAGATCTTGGCAATAGCTTCCGTCAGCTTTCCGTCTACCATGAAGCTGACAGGTTCAAGCTTCTCTGCGTTCTTTTTCACAGGAGCTTCGGATTCGGTGAGCAAAGTAGGCTCGCTTTCATATGCGAACTTCAGATCCGTAATGGACACAACTCCGTCCCCACCGGTATTTTTGATCACAAGATAGATATACCGTCCGTCTGCATCCGTTGCAAAATCACTTTCCTGAATACTCAAAGCGTAATACAAAGCTGTGTTACTCAGGATATCCCATGACTGTGTATTGATCGCAGAGGTACTCTGGCTTGTGGTATGAGCAACCGTCAATTTGGGGGAATCGGTCATGTTGATCGTCTTTGCGGCGATATCAATACTTACAGGTGTTTCCACAGTGTTCAGACAGAGTTTGAAGGAAACACTTTGTCCATTGCTCAAATAGACCTCGTTGTTGGGGCCTACCTTCTCATAAGTGCTGATCCACGAGGTAATGTGATTTTCAACATTGACCCCTTCGTTCACATTGGGGATATCGGGGTCTTCTTTGCCATTGCTTTGATCCACATACACAGCACCTACGGTACTGCCTGACAAGGCATGGAAGCTTTGGGCACTGAGTAGTACATCACGGACTTCCTTGGTGTAGGGATAGGCTTCTGTATCTCTCGTATACGCGGATAAGACCTTGTCTTCCATAGTGCCTTCCTCAGGATTTTCACAATCTATAGGATCATAGATCCGGACAGCATCCAGATAGAAATCACCGCCACGGGACAGCAGGGGAATGGAACTGACTACAGGTTTATTCACGCCGATGCTTACGCTATATTCTCCGTAGGGCAGATCGTGGACACTGACAACAGGGATCTGATACAGCTCCAGTTCACCCTTATTGATGACGGTCACTGCCTTTACAAGCTCTCCCTGCGCATTCTTCACATCTACACGGATGGAGGTCTGGGTGCTGCCAGTACGGCTGATAATGTCAAAGCCTGTACCCTTGAAGCTGAAGTTGGCATGGCTATAGCTTGTTGCACCGTTGACATTGACACCCTTGCCATAGACATACAGGCTTTCTCCATCGGAGAGACCTCGGTCATCGGTATAGCTGTAATCATATCCGTATATATCCTTATCCGGCAGATATTCTTCCGGGCCAACATAGATATAGTCTACCTCGACGATACCGAGCTGGCTGTTGGTTGAGCGTAAATTGTTAAAGGTAAGACGGATGGCATCAATGGTATTTGCGCTTCGGAAGACGTTGTTTGCAGGCTGGGTAACGGTGACCCATTCTCCGCATGTTACGATAGACGGATCAGCCTTCACATGGAAATAATCATTGGGAAGAACACCGTCATTCGGATCGGGAGTTCTGTTTGTCATGAAATACATCATGACCCAAGGACCTTCGCTACTATTGATGGTCGTACAATTGGTGAACCTCACACGCACCTGCACATAATCTCTACCTGAGGGGATATAATTCAGAGCGGGAACCAAAGGGCTTGTGTTTTCAACAGTTTGGGCAAAAGGATTGCAATTGAAGGAATTATTATTGTTATAAGGTGCTTTTATGAGCATTCTCATAACTCCGTCTTCGATCTCTACGGTACTCTTGTTGGTGTTGCTGTACCAACGGTTGGAATTGTCGTAGTTGGTGTGGAAATACAGGGACTGATCATAATGCTTGTTATCCGCTGTGCTATCGTTAAAACCGAAATACAGAACATCATTCCGTCCGTAGTAATCATTTGCGCTATTTACATAATCGGTATCCTGGGCTTGGGAGGGACCCACATAGCAATAATCTACATAGATAGTCAGAAGCCCTGCCTCACTGCTCTTAACCCCTCCGAAATGGATCTGAATCGCAGTTATGACATCGGATGCATACCACAGATCACAATCCACGGGGAAGGTAACTGTGTACCAGTCTCCCGAAGCTGTTTTCGCAAAATCATAATGGTAGAATACGCGATTTTCATTGAGAGGTTCTAATCCGTTATTGCTGAAATACAGACCCACAAATGCGGAGTCGGAACGCACTTCCTGTCCGTTGACGATTTTGAACCGCAACTGACAATAATCCTTAACAGAGGGAACATAGCGCAAGCCATTGTCCTTTGGAGTCGTACCTGTACGAGCCCAGTTAATGTATTCCGGGTTTTCGGTGGGGTTCGTTATCAGCTTAAGACTTCCGTCCTCCACAAGGGGCGCTTCGATGCGTTTGGAATTGAAGTGCCAATTTTCCTCCAGATCATAATTTATGCCCAGATAGGTTTCGGACTGATAACGGTATTCTGCTGCTGCGGTATTTTCATAATCGAAGAGCAAATGACCGCTTTGTGCAGAAGGCATCTTGTCCTTGGGCCCAATATAGATATAATCTACACTGCAATTCAATGTAGAGGGATTATTTAAGCCCGTAGGTATGAATACCATTCGTTTTACCGTTCCGATTCCTTCATAGGTCAGATAGGTTCTTGTTTCCGTATTTGCCCAACCGCCGGAATTGGTAGGCATAGGGAAGCTGATGGTATAGTACTTATTTGTATCCAGGTCTCCCGATGCCTCAACCTTTGTAGAGTGAGCAATTTTATATAAGTTATTACTGTCTCTGAAGAGCTCTATGTCAAACTTGATAATGTTCCGATTGATCAAGGCAGACAGATCGTTGATTTTGATTCTCACTTCAAACCAATCCTCAGGATCGGGCTTATAGTTTAAGCCGGAATAATCCGATGTGGTGGTTCCTGTGCAGAAGTACGCCCAGCTGTCTGTACCTTGGGGAGAGGCGGTGAAATTCAAAGCACCGTTTGCAATGCTTAATGTATAGCCGGAGGTACCACGCCAGTTGGAATTTGAATCGTAATACCTACGGTTATAGTTGGGATTCTTGTCATAGCGTATACCATCATTCTCTGATTGACCGAATCCGAAAAACAGCATACTTATGTCATGGGTAGGATCGGGGGAGGTCATATAGCTGTCCAATTGTGCCTCTGTCAGTTTCTTCCGGTCATCCTGAGAAAGACTCCGGAATTCTGTAAGAAGGGATTCTCCGGATTTTTCTTCATAAGTAAACTCCGTGTTCACAAAGTCCTCTGCTTCATAATATACACTTGTAGCGGGCATGATTTTGATCTCAACAATGGTATACCACCATGTAGTGGCACCGGAAGTACCGCTGGCGGCGGAAACGGAGCAAACAGCATTCACCCGATCCGCTTCCTCAAGAAAGCGTGATAGAGTGAAACGGTAATGATCCCCGCGGTTTTCATATACTCCGTTGGGGCTTGCATAGGTTTCTCCGTATTTCGTGCATTTGATATTGCTGGGTTTCGCAGTCATGACCGTGCCGTGTTCGCCGCCTTCCATAAAGCCTAAGAAGGTCGCAACTGCACCGCCGGAAGTAGAGATGGTTCGGGTAAGCTCTTCCACGGGGATCTCTACTGCTTTACCATAATCAATGACCAACTCCAAGGGGGCATCCACGGTAAAGGAGGGGGTGGCAATGACTTGTACCGAGCGTTTATCGCTACCTTCCAGAGGATCCAATTGGGCATTGTACTGATCCAGTGGGTAACAGAGGGTCTGCACTGTACTGGTAAAGGCTCCCGAGACGATATTCACCCCTTGGTGGAAACCGTAGATTTCCATTTGGGTATTGGCAGGGATGCCTAACTCCAGCAGTACCATGAGCTGTGCTTCCGTCAGTCCGGAAATTCGAATCACTTGATCCCGGAAGGGAATATTGGTGCTCTTGTCGTTAACGGCACTGTAAATCAGCTTATAGAAGTCACTATCCTCGAAGGCGGTTCCTTCCACTGTATAAATGACAGGTTCGGCACTTGCGTATTGAGAAAAATTGGGATCAAAGCCACGGTAGGTGACAACCAGATCTCCCATATTGGCTGTTCCGTTCAGATTGATCTGATCCTTACTCAGGCTGACACCCAACTGCGCATCTGTAAATGATACATGATTAACTGCGTAGTCACTGCGGTTCAGGAGCATATAACTGTATCCGATCTCGGTACCTTCTTCTACAACACTGCCTTCGCGAATGCTTTCATTAAAGACTCCGGGAGCGGTATAGAAGTATTGCTCTTCTTTGGTGACTGCGGCAGCGTTCATCAATTCGATATTGGTGCTGAAATTCAAGTTGATGCCGGAGGTATGTCGATCCACGAAGAACATGTCGAAGGAGCAAATATCTCCGTCCCGGAGATCCAATTTAGAGGCGTAGTCATTGATATAGCAGGTCTTTGTAACTGCACTGTGCATACCGCCAATATCGCAAACCAGAACTCCGTTAACAAAGAAGTAAACGTCATCGTCACCGGTAAAGGTGAATTGCAAATTCTTTGCATCATAATATACAAAGACACTTTCTGCATGGAGTCCGTAATTGTAGTTTGTTCTGGCGGCATAGTTCGTTCCGCTTGTGCCGTTATGATCCGAAGCAGTACCGGTAGAATTGTTACCGTAGAGATCCGGATGTTCAAAGCCGAGGTCTGCCAGTACATTTAAGCCGGGAGAAGTTCCGTCGTCGGTATCCTTTGTATTAAAGATAATGCCCTTATCCAGATCACGACCTACATCATTATCGGACTTGAAGTAATAGTAGCCGTTGTCCTCCCGCGTCATGCGTATGGTGTGGAGTTCTTCTACCACCATGTTATACCGATCCGTAGAGCCGGCAGCAAGGGTGTCCTCTTCGCCAACAGGTCTCCAGATATTGTTCAGAATGTAGTAAGCCAGATCAAAGGCCGTATCAACCTGACTGTAGAGCAGGATGCCGCCGTTATCTCCACCTTGCACTTTCGCTAAGGTTCTCTCCCATGTACCCAGACCGTAGTCTCCGTCATTGTCACTGTCCGCAAAGCCTGTATTCACAAGATTTACAAATACATTGTTCCAATTGGCATCAAAACTTGAGCTTGTTGGGATATCGTGCTTTTTGAACAAGGCATTTGCAATATAGGTAACAGTGTCCTTTGTATATACAGGGTAGCCTTCCACCAAGTGATCCAATGTCAAGCCTATTCTGCATGAGACAGTATCGTTTTTGCCCGGATGCGGAATCCCGATTTTATTGAGCATATTTGTTTCCCCATCCGCACTGATATAGGAAAGGGCATAGGCTGTATAGTCGGGAGCGCCTCCGTTTATATTTTCAAACATAATTCCGTCGGATCTGAAGTCCAGCAGAGTCACTGCAATGTCCATATAATCGGATCGATTTTGACTCAAAGAATCCAGAGAGGATTTATCACTTGCTTCCTTCTTCATCATGGTTATGCTGCTTTCCAACATGTCGGAATAAGCGTTACTTTGTTTGGCAATACTATCGGAGGCAGTGGTATTTGTGTAATGCTGTTTATAGAAGTTGATGCACTTCTCCACATCCAACAGATATCCGTTTAATGCCTCTTGAGAATACTTACCCACGGGATTTGTCTCGAGGAACGGTCTAACGATGTTTTTAAGAGTTTTATATAGTTCTATAGTCTGAGGTGCAATTTGATACAGATACCAGTTGGTGTTGAAGGTGTTTTTGTTCCAGGGCCATCCGGATACATTTCTGTCACCGTAATTGTTTCGCCTGATTTGATTGGGAGTGGCGGCAGTCAAGGTATAGGGATTGAATTCAAAAGATGTGTTGGGGGCGTAGGTGTCCACACCAACCCAGTAGGAATATGGAACTACCGTTCCGTTACTGTCGGTCGTACCGTTATAATTGGTTTTATAAAGCTTGAAGTAATTATCGCTTGTGCTGGGGGTAATGAGCATGGGATAGGTACTGCTACCTGCGGAGTTTGTTTCATAGACATTAAAGTTCAAAAACTTTCCGTTACTGAACTTAATGTTATATGTGTATTTATTGAGGTCGCAGTCTACTTTATCCGGATCCTTTACATTCATTAAGGAACCGATAACCTTGTCCTTATAGCTACCGTAAGCAATCTTGTTCGCAAGATTATCTCTCAGGGTATTGTTCAGGGTTTTCTTCAAAGTGTCATCGATTTCGTAAGTGTTGCGATAGATATTGACTGCGTGTGTGAAGTCTGCATCGGTATTGTTGATTTTTACACGGCCGTTACTGATAGAGATGGAAATGGTTTTAAGACCTTCCTTCTGAGCTATCGAGTTGGCAGTTGCAGAGTTATTCAAGGCTAAATAACCATAGGTTTTTCCTCGTCCTCTGTGATCAATGGTTCTGTTTGCGCATACCAAGAAGTACAGCCCGTTAAGGTTGTCCCACGGTGCCTTGACTTGATAGACGCTTGGAATCAAGAGGCTGTCAATTTGGCTTAGAAGACTTGAGGTGCTTGGAACAGTTGCTTTGGTAGAGGGCTTGACCTCCTGGATGTTTGTTTCTTCGGTTAGTGGAGAAGTATCTGTTGCGTTACCTTGCACAGGAAACATCCCCAAGAGGATAGAAAGCAACAAAAGTAGCGCGATACCTTTGCGAAAGTACAGGTAAGGGTTCATAAATTTACCTCCTCTATTATATTATTTGCGTAATACAAATCCGGATAAAAACAACAGAGCATCTCTAAAATCTCCCTTAGGATTTTATAGAGATGCAACTATTGTTAGATTATTGCTTCCGAGGCAGATAGTAATCATCTGCCTGACGGAAGTAGGGACAGCGTCCCTTGTTGTGGGTCATGATGCGGTACCATTCGTCCTCGTCTAAGTCTTGGGAGCAGTAGTACTCATCATTTTCTTCATCGTAGTTGTAGCACCAACAATCTTCACAGTTCATGTTTACACCTCAACGGAAGATATTACCTTGCGCGTCGTAGATCTCGATTCGACGGCACTTGGCAAAATCGGGCTTCAACTCCGGTAAATATCGTTCAATGGCATTGACCAGAAGCATGGGGTTCAGGGGAGGATTCTGGGCGCTGACCATGCAATCTACCGTCAGACGGTCCTCCTGTGCGGTGATGCTTGCACTGTACAGCAGGGGACGGAGATCTGTTTCCTCAGGGCCTCGCTTGGTGCGTTTCTCTACAAAGAGGGTCTCACCGCTCAAAAGCTTTGAAATAGCCTCTGCCGCATTTTCGGGAACACCCCGATCGTAGAACAGGCTAAGCTCCGCCTGCATTTTGCACAGCTCCTTCATTTTGCGCTTGCTGTCATATACAGCCAGCACCTCGATCCCCTCGGGGAGAACATCGTTTAACTCCTTGGGACTGATAGCAAGGTCGCTGTCCAGTTCATATTCCAAAATTTCGCACAGGCTTTCCATGCCTACGCTCAGAGGAATGGGAATGGATACATATGCATGAGGAGTATAGCCCTGAGAATGATGGAGCAGGACACCGGCTCTGCGGAAAACCCGCTGCATCAGGCGCATGGTATCCAAGTGGGACATCCATACGGATTTTCCTGTCTTTTCAAATAAGATCCTACGCATCGCACTTGCCTCCCTTCAGCAAACAGTTTGCACCGCAGGCACTGCACTGACTGCGACAGTCCGGGGTGGTCTCGGAGGCATAGGCCTTCTTCCGTTCGGAACGGAGATATCTCTCCTGCACACCGTCGGAAATCGTGTTCCAAGGCAGGAACTCCTCTTCCTCATATCCGCGGAGCGTATAGAAATTGGGATCGATCCCGCATTCGGCAAAGGCATCCAGCCAGATTTGATAATTGAAATATTCATCCCAGGCATCCAGACGGGCACCCTTTTCCACTACAGTCTCCAGCACCTTGCTCAGACGGCGGTCACCACGGGCAAGGACAGCCTCCAGACGGCTTACATCGGCGGCGTGCCAGTTATACTCAATGCTCTTAGAGGGCATATTTTCCTTCAGCAATCTCTGACGGCGGATGTATTCTTCGGGAGAGATCTGCTTCTCCCACTGGAAGGGAGTGAAGGGCTTGGGAACAAAATAAGCTGTTGCCACATGGATACGGCATCCGCGCTTTTTGTTGCTTGCATAGGCTCTCCATGTTTTCAGGATCTTATATACCAATTCCGCAATGCCCAGAACATCCTCATCGGTTTCCGTAGGCAGACCCAGCATGAAGTACAGCTTCACATTGTTCCAGCCACCTTCGAAGGCAATGCGACAGGTTTCCAGAATTTCCTCCTCTGTGACATTCTTGTTGATGGCATCACGGAGTCTCTGTGTGCCTGCTTCCGGTGCAAAGGTCAGTCCGCTCTTACGCACCTGCTGAAGCTTCATCATGAGCTCACGGGAGAAGTTGTCCGCACGGAGAGAGGGGAGTGACAGATTGATCTTTCTGGGAGTGCAGTAATCCAGCATTCCTTCAGCAAGATCGGGAAGCTCTTTGTAATCGGAGGTAGAAAGGCTGGATAAGGTGATCTCATGACAGCCGGAATTCTCCAGAGATGCAATAGACTGCTGTAACAGCACCTTTGCCGAACGGGGACGGACAGGACGGTAGGTAAAGCCTGCCTGACAGAAGCGACAGCCACGGATGCAACCGCGCATGACTTCCAAGTTGGCTCTGTCATGTACGATCTCCGTATTGGGGATGATGATATCCGTGGGATACAGTGCATCGTCCAAATTTTGGATGATCCGCTTGGTGACTCTCTCAGGTGCGCCATCCAGAGGCAGGATCTTTGCAAGTGTGCCGTCTTCCTTATATTGATGCTCGTAGAGGGAGGGAACATACACACCCTCAATTTTGGAAACTGCCTTCAGAAAGTCCTGTTTGCTCCATTTTTCTGCCTTTGCTTTGCGATACAGTTCCAGAATTTCGGGAGTCATTTCTTCTCCCTCACCGATGGAGAAGAAGTCAAAGAACTCAGCTAAAGGCTCGGGATTGTACATGCAGGCACCGCCGGCAAAGACAATGGGGCTCAGCTCTGTACGCTCCGATGCTCTCAGAGGGATGTTTCCCAGGCGGAGCATGTTCAGCACATTGGTGTAGCTCATTTCATAGCCGATGGTAAAGGCGATCATATCAAAGTTGCTGAGAGGATCTCCGCTTTCCAGTCCGTAAAGTGGCAGTTGATTCTCTCTCATTGCCTGTTCCATATCACCCCAGGGAGCGAAGACACGCTCACACCAAACTCCATCCATGTTGTTCATGATGGCATAGAGGATCCGCATACCCAGATTGGACATGCCGATCTCGTAGGTGTCGGGGAAGCAGAAGGCAACTCGCAGATCCACAGTGCTTTTGTCCTTGACGATCTGCTTATATTCACCGCCTACATAACGGGCGGGCTTTTGGACATTGGGAAGAATGCGTTCGAGTTTCTTGTTCATTTCAGTAATAAAGAGGTCAAATACTGACCGTACTCCGTCATTTTTAATTCATTGCCGATGTTGGCAAGTTTTTCGTTGTCAATGAAGCCTTTTTCCCATGCGATCTCTTCAGGGCAGGCAACATACTGACCCTGACGAGCTTGAATGGCTTCCACATAGTGGGCGGCACTGAGCATGCCGGAGGGTGTGCCTGTATCCAGCCATGCCATACCTCTGCCCATGAGCTCTACATGGAGCTTGCCCAGCTTCAGATACTCCTCGTTCAGACCGGTGATCTCCAGCTCCCCGCGGGCGGAGGGCTTCAGAGTCCGTGCCAGCTCTACAGCCTGTCCGTCATAGAAGTACAGGCCGGGGACTGCATAACGGGACTTGGGTTCCTTGGGCTTTTCCTCGATAGAGATGACATTGTTGTTTTCGTCAAATTCAACCACACCGAAATCTCTGGGATTCATGACGGGATAGCCGAAAATGGTTGCGCCTTCTTCACGGGCAACGGCGGCCTTCAGCAGAGCTTCCAGCTGTGCGCCGTGGAACAGATTGTCACCCAGTACCAGACAGGAACGGTCTCCGTTAATGAAATCTGCCGCAATGAGGAAGGCATCTGCAATTCCTCTTGCCACATGCTGGACTCCGTAGCAGATGTTTACACCGAACTGGGAGCCGTCGCCCAAAGCACGGCGGTAGCTTTCCACATCGGGAGGTGCGGTGATGATCATAATGTCACGGATCCCTGCTCTCAAAAGGACGGACAGGGGATAATATACCATAGGCTTGTCATAAATCGGCAGAAGCGGCTTGGAAATTGCCTTTGTCATGGGGTAAAGACGGCTGCCTTTGCCACCTGCTAAGATAATACCTTTCATTTATATAACTCCTTTAGCTGATAATATTTATTCATCATATACCGTTAAACCGCAGCTACGGTAAAACCTGCGTCGGGACTGTAGGGAATCCTGATCTGTTGACTCCACGGCTTTCAGCTCTGCCTGAAGCTTTCCACGGCGGAACAGCAGAGCGCGCATTACTCTCCATATCCACAGGAAGGGTAGGAGGAAGGGTAGGTAATTGAGTATGGGGAAGAAACCGACCATCTTCCGGAAGGAAGGGAACAGTCGGGACTGGAAATAATGCTTCCCCTGACTATTTGCTAGGATGCGGTCGGTGGATCTCTTATCCTCCGTACCGAAGACTCCGCTGGTGAGAATGTATCGGGATAGCTCCTCTGTCAAAGGGGTGGAAGCCCCCTCTTCAAACCAATATTTCCACAGTTCTTCAGCCTTGCAGTAGAAATCCCACAGCCCCAAGGGAATCAGCTTCTCCTGTAAAACCCGATGATCCAGAGCCGGATCCTTACTGCAAATGTAGAGATCCGTCAACTGTCGCACACCGATGCCACCGTAAATAAAATGCTTGATAAAATGGCACAGGATATACACATAGTGATCTTCCGCAGATAATTCACGGACATAGGTATAGGGATCTTTGCTACAGGATGCCTGCAACAGACCTTCTGCAAATTCACGGGTTTGGTCGTTGAAGCCCTCTGCGCTGAGACTCTTGTGGATCTCATAATTCAGTCCCACGGGGCTGATATATACATCCGTATCCGCATTTTCCACCCTGTGAAAACGGAAGCCCTGTTCCTCCATGATCTGTCTCATGGTCTGAGCTTTATCCTCAGGGATCAGTAGATCCGCATCTGACATGAAGCGCAGCTCCGGATAAGGATACAGAGCCTTGATCACACAACCCTTCAGAGGCAGTATGGGCAGTTGCGCTTTCTCACAGGCTTCAAAGATCTTTCCAAGCTCTTTGCTTTGGAGACTTTCTCTGGTAGCGGCAGTGAAGGAGCGCTTTTTCAAATCCCGTAAAGTAGGATCTGTCATTGGCAGGATTTTTTTCAGCGGTGGATAAAGTAAGCCTGTAACAGCGTGTTGTTCGGCAAGTTTCAGTATTTCGGAATACTCCGCATCCTGTATTTGGGGTGTGATTTCAGGTCGTACAGAAGCCTTCAGCAGGTTCAGAAAATTCCGTTCCTGTAACTCCATATTAACTTTCCTCTCCGGTGGGCTTGCTAATCACAGAGAAAAATCCACCTCGTCATATTGGGAGAAATCTGTTGCCTTGGCCTTCCGGGGCTTCCGCTTCAGAGGATCGTATTGGAATTTTCTGCAATGATCTCCGGGACCTACCAATCCCTTACGGGAGCAGAGAAATTTTTCATCTCCAACCTTACCGGCATTGGCACAATAGGCACAGTTTTTCTCGATATCTTTTCGAAACAGCATGGTTTGTACACCCCTTATTAGTTACTGTATTTTATTATACATCATAAGATGTTTTTTTTCTAGCCCATTTTTACAAAAACTGCGATATATACAAATAAAAATAATAATGATCGGAAAGACACACAGCTGTCTTTTTATCAGAGCATAGGCATACAGCCCCGAAAGCAATCCGTGCAGCAGCTTGTTGCACCAATAATGTATAGGTCTGATTCCGGCTTTTTCCCAAAGACTCATGGCCTGTAAATGGACACATAGCCCACCCCATCCCATATATACTGCACACAGGACAAAGGATAGTTCATTATCTTGCAATACGGAAATACCGTTACAAAGTTCCAGTAGACCTGCCAGTGGATACCATTTCGGCGGTAGCAGCATTTTGAGGAAGCTTAACAGAACAGAAAATGCAACAACAGTCCCACAGATCAGAAGCGTATTGCTACAGGCCTTACTCAGGGCATCTTGGAAGGCTTGGGGAAAAGAGATTTTACCCTTATCCTCTTTGCGGATCTGACACAGCCCCGTATCCATGGGCTTTTCGGTTGCCATGATGGTCAAGGATGCCATGACATGAACAGCAAACAGGATATAGCCTGCACGGATATCACGGAATAGCCCCACCCCGATCACTGTAAGGAAGAACCCCGGACCGGAATTGTTACACAAACCGAGTAGCCGTTCTGCCTGGTGCTTTCTCAACTTTCCTGTCTGATACAAGGTAAGTACACCGCTGACACCGGAAGGATATCCACCAAGAAAACTAAGAACATAGGCGCTTAAAGCCCTTCCTCCATAGCTCGGCAAATAGGGAAGTAGCAAAGGAATCAGCAGAAGGAAAGGAAACAATGCAGGGATCACAGAACGACTGCATAATGCAAGGCCCTCACATGCCCCCCGAATACTTGCCTCCGGGAAAAGTATGATCCCTAACAACAAACTGAAACATAATATCAACATATCATCACCCTGTATGTATCTATGAAGCACCGGTGCATAGAATGATAGTGGTGATGAAAGTGAAGAAGAAAATTATCCAAGGCATTGATCCTACCCTTGTACCCTTATCCGCTAAAGCTACCGTCAGTATGCAAGGGAAAGATACACTCACTGTGGAAAAGCATTCCGGGATCTTATCCTACGAGGAGGACTGTGTCATGATCTCCTGTAAGGGAGAGATCCTTTGTGTAAGAGGTGCAGAGCTGTCTATTACGTTTATGAGTCGGGATCGTCTCTGCCTCTGCGGGCTCATTCAATCTGTACATTGGGAGTGATTTTATGAAGCTGTCACACTATATCCGAGGGATCTGCACATACCGTCTTACAGGCGCAGACCCTTCTGCCTGTCTTTCTGCCTTTATACAAAAAGGCATGCTTTTATGGAATATCTGTCAGGAAGAAGTCCTAGTATGGAGATTTTCCTGTTATGCCAAACAGATCCCCCTTTTGGAACAAATTGCTGACAGGTATGGTTGTACTTTGGAATGCCTATCTCAACGGGGATTGCGTAAGCATTTGCGGAAATGTTTTCTGCGCCCCTGCTTATCCTTAGGCCTATTGGCGGTTTTGCTATGCTCCTTTCTCTTTACAGGACGGATATGGATCATAGAAATCTCTCCCTGTGAAGGGGTGGATGAGGATCGCATTTCCCATTGCCTGTGGGATATGGGTGTCCATATAGGTTCAGTGGGAAGAACACTGGATGAGCAGGAACTGAAGTTTGCTCTCCTGCAACAGATCCCGGAATTGTCATGGGTAGCCGTCAATCGGGACGGCGGCAAGCTATCCGTCCTGACACTGGAACGGCAGGTGCGGAACGAGACTCATTTCCCGGAAGCCTCCCACCTCATTGCCTGTCGGGACGGGGTAGTAACGGAGCTGGCGGTGTTGGAAGGTACGGAGCTTTGTAAGGTGGGAGATGCTGTTCGGAAGGATCAGGTACTTGTATCCGGGATCGAGGATCAAGGAATTTACCTCCGTGCCGTACAGTCCGACGGAGAGATTTATGGACAGACATGGCACCGAGGCATGCTGATCCTACCTGTCAAAATCCGTCAGAAACACTATACAGGGGTAGACTACAGCCACCTGAGTATGATATTTGGAAGAAAAAGAATAAATTTCTCAATTAACAGTAGCATTTCAGGGGTACTTTGTGATAAAATGGTAGAAACGAAACAACTGAGTCTCTTCGGCTATGACTTTCCCGTATATTTTGAACGGGAGATCTGCAGAGAATATGTACTGACTGAAGTAAGCCTAGGGCAAGAACGTGGGGAACAGATCCTCCTGTCTGCATGGGAGGAGCATCTTAGAACGGACATGATCGCAGGCCGTGTGGAGGATACTCGGTGGAGCTGTTTTGAAAATCGGGGTCTGTATATCTTCAGTGGAGATAGCATTTGTCATGAATTGCTGTCACGGACATTGCCCATACAGCCACCTTATGAAGGAGAAGATGTTCCATGGAACGAATCATCAACGCAGAAAGAATAGAACAGATCATCAATGTCTTCGGATCCTTTGATGAGAATATAAAGCGCATAGAGCAGACCTTCCATGTCAAGATCACCAACAGAGGCACGGAGCTGAAGATCCAAGGAGATGAAGAAGCCTCCGATAAAGGTGCAAGAGCCATTGAAGGTCTCTTGACCCTCGCCGCCAAGGGGGAGACCATTGACGAGCAAAAGGTTCGCTATCTCATTGATCTTGTACAAACAGGCAATGATGATAAGATCGGACAGATGGCAAAGGATGTAGGCTGCATTACCGCCAAGGGAAAGCCTATCAAAGCCAAGACCCTTGGCCAGCAGAGATATATGAAGGCCATTCAGAAGAATACCGTCACCATCGGTGTAGGCCCTGCCGGTACGGGTAAAACTTATCTTGCCGTAGCCGCCGCTGTAGCTGCCTTCCGTGCCAAGGAGGTCAACCGCATTATCCTCACCCGTCCCGCTGTGGAAGCAGGGGAAAGACTGGGCTTCCTTCCCGGTGACTTGCAGAACAAGGTAGATCCATACCTGCGCCCCCTGTATGATGCCCTGTATGATATGCTGGGTGCGGAAACCTATATGAAGTATCTGGAAAAGGGAAATATTGAAGTTGCACCTCTGGCATATATGCGTGGCAGAACCTTGGATGACAGCTTTATTATTCTTGATGAGGCACAGAACACCACACGGGAGCAGATGAAAATGTTCCTGACCCGTCTTGGCTTCGGCTCTAAGATCGTCATTACCGGCGATGTGACGCAGATCGACCTTCCTGCCGATAAGATCAGCGGTCTGAAGGATGCCATTCGCATTCTTGAAAATATTCCCGATATTGCCATTTGCAAACTGACAGCCTCCGATGTTGTCCGTCATGCTCTGGTACAGCAGATCATCGCCGCTTATGAGTCCGGGGAGAAGAAGCTTCCTGCACAAAGAACGGTATACAGAAAGAAGGAAAACAAATGAAGCTGATCATTCGTTATGCCAATAAAAAAGATAAAAACCCCGCCATTACCATTCATCTTCACCGCTGTGTAAAGGCGGCTTTGGAAGCGGAGGGTGTCACCGTACCCTGCGAGATCAACATTCTGGTCACAGATGATCAGGGAATCCGTGTGATCAATGCCGCTACCCGTAATATCGACAAGGAGACGGATGTTCTGTCCTTCCCTATGTTCCAATTTACCCCGGGGCAGTTTCCGGAGGATATTTCCGAATATATGGATCCCCAGACCGGCATGCTCCCCCTTGGAGATATGGCCATTTCTCTGGAACGGGCAAAGGATCAGGCAAAGCGCTTCGGCAATACCCTCAAGCGTGAACTGGGTTATTTGACTATCCATTCCATTCTCCACCTTCTGGGCTATGATCATCTGGATGAAGGGGAACAGAAGAAGCAAATGCGCATCAGAGAAGAGATCATTGCTTCTCAATTGGGATTACTGCGATGATCGAATTCAGGAAAGCCGATTTTGAAGACCTGCCTCTTCTGGCGCAAACCAGACAAAAGGTATGGGCTACCACTTACCGAGGGATCTATCCCGATAAATCCATTGATGAATTTGATTTTTCCTGGCATGTGCAGCGGGATAGGAAACGTATGGAAGACCCTGATCAGGATTTCTATCTTGTTATGGACGGAGAATCCTGCGTAGGTTATTTCTATTACGGCACTCCCCATGTGCCACTGGATGATCATGTGTTCTGCTTAAATGCCCTATACTTCCTACCGGAGTACCGAGGGAAGGGGCTTGGAAAACGGGTTTTTGCCCATATCCGACAGGTTTGCGCAGACCGTGGGATCCGAAAATTCTTTAACGGGTGCAATACCCATAATCTGCCTGCACAGGGCTTTTATGAAAAAATGGGTGGGTTTGTGGTCAAAATTTGTGACGGACACGAAAATCCTGCCGAAGATCAAATGTATTACGAATACTACATCACTACAGAGGAGAATACCAATGAATAAAAAGACAGCTATGATCACCATTGCAGGACGTCCCAATGTGGGAAAGTCTACCCTGCTGAACCGCTTGGTAGGGGAGAAGGTGGCCATTGTTTCCAATAAGCCGCAGACCACCCGTAACCGCATCTGCGGTGTTTGTACCCGCGGAGATACCCAGCTTGTATTTATCGACACTCCCGGCTTCCATAAGCCCCGTACCAAGCTTGGAGATTATATGGTCAATGTGGTCAGAGAAAGTGTTGCGGATGTGGATCTTATCCTTCTGATCGTAGAGCCCATTGCCAATATCGGCCCTCAGGAGGAAGCTCTTATTCAGCAGATCCGTGCCTCCGGCGCGCCTGCCATCCTGATCATCAACAAGATCGACACGGTGGTGGAGAAGGAAGATCTCCTTGCTGTCATTGAGTCCTACTCCAAGGCTTATGATTTCGAAGCCATCATTCCCATTTCCGCCAGATATAAGGACGGTGTGGCTGAGATTCTGGAGCAGTGCGAGTCCTATGCACAGGACAGCCCCTTCTTCTTCCCGGAAGATATCACCTCCGACCAGCCTGAGCGTCAGGTCATGGCAGAGATCATCCGTGAAAAGCTTCTGTGGAATTTGGATCGTGAGATCCCTCACGGCACTGCTGTGGAGATCACCAGATTTACCGAAAGAGACAATGGCATTATCGATATGGATGCTACCATTTACTGCGAGAAGCAGAGCCACAAGGGCATTATCATCGGCAAGCAGGGTGCTATGCTGAAGAAGATTTCCACTGATGCCCGTAAGGATTGCGAACGCTTCATGGGCACCAAGGTCTTCCTGACCACTTGGGTCAAGGTAAAGGAAAACTGGCGTGACAGCGACTTCTTGATCCGCAACTTCGGCTACAACGATAACTAATACTTACCAAGAATAGACCTGCTTTCCTGTCCATACCCTAAAACCAATGGAGGGGATGCTATGGATTGGAAAGTATTTTGGGAATTATTCATGGACACAGGATCGCCGGAGGCCTATATACTTTATCGCAGATCCTGCGCCGAGAAAGGAATAGAACATGAAGAAAAAGTGGATCATCCTACTTTACTCTCTGGTTATAGTGGCAGCAGTAGGAGCTTCGATTTATGAATTTTATCGGAAGGGCAGTTTGGATCAGAGCAATTTGACTCGCACTGTCTTGATCGTGGCAGGTGTCTTATTGGGAATGTTCAAAAACCTCAATCGAAGCAGGGTCTCCGTTTTCAAAAAACAGGAACTGTACGAGAAGACCTACGGTGCCCATATCGGTAACGCATTTTCCAATATGCCCAAGGAAAAGAAAATGTTTTTCCGATCTCTGGATGATTTTAATGGAGATAAATATACTTCCGCTATCAAGAAACTGGAGAGCTTGAATGAAAGCTGTCGCGCACTAGCCGAGCAGCGAGCTATCGCCTTTTTTTCTGGGACTGAATTACGACCGTATGGGTGAGTACGACCATGCCATCCCTCATTATGAGCGTTGCCTGACCTTGGGCGGGGATGCCGCAGCGGCTAATAATTTGGCATCTTGCTTCGGTGAATTGGGGGATTGTGATAAGCAGTGGGAAAACCTTCTGCGAGCTGTTCGTATTGATCCCAATTATGCCACGGGTCATAATAATATTGGCCAGTTCCTTGTGAAAATGGGGGAATATGAACATGCCATGGAACCCCTGTTGGAAGCCTACCGATTGGATGGTAATTTGGTATCTGCGCTTTCGGGTCTGGCAATTTGTTATGCCATGACGGATCAAAGAGAGCTGTATGAGAAGGCCATTCATAGAATGGTTGGCATGGGTAAGGATCCTACCAACACAAAGAATTATATTCGTCATTTGAATTCTGAGTTCAAAGTTTAACCAAAGATCGCTTATACATATTTTTCTATGGGAGGAGTTGAAGAAATGTCTTATCGGGAGCAAGTAGATTTGATGCAGGCAGAGCTTGTGTTACGGGAATTTTTAGCCTATCCCTTGAGTGACGGAGAGGAGATCCTTAGACGTTTTGCAGCTTTACCCAAGGGATCCTATGTGGAAGGGAAGAAACCTCTGGAACGGTATGTCTACATTCCGGGGAGCAGAAAGGACGCTGTGTTACTGGTTGCCCATGTGGATACTGTTTGGGATAAGCGCTATCAAAACCCCGGCAAGGGACAGGCTGTTGCCTTTGACGGCACGCACTTTACCTCTGCAGACGAAGTCACCGGTATCGGTGCGGATGACAGGGCGGGCTGTGCTTTGCTCTGGCTTTTACGGGATCTGGGACATGGAATTCTCCTTCTTGACGGGGAGGAAAAGGGGCATTTTGCCGCCAAGTATATCCAAAGCCAAGAGCCCAAGCTACTACGGGAACTGAACAGCTATTCCTTCCTTTTGGCCTTGGATTTCCCGGGAAAAGATTTTTGCCATTATCACGGACTTCCCGTTTCCCGAGCCTTTTGCAAGTATGTAGAGTCAGAATTCTCCTGCAAGCCCTATCCCAAGAAATTCGGCTCCGATCTTCCGTATCTCTCCACCTCCCGTTGCGGTGTGAATATAGGTATCGGTTATTATCTCATGCACCGGAAGGAAGAAGCTTTGGAATTGGCTCACTGGTTGGAGGTATATGAAAAATTACATACTCTCTTGCAGAAGCCCCAAGCTACTTACCGCAACCGGATCGACCTTCGCTTTTTCCGCTATGCAGAGAAGAAATTGAAAACCCTTTGGTCTGTGCTACGCAAGATCGGAAAGGCGGCATAATGTTTCTTAAAACCAGAGGCATCGTCCTTAGAGAAGTATCCTATCAGGAACAGGATAAGCTTTTGACAGTGTTGACAGAAGATTACGGCAAACTCACCGTGAAAGCAAAAGGGGCTAAAAGCACCCGCAATACCATGAAAGCCGCATACCAGATTATGGCTTATTCGGAAATGACCTTATTGGAACAGCACGGGCATTATGTAGTGACGGAGGCTGGCACAAAGGAGCTGTTTTCCGAGTTACAGGGAGATATCGAACTTCTTAGCTTAGCCTCTTACTTCCTTCAAGTGACAGAGACCGTTGCGCAGGAGGAAGACCCTGAACCCGAGCTTCTTTCCCTGCTTTTGAATACCCTTTACGCCTTGGGAAAATTACGCAAGCCTCAAAGCCTTGTGAAAACAGTCTTTGAGCTCCGTCTTTGCAGTATCATCGGCTTCCTGCCTGCTTTGGAAAGCTGCGGATATTGCGGAAAGGGACAGCCTTGTTATTTCCATATTCGTGACGGCAGACTTCTCTGCGGCACTTGTGCAGAGGCTATGACAGAGGGCATTCGTATGCCACTGAGCTACGGCGCTTTGGAGGCTCTGCGCTTCATCTGCTACGGAGATGCAAAGAAATTATTCTCCTTCCAATTGTCCCCGGAGGGCTTACAACAGCTTTCCGACTTGTCGGAGGCCTACCTCTGCACCCAATTGGAGCGTGGGTTTTATACTCTCGATTTTTATAAATCCTTGTTATATGGGGTGAAATTATGAATGAATTATATGAAAAATCTCTAAAGAAATTAGAGCTAGATGTTGTTTTGGAAAAGCTTGCCGATTGCGCTACCTCTGAGGAAGCCAAGGCTCGTTGTCGCAGTCTTCTTCCTTTGGAGGATGCTGAGGAGATCACGATCCTTCAGAAACAGACCGGTGCCGCCGTTAAGCTTATCAGTTTGAAGGGTAGCCCCTCTTTCCACGGCTTGAAGGATGTAGGCCCCAGCTTGGAGCGTGCGGATCGTGGCGGTTGCCTTTCTACTACAGAACTGTTACGGATAGCCGCACTTCTGAAGTGCATCCGTGGAGCTAAGGCATATTACAACGGGGACTACACTCAGACACTTCTGGATGTGTATTTCCGGGAATTATCTCCCAACCGTTATCTGGAAGAAAAAATCAGCAATTCCATCCTGTCCGAGGATGAGATCGCCGATGGGGCCAGTACAGAACTGGCAGATATCCGTCGGCATATGCGTGTGCAGAGTGCAAAGGTCAAAGAGAGCTTGCAGAAGATCATTTCCTCTCCCACCTATGCAAAATATCTTCGAGATCCCATTATCACCCTCCGTGGAGATCGTTATGTTGTTCCCGTCAAGAGTGAGCATAAGAGTGACATTCCCGGTTTGATCCATGATGTGTCCTCTACCGGCTCTACCTTCTTCATTGAGCCCATGTCTGCGGTCAATGCAAACAATGCTCTGAGAGAGCTTCTGATCCGAGAGAAAAAGGAGATCGAGCGGATCTTGTCAGAACTGTCCGTTGAAGCTGCAAGCTTCCGTGAGGGCATCTGTGCAAGCTATGAAATGCTTGTAACTTTGGATGTAATCTTCGCCAAGGGTCGTTTATCTCTGAAAATGGATGCTATGGAGCCCGAAATTTGCAATAACGGTAGCATCGTCCTCAATAAGGCAAGACATCCTCTGATCGATCGGAAACAGGTCGTGCCTATTACCGTCCGTCTGGGTACAGACTTTGATACCTTGATCATTACAGGTCCTAACACCGGCGGAAAGACCGTCACCCTGAAGACTCTGGGCCTTTTGACCCTAATGGCAGAGTGCGGTTTGCATATTCCTGCAGATCACGGAAGCAGTATTTCCGTATTTCGCCGTGTCCTTGCGGATATCGGTGACGAGCAGTCCATCGAGCAGTCTCTTTCCACCTTCTCAGCTCATATGAAGAATATTGTGCAGATCGTTGCGGACTGTGATGATGAAACTCTGGTTCTTTTCGATGAATTGGGCGCAGGTACAGATCCCACCGAGGGCGCTGCGCTGGCACAGAGTATCCTTACAGAGCTGCTTAAACGGCAGATCCGCACCATGGCAACTACCCATTACAGCGAGCTGAAAGC
>JAZMZW010000037.1:0-32226 GCA_045586205.1 Faecousia sp. | reverse complement strand
TGTCTGTAAATCTCGACTCATAAAAAATACCCCCGTATCTCAGATAGTATATGACAGTCGCATATACTATCCGTTACTATACGGGAGTATTGTGCCATACCGAAGTGGCTATTGCAAGTCGCTGTTAGTTTTTACGCTTACATTCATTCGCTCCAACAGAGCGATAAACTGCGATTTGAGCGGGGACATAAAAGTTGCCCTATTGGGGAAGGAGGGGCTTCCTCAATAGGGCATTGTTTTGGATTTTTAGGATTAAGCGAAGAAGGCTCTTGCACTGTCGCTGTATGCCATGAGGGCACGGCACAGATCCAACAGGGAACCCGTCTTGGTTGCACCGTAGGTATCTACGCTATAGACCAAGGTGTCGGATACCTGTGCGCCATCTGCATAGACCGTAGCACTCAGAACCATGCGAAGCTCGGCGGCTAAGAGACCGTCAAAGTCAAAGCTATAGCGACCGTCTGCATCACTGTAGGGATGGGCATTTGTCAGCACAGCTTCCTTCTCGCTACCTGCATAGTCCCGATAGCGGATCCGGAGGGTCAGAGCTTCCGGTGCAAGGTCGGTATCCACGATGTAGCGGACAGTGACCTTAGAGTCCAGAACCAGTGCTTTACCTGCCCAAGTGACCTTGGGAGCGGCGATCTGGGACAGAACCTTGTTATTGGAACCGAAGGTGACGGATTCCAAATCGCAAAGCAGTGCCTTCTGCTCCGTGGTCATGGATGCGTCTACCAAGGCATCTGTACGGTAGCCCTTATAGGTCTGTGCCATAGCACCGTAGCGCAGGAGCTCTGCACACAGGGTCTTTAGCTTCATGCTTGCCTCTTCTTTTGCAAGCTGGGAATAGGCGTAGCTTGCGATGCTGTAGGAATCTGTGGGGGAGTAGTAGACTTGTCCTTCTTTGGTGCCGGTTAGAACGGCGGTCAGTTCATTGGTCATATGGACAGCGGTAAGACCGTCTAAGGTAAAGTAGTAATACTTGTCCTTCAGCACAGGGGTGAGGGCACGGGTGATTTCCTTGATTTTACCATCTGCCACATAGTCGGGGTAGGTACATGTTAGGGATATGGTTTCCGGATCGTAGCCTTCCAAGGCAGATTCGGGAATCAGGTAATTTACCCCGATATCACTTGCCAGATTCAGACTGTGGTACAGCTTTAAGCCGGTGTCCAATTGGGGCTCTTTCGATTGGTTAGAGGGGGTATCTGCCTTAGAGCCGATGTAGATATAGTCTACGGAAACGGAGGCTTCCTTGGCAGGATCTATGAGGGTCAGGTTGTGGAATGCAGGGCGCAGGCCGGTAATGAGGCTGCAACTGCTGAAGGTCTGGGTGGGAGTCTGGCTGCCGGCGGTCAGGGCGGCGATCTCTTGGGCTGTAAAGAGGTCTACGGTAATGGTCATGTAGTTCTCGTCGGAGACAAAATCCCTGCCCAGATAATAGTCCTTTTCGTAGGTGTAGACATCTCCCGAGCCGTTGTTCTTATAGTACCAGAGACGGAAATAGGAGTTCTTCCCGGTGGCGGTTTTCAGGTTGTCCATCTTGAAACGGACTTCGATCACCTCGCTGTTCTTGGGATCAAATTTCAGTGGCGTGTTCCCCAGGGCATAGGTGCGGAAAGATAGGTTCCGACACCCTGCATCATTGTCTGCGGTGTAGATCCGCAGGACACCCTCTTCCCGGTCAACGGTGCCTTCAGTGGTGCTGTTGACCTTGTTATCTGCGTGGTACTGGAGGAAATCCCAACGGGAGGCGGCATCAAAGTTGTACTCGCTGTACTGGGTGCGGTACTTGTATTTGATGCGGGCTTCTGTATCGTCGTTGAAGCTGAAGAACAACTGTTTTGCCTCAGGCTCTGCGGCGGAATTTTCTACATGGACGGTAAGTTCTCCCAGCTCCATTACGGTGCCGGAGGCGTTCTTGTACTTAATGACCATGGGATAATCCCCGGGAGTGTTGGAGGCGTAGCCATTGGTGAATTCGACCCAATAGGTGCCTTCTTTTTCTGTTTTCCAACCGTCGTAGAAGATCTCGCCGGAGCCGGGGAAGGTCTCAAACCGATACAGGATCCGCAGGTCTGCGGTGACTAAGGAAATGATATCGTTCTGAGGGGTACCCATGTCTGTATAGTAGTCTTTGTGACCCGTCCAGTATAGGAGCATGGTGTCAGGAGTTTCGTTATAGGCATAGAGCCGATGGCGGAGGAAATCGGACTGGGCGCTGATCTTGGCCCGGGTGATCTTGGCAGATCCCCAGCCGTTATGTATGGTTGTTACATTGCCGTTACCGTCACGGTACAGGGGATAGTAACTGCCACCGGTATAGCGGTAAATGAGGAAATAGCCACCCTCTAAGAGATCCATCCACAGTTCTTTGGAGGCAGTTTCCAGCATATTAGACATGCTCGTAAAGGAGCTGTACATACCTTTGGACTCAAAGGTGTCCCCGTTGGCAATGGCGAGGTAACGACCCTTGGTGGGGCTTCCCCAATAGTCCCCGGTTCCCTTATAAACGGGGACGGTGCCGTAATAGGTAGTGGAGCCGGTAACAGCCTGACCGGACTTGACTCCGGCGGAGGAATAGCTCATGAGCCAGTTGACTTTTTTACGCTGGGAGGCGGCAAAGTAGTATTCATCCCCACTCTTAAAGACGGGATTGGCATTACCCAGTTCTCCGGTGGTTGCATCGTAGGACAGGACTCTGCCTACCTTGTCGTCTACGATGGCATATGCACTGTCGGTTTTTGTCAGAGCGGTGACACGGGTATAGCGGTAGTAGGATTCCGGGTCGGAGGTGGGGTTGGAGGTGCCGTCATAGGGATTCTCTTCCCGAATGGGGTAAGCCTGTGCTTTCCAGTCTAAGTAATCCACAGAGGTAAAATGCCGGTCATAGAAAACACCGGTGTTTGCGGTATAGCCTACGGTGCGGTCTCCGCAGTAGTAGATGGTACCTGCATAGGGTTTCCATGCGGCGGTGTTATCGTAGGTGTCCTTGCGGTTCATAATGGCGGTTTCAGCCTGATTGACGAAGGATACCGTAGGAGCAACGGTTTTGACCAAGGTGGTATGATCGTCAAAGCCATGGTGGGGGATCTGGAGAAGGTCGCACTTGAGGTCGGCGGCAGGGTACATTTTCATGAGTCGGGCATCTGCCTTCTCTAAGTCGCCGGTGAGGAGCATAGTCTTGCCGTCAAATGTCATGCGCATGGCGGTGGAAATGTTGTTTTCTTCCGTATAATCCCCTAAACAGGAGGCATCGTTTAAGAGGAGCTTGCCGCTACTGTTGGGGGTGTAGCGATCTTCGACAGTGTAGAGGATGTCGAATTTGACTCCCACGATGGTGAAGCTTTCTCCGGTGTGCTGTTTGTAGTACTTGGCATTGGGGAATAGCTGGGCGGCGCGGCGGATGTATTTCTGTGCAGAGCCTTCGATATCAAAGTTATACATGATGTTTAGGAGTTCCAGCTCTGTATTGTACTTATGGAGGAAACGGGGGAACCCGGAGGTGTGGTCAAAATGGGTGTGAGAAATGAACCATGTGTTAATGACTATTCTTTCCTCTTGAGAGGTGCCGGTGATGTCACGGAGGAAATCGTAAAGCTGCTCGCAATCTCGGTCGCCCATCTGCTGGGAGCTACCGCCGTCAATGACGAAGAGGGAGTTGTCCGCCATCTTGACGATCATGAGGGTGCCGGAATTGTTCCGACGTTCGGTGTTGGCAGTGCTGGTGTCACGGTGTCCGTCGGTAGCAAATTGGAGGGAGTAGGAATAGACCTCTGTCCGCCCGGTGCCGTCCCACGCAGGGGCAGGGGTATAGCTATAGGTGCGGAAGGTGTCTATGTGGGTATCCACGATGATACGGACTTCTTTTGCCGCAGGGGTCCAGTAGGTGTAGAGAACGAAGGTGCCATCGGGAGACAGGTGCTTGTCGTGGCGGTTGGTGCCGGACTGGGCAGGGGCGGTACGGCCGAAAAGCTTTATATAGCCCTTGTCCTTCAGGGTGGTGAGGTAGGTAGAATACTGGGCGGTAGTGGTGCCGGTGACGATCCGCATCTTAGACTCCCCACCGGTGTTACCGATGGCAGTCCCCAGACCGCCGTCATACACCATCCAGCCGGAAGAAGTTCCCCCGGAATAGGCAGGGACGGAAATAGAAGAAATATCCACAGCCTTAGTGGTGGGCTTGGTCTCCGCCATAGCCATAGGAACAAGGGAGAAAAGTAGGATCAGGGAGAGACACAGGGACAGAAATCTTGTGAATTTACCCATAGATGATACCTCCGATAGGAATATATATCCAATTTTATCACGGGGAATAGGGAATTGCAAGAAAAAAAGAGAGATTGGCAGTCAAAATTCCGCTTTGTCGCTCCCTTCGGTCGCACAAATCGGAATAATGAAGAATGAATGATGAAGGATGAATAATGAATAATTTCAGTTTCGGCTACGCCGAAGATTTAAAAAACGGGTGTAATTCCCATGGCGAAGCCATTATTTTAAATCCATCCCGAAGGGATACCACAATTATTCATTATTCAATATTCATGATTCATTCGCTCCAACAGAGGGACAAACTGAAATTTGGGCATTATCACCATATACAGCAAATCGCCGTGACCGAAGTTGGTCACGGCGATGGCTGTTTTTATTTGCCTAAGAGGGTTTTGAGTTTGAAAATTCCAAGGACTGCACGGTAGCGTTTCTTCAGCAGAAGCTTGAAGATCAGCTTCTTGTTGCTGTCCAAAGTGGGCAGGTAGGAGCATTGGCGGAAATTGGGGAATTCCTTCTCCATGTAGTCATAGAACTGCCCCAACAGGGGATGCTTGCGGTCAATGCGGAGCACACGGACAGTGGCGGCAAGGAACACATGGTGGATGGTCAGGAATTCCAGCTCATTCTTGAATTCTTCATAATGACCCTTCTCACGGAACCAGCCCAGAATATCCTCAAAGGCATAGAGGATCTCGATATTCCTGCCACTGTTCTTGTTGATGGTGGCACTGCCTTCTCTGTGGATATAGTGATAATATCTCCCGGGCAGACGGACGATGCTCTCTGCCTGTACAAAGATCTTGCTGACCACACGGATGTCCTGATACCAGACCTTGGGAGGGAAGGAAATGCCGTTTTCCTCCGCAAAAAGACTGCGGTGATAGGCACGGCTCCAAGGTGCGGTCACACCGAAGAACAGTTCGGGATGCTCACGAATGGTGAAAGGTCCGCCTACGGGAGGCAGAGGATCCAGCACGCCGATCTGTTTTCCGTCCCGTTCCACAACGGCACCGAAGAGATAGAGCTGTGCTGGCTGTTTGACCATTGCTTCCTGCAGATCTGCCAGCAGGTTGGGAGCAATGTAGTCATCACTGTCCACAAAGATGAAATATTCGCCCTTGGCAAGGGACATGCCGTAATTACGGGCGGCACCGGAGCCGTTGTTCTTCTGGTGGTAGGTGCGAACCTTTTCGGGGAAACGGGCGCTGTAGCCTTCGCAGATCTCACCGCAACGGTCGGGGGATTCGTCATCGATCAGCAGGATCTCAAAATCCTCACAGCTTTGGGCAAGCATGGAGTCAACACATTTTTCCAGATATGCTTCTACCCCGTACACGGGGACGATAAAACTGAATTTAGGCATGGGTAAAGTCCTTCCGTCATTGTATTTGTCTTCTTATTATACCCTATAACGGGAACTTTTGCAAGGGGCAGTTTCTAAGATCTCAGGAGGGGCTGGACCTGCTTCCCTTCTAAGGCCAGCTCCAGAGTTTGGGGGAGCAGATCCATATGGGCTACCAGACTGTAGGGCTTTTCCACAGGGTCATCCTGTCGGAAGGGGACAAAGTAGTAGTGCTTCCTGCTCAGAAGCTTCCCCAGATTTTCTGCACTGCCCAGCAGTCCGTCATTGGTGGATACTGCAAGGATCACAGGTCTGCCGTTGCGCAGATGAGCTTTGCAGGCAAGAGTCACAGGGCTGTCTGCAATGCCATTTGCCAGCTTGCCCAAGGTGTTGCCTGTACAGGGAATGACCACCAGTGCATCCAGAAGCTTTTTCGGTCCGAAAGGCTCTACGGCGGTCAGCTGGGTTAACACGGGCCTTCCGCACAGAGCTTCCAGTTTGTTGCGGAAGTCCTCACTTGTGCCGAAACGGGTGTCCGTATTCCCTGCGGACAGGGAAAGGATAGGAACCAAGTCGTAATCTTTCAGCTCCTCAAGCACCTTCAGCACAGTGGCGAAGGTGCAGAAGGAGCCTGTCATGGCAATGCCGATCCGTGGTTTCATATAGATGCCTCCTGTTCCATAATTGCTCGGGCATAGTAGAGCCCGGCTGATTTCGGTGAATATTTTCCCGGCAGTCCCGTGGCGGAAACAAAAACCGGCATATGGGTGCTGTGGGGATCAAAGCCTCCCGGAGCAGAGGCCAATTCCATCAGAACACAGCCGACCTTCAGTTGGGCAAGCTGAGTCTCTGTAAGCACGGTGGCAGGTACGGTGTTGAACACAAAATCGTATTGCTCCAAGCCTTTTTCATAAACTCCCGTTTTGTCACAGTTCAGTCCCATCCCCTCTGCAAGGGCTCTTTGACTGTTCCGACGGGAGCAGAGGGTGACCTTTGCCCCCATAGCTTTGAGCCTTTGGCACAGGAGCACACCGATGCGCCCACCGCCGATGACCAGACAGAGAGCATCAAAGAGAGTGATCGGGGAATTTTCAATGGCCAGAGCAATGGCGGCCTCTGCTGTGGCACAGGCATTTTGGGTGGTATAGGGCTCTGTATCATACAGATCCCATATGGGAATGCCCAGGGCTCGTGCTTGTTGCACAAGAGGATCTGCCTTCATGCAGTAAATGCGACTTTGTCCGTCTACACGGCGCAGAAGCTCTTCCACGGAAAGGGAAGGGCAACCGGGGATCTTTCCCTCCTTGAGAGAGGGGACAGGGAGGATCACGCGGGGAAAATAGGACGGAAGCTCCCCGTTGGGAAGTCCGGGAACACCATAGCTTTGGACAGCTTTTCCTTGCTCTTGCAGGTATTCCACTGCCCGGCGGGAGCGTTCATCGCCCCCAAGAAACCAATACATGAACATACACCTCCGCCCTATCATATGCCTCTGAAAAAAATCTGTGAAAAACAGTTGTCAAGAAAAGATTCTTAGGTTATAATGAAAGAGAAGAAAGAGAGTAAGAGAGGTTACACCCGTGGAGCATGGATTTATTCGAGGGATGCTGGATGTGAAGGTTCTGGTGCTGTATATCATGAACCGTGTGGCATATCCCGTGGACATACAGAAAATTTACGACCTTGTGTATCAGGATGACAAGCTCAGCTATTTCGATTTGGCACAGGCCATTCCCCAGATGGTGGAAAGCGGTCATCTTGAGCCTGTGGACAGCGAGCGCTATGTCATTACGGAAAAGGGCAGAGAGGCCTGCTCCGTCACTGAGGACACCATTGCCTATCCCGTCATGCTCCGTGCCCAGGCGGCGGTGGAGCAATTCAACCGCATGATCCGCCGTAGCAGCTTTGTCAAGACCGATATCCAATGTCGGGGAGAAGGGGAGTACGCTGTACAGCTGATCCTCAATGACGAGCGCAGTGATCTGCTGAGATTGGAGCTTCTTGCCCCCTCCCAGAAGCACGCTCACCGCCTTGCCAAGGCCTTTACAGAACGGGCGGAAGGCGTGTATCGTGTCATCATGGATCAACTTTTAACAGAAAATAAAGAAGACACTTGAAATTTTCAAAATTTATGGTATAATGTAACTAGCAAGACCCCCACACAGTAATTGATGGAGGTTCTACGGAGCTTCTCACCGGTTACAAACACATGAAAGGAGCGACGACCTATGAAATTCCAGTACACCGAGAAAAAAGTCAGCCTGCCCGCCAATGTTCATGCCTACGCCGAGAAGAAGGTAATGAAGCTTGAACGCTTTTTCGGAGATAATGCGGAGGCACTTGTCGCCTTTTCTGTAGAGAAGGATCGTAATAAGGTCGAAATTACGGTCCATGCCGCAAATACCTACTTCCGTGCAAGCGAGTCCACCAGCGATATGTTCGCATCCATCGATGCTGCGGTTTCTACCATTGAGCGTCAGATCCGCAAGAACAAGACCCGTCTGGCCCGTCGCCTGCGCCAGGACGCTTTCGCCCGCACTGCGGAGGTTACCTCCTTCGCTCCCGAGGCAGAGGAAGAGTCCATCTTCGAAATCGTCCGCGTGAAGGAATTCCCCATGAAGCCCATGACCAGAGAGGAAGCTATCCTGCAGATGAACCTCCTGGAGCACACCTTCTTCGCATTCAAGGACGAAGAAAACGGCGAAGCATTTGCGGTAGTCTACAAGAGAAATGACGGCGGCTACGGCCTCATCGAGAATATCGAATAAAAAACAGGGGAATAAGCTTTCCCTGCAAGATATAAAAACTCCGCAAGAAACAAAACAACAAACAACTAAATAAATAATATCAAAGCCTGCAGTCTGCACCAACAGCCTGCAGGCTTTTTTCTGCTTGTTTTGTTGAAAAGAAATCCGGCGCATGGTATAATTTGGATAAGGATAACAAATACCTCCCGAAGCTTTGGCTGAAATTGGTTTTTCCGGGCGAAGGGAGAGAACACAAAGGAGGTCTTTATGAAACGGATATTGAGTTTGCTTCTTGTGGCGGTGCTTCTGTTGGGGAGCATTCCCACAGGCTACGCTGTGGAGGCCACTGCCGAGGTACGCACTGTGGATGCCTCACAGGGGGAGGTCAAGACAATTGATCCCAAAGAATTTGAAATGGGCACATGGAATACAGACGGAAGCTACCGTCAAATCCGCCCGGATCTGACCAAGGGGGCTTACTGGAATGCCACCAAGGCAGGGAGCTATAACAAGCTCCTCAAGGATCAGGCAGACAGCAAGAACTATTTTGCCACCCCTCGCTTCACCCGTGAGGAGCTGCCCGTAGGCTCTGTGATCGTGGTAGAAGCCGGCTGGCAGTACCGCCCGGAGGCATGGGTCACGGATAACTGCCAAAGCTCTCGCACCTTTACCACCGCCCAAAAGTTTGTCCAAATTACGGAAGAATGGTGGGGGGACTACAGCCTCCGCGCCTTCAATATCTCCAAGGCAGACGGCTCGGATCTGTCTGCCCTGTATCAGTCGGATATTTACGAGGCCTTCCATATTTATGTGCCGGATGAATATGTGGCACAGGGCTACGAGCGTTACTATCCCAAGCTGGAGCACTGCGCCTATTGGGATTCCTCCAAAAACAGGATCTATACCAGAAATTCCGCCACGGATGCCCAATACTATTTCAGCACCGCCAAGCTGAAAAAGGAACAGCTTCCCGTAGGCTCTGTTGTGGTACTGGATGAGGGCTGGCAGTTCCGTCCCGAAGCATGGGTCACCAACACCGCCCAAAGTGCCAGACAGGAGCTGTCTACGGAAAACTATCTGGAGATCACGGAACAGTGGTGGGGGAACTATACCATCCGTGCCTTCGTCCTTTCCAGAGAGGATAAGGCAAGCTTGGAGCAGGTGACTACGGAAGAGATCCATGATATTTTCCGTGTCTATGTTCCCAAGGAAAATCTCAGCATTGCCGGTTTGTCCGACGAGGATACCAACCGGGCAACCACCATCCATCAGCTACCCTCCCAAACCCCCAGAGATGAGGGTGATTATGACAAGATGATGTCCTACATCATTCAGACTCGTGAGGGGCAGATCATTGTCATTGACGGTGGCTTCGAGCGGGGCTACTATGACGGCAAATATCTGTATGCTTATTTGCAGAAGATCACGGGAAAGACTGTTCCCCATGTAGATGCGTGGATCTTCACCCATCCCCATCCCGACCACATATTAGCCTTCTACACAGTGGTGGATCTCTATGCCGACAAGATCACCGTAGACGGAGTCTATCACCGTTTCCCCACTACGGAGGAGCTGACCCAATATCATCCGAGTCTGGATCTTGCCACCTTCGAAGGCTACAGGGATCAGGTTGCCATCCGCACCGCAAAGCTGAAGAATTCCAAGGGAGAACAGACCCCTCTGGTGGAACTCAATGCCCGTCACACAGGCAAGTGCAATTCCGCCTTTGATTTTGGGGAAGTTCATATAGATGTACTCCTGACCTGTGAGGATACTTACTGGGCAATCGACAATGTGACTACCAAATTCTCCGGCACTTTTGAGGAAAACGGAAAGGAATATACCAACCAGACCTTCAAGCAGATCGCCAGAGGAAATGTGAATGAGGCCAGCATCGTTTTCCGTGTTTCCGTGGGTGCAAAGAGCATTATGTTCTTGGGAGATGCCAGTATTATTTCCGAGTATATGCTCATCAAATACCACAAGGAAAATGCCTCCGACTCCTCCAGGTATTACAATCTCAAGAGCGATGTGGTACAGGTGTCCCATCACGGCGTCCAGTCTATGGCAAAGGAGATTTACGGTCTCATTAATCCCGATATTGCCATGTGGTGTACTCCCTATTATATTTATGCCTCCCGTCCCGGAGACTATCTGACCACCTACTATATCCGTCAGTGGTTCCGTACCACCTTGGCAACCACCAACTATATTTCCTATGACGGAGTGGATGTGCTGTCCTTCCCTGTGAAGCGTTATGCAGGGGCGGTTTCCGTTCCCGAGGCTTTACGTCCCTATGTCTTCGACGGGGAATATTATGCAGACCGCTACCCGGAGCTGAAGGAAGCCTACGGCACAGATGAAGACAAGCTTTATGAGCATTTCATCCATTACGGCATTGAGGAAGGCCGTTGCGCCAGCCCCTTCTTCGATGTGAGCTTCTACAGCAACTACCATTCTCAGAACTTACAGGAACAAATGAAGGGAGACTATGTCAAGGCCTTCAAGCATTTCCTGTCCAACTACAACAGCACCCAACTGCTGAATCTCTCTCCCCAATTCAACGCCTCCTACTATGCCTCCCTCCATCCCGAAGCAGTGGAGCAGGGGAACAACACCACCTTTGCCTTACTGCAACACTATATTTCTAACGGCTACAAAACAGGAGAGCGTGGCAGCAGCACCCATCTGAGCCCGGAGGGACACAGCTACCACACAGGCTACACCGTCACAGCTGCCAAAGAGCCTACCTGTACCCGGGAGGGATACACTCAAGAGGTGACTTGCGAGAACTGCGGTGCTGTTTTCACGGCACAGGAAACTGTCCCTGCTTTGGGACATGACTATGTGGCGGTAGAGCAGGGAGTTCTTTGTGAGGAGGGTACGGCATTATCCGACTCTGCTTTCTTTGTGAACTTCACAGGCAAGTCCGATCACTACAGCCAAAGCCCTGTGTATTCCGGCGTAAATTATGACTTGGCAAGCAATTGGAGCTACCGCGATGACCGCTATCAAGAGCTTACAGTAGATACGGAAGCGGGGACGATCACAACGGGCTTTGATGTAGCGGGCTATAACCAGCTGTGGATCCAGACCGGTGCCAGCTACAATGATGGCTTCAACCTGAATTACCGGCCCAAGATCGGGGATGTGATCAAGGTTCGTGTGAAGTTCCGTGGCTTGGAGGTCATGAGCGGAAAGACCAAGGCCGCCCTGCGGATCAGCTATTTTGTAGGACCGGATCGTTTTGAGGGAATGGGGGACAAGAAAGAACGGCTCTACAGCCTGAATAATGTGGGCATTACCCCCCAACAGCTTGCCTCGGGAGAATTTGTGACTTTGGAGCTTCCTGTGAAGGCACTGGCCTCCGATACCCACAGCATTCTGACAGCCATCCGCTTCCAGTTTAGCGAATTGCAGAATGTGGACAGTGCAAATCCCGGCACAGTGACCATTGACTATCTCTATGCAGGGCCTGCAGATGGAAAGATCGCCGCTTACGCCTGTGCCCGTTGTGCATACGATCATACCGCTGACCTCGGCACTGCCTTGGGGCATCAAATGATCTCCCATGCCGGATCTGCTCCCACCTGTACGGAAGATGGAGTAGCACCCTGGCAGGAATGCGCCCTTTGCGGTGAAATTCCGGGAGGAAAGACCGTACTGCCCGCAAGGGGGCATACAGAGCTTGTACAGCCGGAGCTAGCGCCTACCTGTACGGAAACGGGTCTGTCTCAGGGGAAAATCTGCTCCGCATGCGGACTGGTCTTGGAGTCCCGGACGGTAGTCCCTGCTACGGGACATGCGGAAAGCGTCAATCCTGAGATCGCATCTACCTGTACCCTTCCCGGCAAGACTGAAGGCACACACTGCGCCTCCTGCGGACTGGAATACACCCCTCAGGAGACCGTTCCTGCTACGGGACACAGCTACAGCCCCGTGGACACCGTTCCCGGATGTGAGGTGGGGGTACAGATCCCTGAAAATGCCTTCTTTGTCAACTTCACGGGAACTGCGGAGCGTTATGAGAAGGATGCTGTCTACAGCGGTGTGGATTATGACCGGGCAGATAAGTGGAGCATCCTCTCTGCCTATTATTTCAGACCTGTTGTGGACAACAAGGCAGGTACGCTGACCACAGGCTTTGTGGGAAGCACCAGAAACCATATATGGATCCAGACCGGTGCGAACTATAACGAGGGCTTCAAGCTGAACTACCGCCCGGAGGAAGGTCACATTGTGAAACTCCGTGTAAAGTTTGATGGCTTGCAGGTCAAGAGCGGAGCCTCCTCTGCCAAGGTGCAGGTCAATTACTTCATCGGCTCCGATCGCACCGAGGGCGTAACCGACGGAGCAGAGAAGCTCTACAGCACCAATGCTTCCAATATTTCTGCAAAGCAGTTGTCCACAGAGGGCTATGTGACCTTGAGCTATGCTCTCAAGGGCTTGGATTCCACCGATCATACCACCCTGACGGCTCTGCGCTTCCAATTCAGCAATTTGCAGAATATCGATCCCCAAAAGCCCGGCACCATTACCTTGGATTATATTTATGTAGGCCCTGCGGAGGCACAGCTTGTGACTTACGGCTGTGAAACCTGCGGTGAGTGTTATACTCTGGACAGTCTTGCACCTGCGGGTCATGATGCACAGGTCTATGAGGGACTGGAGGCAAGCTGTACCCAAGAGGGCTATACCTCCCGGACTGTCTGCAGAATTTGCAATAAAGTTCTGGATGAAAGGGAAGTGATCCCTGCCAAGGGTCATACAGAAGTGACTCTGCAGGGGACGGCTCCCACCTGTACGACTTCCGGTCTGACGGAGGGAAGAGCCTGCTCTGTATGCAAGGAGGTCTTCCAAGCCCAAGAGACCATCCCTGCCAAGGGACATAGGGAGGTCATAGATGAGGCGGTCGCACCCGACTGTACCCAAACAGGTCTGTCGGAAGGTAAGCATTGCGCCGAGTGTGGAGAAGTTCTCCTTGCACAGCAGGTGATCCCGCCTCTGGGACACAGCAATACTCCCGTAGATCCTTACGATCCCTGCAAGGGGGTAGTGATCCCCGAAACCGCTTTCTTTGCCAACTTCACAGGAGAGACCGAGCGTTACAGCAAGGATGCCGTGTATTCCGGTGTGAACTACGATCTGGTTGAGAATTGGAGTCTTCTTACAGAGCGCTACCAAGTCCCTGTGGTGGATAGGGAAGCAGGGACTTTGACCACAGGCTTCATGAAAGCGGGCTACAACCATCTGTGGATCCAAACAGGCGCAAGCTACAATGAGGGCTTCAACCTGAACTACCGTCCTCAGGAAGATCACATTCTGCAAGTCAGGGTGAAGTTCGACGGTCTGGGCATCAAGGACGGACTGAAAACTGCCAAAATGCAGTTGTATTACTTCATTGGAGAAGACCGCTTTGAAGGAACGGGGAGCGGAGAAAAGCTCTACAAAACGGAAGCCTTGGAGATCACCGAGACACAGCTTTCCACCGAGGGCTTTGTGACCCTCCGTGTGAGAGTAAAGAGCCTGTCCTCTCAGGAGCATAGCAAGCTCAGCGCTCTGCGTTTGCAGTTCAGCGATCTGAAAAATACGGACAGCACTGTCCCCGGTACGGTGACCATGGACTATATTTATGTAGGACCTGAACAGTGCAATCTCCTTTCCTGTGCGTGTGATCGTTGTGGGATCACCTACACCTTGGATAGTTTTTCTCCGGCGGAACATATAGAGGTTATTGACGAGGCTCTTGCACCCACCTGTACCGAAAAGGGTCTGACAGAGGGCAAGCACTGTGCTGTCTGCTCCGCAGTTCTTCTGGCGCAGGAGGAGATCCCCGCCACGGGACACAGCTATGTATATACCAAGGTCAATGCTCTGCAACATCGGGAAAGCTGTACCGCCTGCTCCGAGGAACGCTTGTGTGACCATGTGTATGCAGTGGGTCTCTGTATTTGCGGAGAAAAGGAAGAAAAAGAGCCCATAGTGGATCAGAACCTGAAGCTGAATCACAATCTAAATCTGGCAAGTGATATTTCCGTGAACTTCTTGGTTATTGCAAGCCTGTTGGAAGGCTACGATATGAGTACGGTCTATGTGGAATGCACCCTTGAAAATTATCGGGGAGATACTCTCCTCGGCACGGAAACTGTGCGGATCGAGCCTGTTCGGAACGGACTTCTGTATTACTTCACCCTTACGGGCATTACGGCGGTGCAGATGAACGACAGCATTTCTTCCGTGCTCTACGGAGTGAAGGACGGACAGCCCTACTGCTCTCAGGTGGATCTGTACAGCGTGGCAAAGTATGCCTATTCTCAGCTGAGTAAGAGCGGCAGCAGTGACAGCCTGAAGACCCTGTGCGCAGACCTGCTCCGCTACGGTGCGAAGGCGCAGATCTTCAAGGAGTACCGCATCTCCGCCCTTGCGGATGAGGGAATGACGGAGGCCTATTGTGCCTATCTTTCCGATTTAGATGACGTGTCCTTCGGCTACAACAACAGGGATCTGGGAGATCTGTCCGCTCCTTCCGTCACTTGGACAGGCAAGACTCTGGAGCTGGATTCCAAGGTTTGCCTGAAGTTCATTTTCAACACGGCTAATTACAAAGGCGCTTTGGAGGATCTGAATCTCCGTGTGGTCTACAAGGATCTCTATGGAGAAACCATGGATCTGCGAGTGACGGAGCTGACGGCCTATAATGCCGACCGTAGTCTGTATGCCTTCTCCGTAGATGCACTGCTGGCATCGGAACTGAGAGAGGTGGTTTCCGTGCAGGTCTGTGAGGGAGAAACTCCCGTATCCACAACCCTCCTCTACAGTGCCGACACCTATGGCAACAACAAGACGGGAACACTGCTGGATTTGTGTAAGGCTTTGTTTGCATACAGTGACTCTGCAAAGGCCTATTTTGTCAGCTGAGTCCCCTTGGAAAATTCAAGGCACCGATCATTTGCCTGTACGGGCAGATGGTCGGTGCCTGTGTTATGATTTTTGGATGGGGGATCAGCCCTCCAGAGAGAACAGCTTGGCGGCATTGTTCCAGAGAATGTCTTCTTCTACTTCGGGAGGAAGCGCAAAAGAGCGGAACACAGCCAGCTCGTCCTTGGGACTCCACATGGGATAGTCTGTGCCGAAAAGCACACGGTTGGGGCCGAAGGCATAGATCAGATCCGTGGCTTCCTTCTTGTTCAGGGCGAAGAAAGAAGAGGAGCAATCCACCCACAGGTTTTCGAATTTTCCCGCAAGCTCACGGACTGCCAGATCCCACACGGAGTGACCGCCGAAGTGAGCGCCGATGACCTTCAGCTTGGGGAAGGCCTTCAGCAGAGGAATCAGACGGTTGGGATTGGAATAATCGTAGCGCACATCTCCCGTGTGGATCAGCAGGGTCAGATCCTCTCCCATTTCCTCACAGAGAGCGAAAATACGGGGATCGTCCAGTTGGAATTTCTGGATATCCGGATGGAGCTTTACTCCGTGGAGACCCAATGCGCGAAGCTCCGCAATGTCCTCCTTGGTGCTGTCCTGATGGAGTGTGCCGAAGCCGAAAAGTTTGTCCGGGTACTTGGCAACCTCACGGGCAATAAAATTGTTGACGGAATGGACTTGGGCTTGGGTAGTGGCAACGGACTGTACCAGATGCATGGTGATCTCTCCGCTGTGGGCGAAAAGGGTACTGACCGTACCGTCCAAAGTAATTCCAAGACCTTCATAAAATTTTTCTGTGGCCTTTGCCGCTTTTTGGGCAATGGCTTCGGGATAGATATGGCAATGGGCGTCGAAGATTTTCATTACAGGCGCTCCAATACTGCTAAGAGGTAGTCCCATGTCCGCTTGACAGAGGCAATGCTCAGTCGCTCACGGGAGGTGTGGATATCGTGCATTTGTGGGCCGAAGGAAACTGCGTCCAGTCCCGGCAGACGGTCGCAGAACAGACCGCATTCCAGACCTGCGTGGATGGCTTCTACAATGGGCTCTTTACCGTAGAGATCGGCATAGGTGCTGACCATAGTATCACGGAGGAGAGAGTCCTTGCGGTATTCCCATGCGGGGTAGTGACCGGATTCTTCATAAGCGGCGCCGTAGGTCTTGGCAAGGCTACGGAGGGTGTTCAGAAGCTCGGCTTTTTCCTCATTGACGGAGGAACGGACGGAGAAGGCCATGCGGACATAGCTTTCCGTGGTTTCCAGAATGCCCAGATTCAGGGAGGTCTGTACCAGTCCCTCAATATCCTTGCTCATAGCCTGTACCCCGTTGGGCAGGTCATACAGCAGACCTAAGACAGCGGCACCGGCCTCAGCGCTCATCATGGACTTGCACTCCGCTTCTTCACAGCTGAAGTGGACTTCCGTTTCCGTTTCCGGCAGGGTGGTCTTCAGGGCTTCCCAACGGCACAGGACAGTCTTGGCAAAGTCGGGATCCTCACTGCAGACATAAGCGGTGCAGGCACGGGGAATGGCGTTGTCCTTACTGCCACCGTCCAGAGAGACGGGACGGACAGCCAGACCGTGGAGGAGCTGACCCATGAGCTTGTTGGCATTGGCACGGCCCTTGTGGATCTCCACACCGCTGTGACCGCCCAGAAGATCTTCGATACTCAGGCGGTAGCTCTTTCTCGCAGGCTCCCATGCAAGGGGAACTTTGAAGTCGCTTCTTGCGCCACCGGCACAGCTGACGGTCAGGACACCTTCATCCTCGGAGTCGCAGTTCAGGAGCAGTCTGCCCTTGAGGACGGACATATCCATAGCATCTGCGCCCAGCATGCCGATCTCTTCATCTACGGTGAAGACACATTCCAGTGCGGGATGCTTCAGATCCTTGGCATCCAGCAGAGCCAGAGCGTAGGCAACGGCAATGCCGTCGTCTCCACCCAAGGTAGTACCCTTGGCGAAAATATATTCTCCGTCATGGCACAGACGCAGTCCGTCGGTGGAGAAGTCGATGTCGCAATCCGCATCCTTCTCGCAGACCATGTCCAGATGCCCCTGCAGGATCACCGTGGGATGATCCTCATAACCGGGGGTAGCGGGCTTATAAATGACCACATTGTTGCTATCGTCCTGCACATAAGCAAGACCACGATCCTTGGCAAAAGCTACGCAGTAGTCGGAAATTCTCTTGGTATCCAATGAGCCGTGAGGAATGGCACACAGCTCCTCAAAATAATACAGTACCTCTTTGGGCTGTAAATCCTTCAAAATACCCATAACAGGCTCCTCCTTTGTTTTTATAGTCCGTATCATATCATATTTCCCCATGATTTGCAATGCTTTCACGGAAACAAGAGCTCTGCGAAAAAAGGAAATCACAAAAAGATACGGCTACATTCTTTCGGAATCGGTTTGTCAAAAATAAATTTCAATTGTCAATTTTTAATTCGCTTTTTCCTTCAACTTTTCGGACAGCGCGGCAATATACTCCGGCGCTGTTCCACAGCAACCGCCTACCAAATCCGCTCCCGCTTCCACCAGCACCGCCATGTGCTTGGCAAAGCTTTCCGGATCCATGGGATATACCGCTTCTCCTTCATCGGAGATCACGGGCATGCCCGCATTGGGCTTGACTACCAAAGGAATGTGAATGAGTTGTTTCAAATTGCGTACAATAGAAACAAGCTGTTCCGGCCCTAAGGAGCAGTTGATACCTACGGCATCGGCGCCTAATTCCTCCAGAGCCTGTACCGCATCGAAGCAGTTTCCACCGAAGTACAGACCTCCGTCTGCCTGAATGCTCACGGTACACATGACCGGCAGATCGCAGACACTTTGGATGGCCTCCAATGCAACGGCGGTTTCGTCCAGTGCCAGCATGGTTTCCACCACGATCAGGTCTACCCCCGCCTCATACAAAGCACGAGCCTGTTCTTGGTAAATTTCAAAGAGGTGATTGCTTTCCATGTCCCCCAGAGGCTCCAAGGGCACACCGGTGGTGGTCATGTCCCCTGCAACCGCAATGCCGGGAAGCTCCTTGGTGATCCCTGCCAGAGCGGTGTTCAGTTCTTTCACCCGATCCTGCAAGCCGTGCCGTGCCAGAGAGTGTCTGTTGGCAGAGAAGGTAGGGGCGTAGATGATTTGAGAACCTGCCTGTGCATAGGCCTTTTGCAGAGCCAGAAGGACTTGGGGATTGTCCTTTACCCATTCTTCCGTGCAGACCCCATGGGGCATGCCGGCTTTCATTAAATTCGAACCTGTGGCACCGTCGAGGATCACAGGGCCACGGGCGCAAAGCTCACGGAATTGTTCTTTTGTCATAAGGCGATGATCCTTTCTGATAGTTGTATATATTCTACTGCGTTTTATTCACTATTGCAAGAACTGTTTTTCTGTGATACAATGATTAAAAATACTCTTAGGAGGAAAATTTCATGAAAAAAACAATTTTAAGACAATATGCAAAGCTCATTGCCACCGTAGGTGTGAATGTCCAAAAGGGACAGGAGGTTTTCATCAACGCAGAGCTGGATCAGCCGGAATTTGTCTATATTCTGGTTGAGGAGTGCTACCGCGCCGGTGCCAAGCGTGTCGTGGTAGACTGGAACTATCAGTCTCTGGCAAAGCTCCACTACCGCTGGCGCACCAACAAGACTCTGGCAGAGATGCCCGAGTATGAGGAAGCCCGTTGGAAGCACATGGCAGAAAAGCTTCCCTGCCGTATTTATCTGGTGTCCGAGGATCCCGACGGACTCAAGGGCATCAATCAGGAAAAGATGGCAAAGGCAGGACAGGCTCGTTATAAGGTCATCAAGCCCTACCGTGAGCAGATGGAAAACAAGTACCAGTGGTGTATTGCCGCTGTTCCCGGTGCCGCCTGGGCAAAGAAGCTTTTCCCCAAGCTTCCCAAGGGTCAGGCTATTGAGAAGCTGTGGGAAGCAATTCTCTCCGCTTCCCGTGTGACCGAAGACCCCATTGCCGCATGGAAGGCACACAATGAGGATCTGGCAAAGCGTTGTGCTTACCTCAACTCTCTGGGTATCGAAACTCTGGAATACCGTAGCTCCAACGGCACCAACCTGAAGGTCGGCATGATGGAGCTGGGTGAATTCAAGGGTGGCGGAGATACCTCCCTGCAGGGCATTTACTTCAACCCCAACATTCCCACGGAGGAATGCTTCATCTCCCCCAAGAAGGGCGAGGCAGAAGGTATTGTTTATTCCACCAAGCCCCTGTCCTACAACGGCCAGCTCATCGAGAACTTCTCCATCCGCTTCGAGGGTGGCAAGGCTGTGGAAGTCCACGCAGAGAAGAACGAAGAGCTTCTGAAGCAACTGATCTCCATGGACGAAGGTGCCGCCTATCTGGGCGAGTGCGCTCTTGTTCCCTATGACTCTCCCATCCAGAACTCCGGCCTGCTGTTCTACAACACCCTGTTCGATGAGAACGCCGCCTGCCATCTGGCACTGGGCAAGGGCTTCGCAGACACCATTCAGGGCTTCGAGAATCGCACTCTGGAGGAATGCCGTGAAATGGGTCTCAACGAGTCTATGGTACACGAGGACTTCATGATCGGCTCTGAGGATCTGGAGATCGACGCCCACACCCGTGACGGCAAGATCGTCCCCATTTTCCGCTCCGGCAACTGGGCATTCTGATCTTCCAAAGGTAGTAACTAAAAACCCAAATAAACCACCGATCGGCGATCGCCCCACGACCGCCGGTCGGGTTTTTTAGTGCAGGAAGTGCATACTTTTGAAACGGCTCCTTGGCTTGCTAATTCTTAATTACTTTGTTGCGTTGATATACGGTTACCTTGTTGGCTCTGAAATGCTTTGCTTCCTGCCGGAGGCCTTACTTTCTTGTGTCGACAAGAAAGTAAGCAAAGAAGCGACCGGAGGAGAGGCGCTGAACGATTTCCTTTCGATACCTTTATGCTCTCGTTACCTCTTACCTCGGAAATAACCGCCCTCTCCTCCGGCCTCCTCTCCCGGCGCTTCGCTCAAGCCGTTTTCTTGCTCCGTGTCGATCGTCGACAGCTTGAGCTTTTGCAATGGATGCCTACCCCCACGCAGGTGGAGGAATATTGTACAAGTCTACCTTTCTGCATGATCCAAGTCGGATGTTCCCTATTGGTAGCTGTTGTGTTAGTTTAGCTTGTGCCGGATAATATTCCTCCACGCTGTGGGTCTGTAAGATTGTTTTCGGGCTTATGTGCTTCCTTGAAGCTTGCACAATCAGCCGTAAGAATATGTAGCAACCATCATTGATCGGCGAGGATGGCACTTGAGATACACAACAAACTATGTAAGCTGTACTCGCCTGTCGTAGGGCAAGCTGTGGGCTGCTTGCTCTACGATCGGCCGGGTAGAAAGACTAAGTTAAAAACAGCTACGAACAGAATAGCAGTTCGTAGCTGTTTGTGATTTCTTAACGCAGCGTTTTAGCCCTTGCGAATTTGCTTTGCGGTTGAGGACGGAGAGAGAAGGCGGAACACAGTTCGTTGGCAAGGGTGATCATAGCATCGGGAGTGCCTTCGTACAGCTCCAACTCCAATTCCAATATGGGCAGAGTGCCTTTCGGACCGAAAAGCTCTCCATGGTCTAAGGCAAGCTCTGCACGGCTTCCGTCGGGGAGTTGCAGCATGGTGCATCTGCGCAGGAAACGAGCCCCGCAAATGGGTGCAAGGGGACTGTCCTTGCAATACTCCCAAAGGGCCTTGGGAGCGCCGGCTTCCACTAAGCCACGGATACCCTCTTCACTCATGGCAGGGGCGAGGATCTGGAACTCGTTGCGCACACGGGGATCTTCCGAAGGGGTCTTGATGCACAGAACGGACTCCTCTCCTTCCTTCCGATGGCGCAAGGTCCAGTGAAGACGGGAAAAGAGCTTCTCTGCATTGTCATAATAAGTGGTTTCCATAGGGATCTGTCGAAGCTCCTCTTTCGGCAGAGTCGTCAGCAGGGGAGAGGAGAGGATCTCCTGGATCTGTCGGGGATCGTTTAGCTGTAATTTCAATTCCAATTCTTTTGCCATTGACACAGCCTCCTTTTCTTTTATCATACCATTTTCTCCCATTGCTGTCAACGAAAAAAGAAATGGGATTTCCCCGATTATTTCCCGACAAATTAAACGGAAGATCTGTGTTACAATTTGTTCAGAGATGTATCGGGAGGGTTGCAGGATGAAAGCAATGTCTAAGAAAAAGAGGGGGATCACTGTCTATCCCGGAAAAGGGAAGCTCCTTTGTCAATGCTTCTTGAGCTTTTTGGGAGGATGGATCCTTGCAGGAGCAAAGGTGCAAGACTATGCTTTGCCTCTGGGGGCTTGTTTTATTGCGGCACAATCTCTGCATTTGCGGATGTGGACAGGCCTTGCAGGTGTCATAGGGGGCTACTTCTTTGCCTGCGTTCCTGTAGATGCTATGGAGTATTCCTCTCTGGCTCTGCTGATGCCGGTCAGCGCGCTGCTGTTCCAAAGCACCGGCTGGACGGAGAAAAAATGGTTCATGCCCCTTTGTTGCGGACTCATTGCAGGGATTTTTGGCATGGTTCGCATGAATGAACCCGATGCCACCCTGAAGGGCCTGTGGATCGGCAAAGCACTTCTGGGAGCAATGGGTACTTATGTCTGTCGCAGAACGCTATACGGCAACCGTCGAGCGGCTGTGATCTTTGGTGCGTTTTTGGTGCTGGGACTGTGGGACAGGGGAGCCTTTCTGAATTTTGGGATCTTGTTGGCAGTGACCTTCGGCAGTGTGTGTTCCGAGCTTGTACCGGGAGCGGTCATGGGTATGGCTCTGGACATGTGCGCCGGAGGAGGCTGTTATACGGGAGCCCTCCTCCTGCCCGGTGTCTTCTGCGCCCTGTTACGGGTGAGAAAACGGGAACTGCGGAGTCTGGCATATACCGTTCTCCCTGCTACCGTAGCAGTCCTTTGGGGACAGATCCAATGGCAGATCCTTGTGTCCATTGCCTGTGGCGGACTGCTGGGCTACCTTGTGGGAGGTAGCAAGCTGCTGTCCACAGAGGCAAGGACCACGGAGGAGCCCTCGGATCGAGGGGTTCTGGAGGAGGCGGCCACGGTCATGGAGCTGTTAGCCGCCCGTATGCCTCAAGAACAGACTCTGTGTCCAACGGAAACGGATCAGGTTTTTGACGGTGCTGCGGAACAGGTTTGCAGAAAATGCGCCTTCTTCCACCGGTGCTGGCAGACCCACGGCACAAGCACCTACAGCGACTTATCTCAGGCGGCAGAGTCGGTGATGAAAACCGGTTTTGCCAAAGCGGAGCATTTTCCTACCGGCTTCCGGAAACGTTGTTGCAATCTGGATGCCTTCCTTGCCGCAATGAATCGGGAGCTGGAGGGAATGCTCTACCGCAGACAGTACCGTCTTCAGCTACGGGAAAGTCGCAGGATTCTGTCGGAGGATTACAGCATTATGGCAAAGTATCTGCGGACAATGAGCAGGGAAGTGCCTGTAGAGCAGGAACGGCGCTACCATCCTCTGGTGAGCATTTGCTCTGCCAGCAAGGAACGGGGACAGCTTTGCGGTGATAGGGGAGCTTGCTTCATGGGCAGATGGAATCGTTATTACATCCTTCTCAGTGACGGCATGGGTACAGGCCGGGAGGCGGCACAGCTGAGCAATTATACCGTCAGATTGCTCCAGAGACTTCTGTGCAGTGGCTTACCTGCACCGGAGGCTATGAAACTCCTTGACGGCAATATGCTTCTGCAAGGTTCGGGGGCTTTTTCTACAGTGGATCTGGTAGAGATCGATCTTTCCGTGGGGAAGGCTGTGCTGTACAAATGGGGCTCTGCTCCCTCTTATTGGCGTGACGGGGAAGAATTGAAAAAAATAGGGACAGCCACACCCCCTCCGGGAGTCGGTGTGGGAGAAGAACACCTGCCACAGAAGTATGTGCTGTCCCTACGGGGAGGAGAGATGCTCGTGCTGATCAGCGACGGAGCATACGGAGAGGAAACCGAGACGGCGATCGCAAGCTATCGGAATGCCTCCCCACAGGAGCTTGCCGCTCTGCTCATCGGAGGGATGCAGGCCGAGGACGACATGACCGCCATTGTCATTTCTTTGCGTCTTAGGACTTCCTAAGTACAAAATACCACATATAGTTTGCAAATTGTGTCGAAATACAACATACGGGAAATAATATTTTTTCACACATTTCCCCACATCCTGTCGCAGATGACGGAGTCCCTGCTTTTTCTGTAAAAAGCAGGGACTCTTTGCTTCTATTTCTCCTATGGGGTGAGGACGGTTGGTTTATGGACTTTTCGGGTGGGTGTCTTGATGCTGTTTCAATGCCGCAAAGCGTAGCATCTGCTTTCTGGAAGAGATACCCAATTTGCTGTAAATGTTTTTGTTGTGGTATTTCAGTGTATTTTCAGAAATCCCAAGGAGTTCTGCAATTTGTTTGGCGTTCTTACCGGCTAAGTACAATTCGTAGACTTTGTATTCCGTAGCGGTTAATGTACCCAAATTGCAGAGGAAGAATTCGTATTCCTCTAAAACGATCTCCCGGTGTTGGGCAGTAGTAAGCTGCTCCAGTTCTCCTTGTACCAAATCCAACTGTCGCAGAGCCGTTTCGTAAGCTTTCTGGGTCTTGGTTGCGTTGGCCTCGGCAGCTTGCCGTTCTTGCTCCAACTCTTCCAGCCGTGCTTCGTAGGCCACATCCCGTGCTTCCAGAAAGGCAAATAAGTCATCAATCTCCCGGATATTCGTTGGATCGCCACCCATATCTCTTGCCTTCACCTGTTCAATCCGCTTCAGGATGGGAGAAACATATTTATGGCTCATAATCACACAGCACACCAATGTTAAGGCTCCCAGGATCAAAAAGATCATAGCGTTTTGCAACTGTCCCGCTCGGATAAATTTTTGATACTGTGCTTGTGGCATCATCATCGCCACTGTGAAAGCATCATTGCCTAAAAAGATATCCCTGGTAATACCTACGCAACTTTCCGTACCAAAATCAAATTGTGTATAATCCGATTTGGGAATGATCCGAAGACTGCTGTTCGTATTGCAGGTTTGGTAGCGGTTGGAATTAAACTGTCCGTAATAGTCACCCTGATGCCGATCGATCAGGCCGCAAACCAACTGGCCCCATCGAGGATCCTCGGTTTTATGGGACAACCGAAAAAGAAGATCGCTGATCTCAAAACCGCAAACACCGATGATCTGATCCTGTCTGTCCCGCAAGGGCACATAAATGTATCTCGCCTTTTCCCATGTTTCGGGAATTTCCACTACGGAGCTTAGAACATAGTGTACACCATCGGAAAAAACACTTTCACAATCCTCAAAAAAATCTGTTCTGTTTTCGTTGTTCCAGCCACTGTGGAAAGTTAGGTTGTTATCCTTTCCCGTGGTGTAGGAACCACGGTATAAAGTAAAATCATTGTTGACAGTATTTTCGGAGGATAGATTTACATATTTCAGATAAATACCGTTGAAAAGCGGTGTTTCTGAGGCACGATTGACGGTAGTGTTCAAAATATAAAATGCCCCACTGGCCGGTGCAACCTGCATATTCAAGTATACCGTGTCGTACAACTGCCGTTGTAACTCGGTAAGTACCCGGGTATTATTCTGTAGATCGTCAAAATGCAGTTGATGTTCTATCAGAAAGCTTTGAATCTGAGACTCCAACTGATGGGAAAAGGATATTGCACAAGCAGCCAGTTCATCACAATCGTGTTCAATATCATCCGCACTGTTAGCCAGCACGGTATCCAAATCCCGCATAATTTGCACATTGGCAGAGTTCATGACACCAAACAGGTTCAAAAGCACCACGGTCAAAGCCAAAAAGGTGGCAATACCTGAGATAATATACAGCAGAAACCGTTTTCGCAAGGAAAGACTTTCGGTCCGAAAGTGTTGGAGCAGAAGTTTGAGCCTAACCTTTTTCATAGCTTAGCCTCCCGCACCATAAAAAGACTGTTTCAGCATATCCAGGGAATCGTCCGTCAACTCATTCAGGACGATTTCAGGATTCTCGCCGCTGCGCACCCTCTCAATATACTGACCGTGTGCGGCTCTTAACACAAGCTTAACCGACTCCTCAAAACGGCTTTGTGTATGGGATGCCCCGTCAAACACAGGAATGTCCACAAGGGAGTATTCCCGGATCATAAGACTTGCGGTTTCATATAACTGTCGATAGTTTTCTTTTTGTACCAACTCCGGATCTGCAAGCAACCGGTCAAAAGCGGCATCTGTCACAGGGAGGTAACCTGCTTCCGTTACAAAGCGCAGATTGTGATTCTCCTCAGTCAACCACTTTGCAAAGACCGCGGCTGCATAGTTCTTTCTCTCGTCACTGCTTCTGATGGCAAAGAGTCCGCCGCCACGATGAACCGCACCGGCAGCATTTTCCGAAAACAGAGGATATGGCATAGAGATGATCTCGACTTCCCGGGTAGTATTGTCCGGATAGATCACTTGATCCGGCTGATACAGAATATCTGCCGTGGAGCCAATATTGGAGATGATCTCAACCGTCTTCCACCGGGTAGCGGCATAGCCGTCATCCAAGCAGATGCCTCCGTAAATGGCTGTCCGTGCTAATAATTCCCAAGCAGTCTCAAAGGCCGGATCGTCCAACTGCAGCTTTCCATCACGGATAAAATCCCCACCGTAGGCCTTTGTTCCAACCATGGCATAGTGATAAAAATCGTTAAGCTGAACAAACTGTTTGCCACCGGATCGGTCAAAATAGATATTTGCCACATCGAAAAGACCCTCGTAGCTTTGCAGCTGTTCCATGGAAACACCTGTCTGTGCACTAAACTCTGCAAACAAGGTCTTGTTCAGATAAAGGGCCTCTGTAGACTTGGCAATGGGTAACAGGAATAGCTGGGAATCAAAATACCCCTCTTGCAGAAACTCTTGCTTAAAAGCAGACAGCTCCTCTTCGGAGAAATACCGGTTCCAGGCAAGCAGCCGATCCGTTCCTACGATTTGAGCCACTCTGGGATAGGCGGTAAACAGATCCGGTAGTTCTTCGGCACCCGGTTCTCCATTGACGGAGGCTGCTAATGCCTTGTCAATGGCTGAGGAACTGGTGACAGACACCACATTCACTGTAATGCCCTTTTCCTTACCCACAGTGTTATTAAATTCATCAATGGCAGTATTGAAGGGTGATTTGGTTTGGCTTCCGTATACATGCCATATGGTCAGCGTAACCGGATTTGCCGAGGACGGTCTATCCGCCCGGGCACAGCCGGTCAGATTCCACAGCAAACAGCTTACTGCCATCAAAAATATAAAAATTCGTTTTTTCATAAAAATCCCTCCGAGTATCCTACCCAAATTCCCACCCTTTTGAAGAAAAAATATTGCATCCCTACCCAATTTGCGTCGTTCGGGTGGGGCGAAATCCGGGGAAGTCCTTATAATATAAAGTGCAAGGTTTGAAGGAGGGTATAGAGCCTGCCCTGATATATGGGGGGTACCCCATGATACCGCAAGTATCATGTGCTGTGTCAACGCGCCAACGAACACACAGCCCACCCCTTACTTTATTATCTTATCACGACGCAGAAAAAAAGTCAATAAATCAGCCGGCAAAACAAACAGCAGATCTTCCTACAAGGGTATCGCCCCCCGGAAGAGCTGTTCTGTCATTTTTTGAAGAAGGAGGTATTCACGTGTCCATTTTCGACCGCTTGAAGAAGGTAGCGGCAACCACACCAACAGAAACGACTGCTGTCACAGTGCAGAAAAAATCTTTCTCCTTTTTGGCTCTGCCGGAGAGTCTCGCTGAAATGCAAGCACTTCCCGAAGCTGCCCTGGAAGATCCCTTCCAGACTGCGGCACTGACGGTATGCGCACTGTGTGCCTATGCTGCCGATAAATGTATTGGAACGAAAATGCTAAATTGGCTCCGCGGTCCTCGACCCCTCGGCCCTCACGATCTTTCTTTCCTGAATGACCGTTTTCGGGGTGGAAGCAACATTCCTTTCTCTTACTTCAAGGGCGCTGTTCCGGAGAGTGATTATGTTCCATCGATCCCCTACACTATCACAATAGAGGCGGGCCCCTATGCAGATGCAAACCCCGGCTACAAGAAACTGCACATCCGCAGCGGTGGAGCAGATCATCCCCGCGAGGTGGTTCTGCGGCAAAAGGCTGACGGCACATGGCTGTTGTGGGATCAGTTCCTGATGGTAGGAATCCGTCAGGCGAAGTCAGAAGATCCCTGGGCATAAGCGCTTTCCTGAATACGGCGACCCATTTGACAACAGCGACATTGGAATGGAGGTTACTTCTAATGGGTTTATTTGATGTGTTTAAAAAGAAGGATTGTGAAATTTGCGGTAAAGAAGTAGGCATGTTTGGCTATAAAAAGCTGGAGGACGGAGAGATCTGCAAGGATTGTGTAAAGCTTCTCTCGCCTTGGTTTGATGATCGTCGCCACTCTACGGTGGAGCAGATCAAACAACAACTTAACTACCGGGAACAAAACAGAGCGGCACTTCACACCTTCCGCCCTACAGTGGCTTTTGGTGAGCGATATACGCTACGGGCAGAACTGGTAAACGGTGTGCCCACCCGTTTTGTAGTGGAAAGAACGGATAGCTACATAGAAGAGAATGCGGATATCATCAGCTTCCGGGATGTTACCTCTTTCAGTATTGATGTGCAGGAATCGAAACGGGAACTGAAAGCCCGTAACAGTAAGGGAGAGGAAGTCAGCTATAATCCGCCCCGTTATGAATACAGCTATGATTTCTATGCCCGGATCCATGTCAATCATCCCTACTTTGACGTGATCACATTCCGGCTCAACCGTGACAGCCTTGAACTGGAAACTGTGGAACGCCGTCTCGGCTTTGGTACCGTGAGAACCGGCTTCGATCCCACATTGTACCCCGAGTACAGGCAGCGCCGTGGCGAGTACGATGAACTGGAAGATCTGTTCCGTGCAGGTATGCAGGCAATTGCGCTGAAGGGCTTCGCCCCGGCTGTACAGCCGATCATACAGGCAGCATCTGTGCCGCAACCGGCACCCGAGCCCGCACCGGCATCCACCGGTCCGAAGTTCTGCCCCAACTGCGGAGCACCTGCCGACGGTGGAAAGTTCTGCCAGAGCTGCGGTTCCCGGCTATAATCGGTGCAACAGAAAACTTCTGAGCAAAGAGCAGAAACAGGCAAAAGTCTACTTTTTATAGGAACTCAGTATAAAACAAAAAATAATGAATATCAAGGAGGAAACGAAAATGGCAAAGCATAATTGTGCAATCTGTGGTGCAGAGATCGGTTTACTGTCTGAACAGAAACTGGTGGATGGCAACTTCATTTGCAGAAAGGTCTGCAGCAAGAAAACATTCAAGATTTTCGACAAGGTGGAGGCAACCCTGGGGGATGTAACCAATCATATTGAGCAGGTGGAAAAGGGCACCAAAATCTGGAATGAGTTGCTGCTACCCCTGAAGAAAGCCAAGAATAAGGAAGAAAAGCTGAAGTGCTTCGGTGTGGGCAGTACACTGCTGTATGTTTCTCCCTCCACAGGTCTGGTTGCAGTAGTCGAGACCCGGCGCAAGATCTTCATTTTCGGCAAGACGGAGCTTGCCTGTGTCTATCGGCTGGCTGATCTGGTTCAGTACGATTACGAGGAAGAAAAGGTCAAGAATTCCGACGGAAAGATGGAAACCAAAGAGTTCTGCTACATGGTTTTCAAGGACGCTGTCGGTATGTATAGTTTCCGTCTGGAGGTTGCCAATAGCAAGAGCTACGAGGCTATGGCTAAGTACCTCGATAACCTCTTCGGTATCCAGAAGACCTTGGGCAACTCCTTCAAGAATGCAAAGCGGCAGATGAATGCCATCAAGGCCTTTGCCGGGGCCGTGAAAGCAGCAAAGGACGGAACCCTTGATGAGGTACAGGCGGCAAATACCGTCGGAGCTCTGGATGCCTCTGTCTACGGCGACAGAACCGAATGGATCAAAAAGGCTGATACGGCATTGGCTCCCTATCAGCAATAACGGGAATATATAAGGAAGGAGTAGAGAAATATGAAGAACAAGTTAAGAATCATGGCCTTGCTCCTGGCAATGGTGATGATGATCTCTCTGGTAGGCTGTGGCGGCGAGAAGGAACCCACAGAGACAACCACTCAACCTACGGAAACCGCAAAGGGGAATGAGTCAGCCACAACGGAGACTCCTACCACCCACCCCTCCGAGACGGAGTCTAATGAAAACCTGGCAGTCCATGAAAACACCTTCTTTACGGTCAAGTATAAGGAGGAAGACGGCTGGACCATTACGGAAGACGATTTCTACATGACTGAAAGCGGCGGAAATGCGGATCTGCAGATTCTAAACGCAGAGGGATATGCAGAGATTCTGGTAGACATTTCAGCCTATGAGGAAGATCACGAGTCCTTCCGTGAGACAATGCATAACTACGGCATTGACGAAAAGGCCTATGTTGCTGGCAACTTGGAGACTGTAACAGTGGGCGGTCAGCCCATGCTCTATGTGGACAAGGACAATGGTGAGCGTTACTTCTTCGGTCGGAATGAGGCCGCCGGCGTGACCTATAACATCGGTGCGGAGAACTGGGAGGATCCCCGAGTTCCTGCTCTCATCGAGAACATTACCTGCACCGCCTCCGGAACTGACAATATGGATCCTCCCTGGTACTGGGAGGGAGAGCCCTTCACCGGCAGCACAGTAAGCCAGACGGTTGGTACTTATACGCTGACTGCCGAGTTCCTGCCCATAGCTGAGCCCATGGTTACCTACGAAACCTTCAATCACGATATTGCGGTAATTGGTGACAAGGTTTACCTGCTCAGCGACTACGCTCTGTACCAGTATGCTTACGACGGCACATCCTTGACCTTTGTGAAAGAAATCCCTCTGGACACCGAGTATGAGGTCCTGGAAAAGGGTGCAGATGGAAACGTCATTTTGTCCAACTTCATGGAACCTGTTATCGGACATAATGGGGAAGCTGTTCAGTTCTCCTACGAGGGCCCCGATAATTTCGCCGTAGCACCCGGCGGCACCTGGGGTATCAGCTGGTTCTATTCCGGCGAGGATTGCCAGCTGTATTCCTTCCATGACGGTGCATTGACAGGCAGTCCCTTCCCCTTCCCCGAAGTGGACAGCATCAGCAGCATCACCATTGACACCAATTACATCCTGGTAAGCGGATCCTCTGTGGAGGACAACGAGCAATACATCTTCGCATACGATTACGCCGGTGAGCTGATGCTGCAGCTGGGCGGCGAGCCCGACGGCTTCGGCCTTGGATCCATTACCTATGCCATGAGCACTGACAATGGCTTCCTGGCACTGGATGGAAACATGCGTGAGGTGGTCATGTGGACCGCAGACGGCACCTGGGTCGGGGCAGTGGATGACGGTGATCTCTTTGGCACCAGCTATCCCTGGATTGCTGCCGCTGATATTGCCGATGATGGCAGTATCCTGGTCGTTATGAGCGAGACACGCGCAGACGAATCCGCAGACGAAGTTCTGGTATTTAAGCTTTCCGGCTTCTGATATTCGGATCCCACGGAAGCAATGACCTTCCAATCGATCCTTGTGCGGTCATATCATGATCGTACCGTGAAATCCAATGATCATATTACATAACGGGAGGAAAACAAGGTGAAAAAGTACTTTCTTTCATTCTTTGCTTAGCACTGTTGGCAAGCATGTTTACCTTTACCATCTTCGCAGAGGGAGGCAATCCCTTCACGGATGTTAAGGAAAAGGACTATTACTATGAACCTGTCTTGTGGGCGGTAGCCAACGGCATTACCACCGGCACAAGCAAGACCGCTTTCAGCCCGGATAGACCCTGTACAAGAGCTCAGGTGGTTACTTTCCTGTGGCGTGCAACGGGCAGCCCCGAGCCTACACAGACAGAAAATCCCTTTACTGATGTTCCTGCAGGACAGTATTATTACAAGGCTGTTCTCTGGGCTGTAGAAGAGGGAATTACCACCGGCACAAGTAAGACCACCTTCGGTCCTGATAAGTCCTGCACCAGAGCACAGGTGGTTACTTTCCTGTGGCGTGCGGCCGGGGAGCCTGCTCCTCAAAAAAATGATAATCCCTTTAACGATGTGCCTCAGGGTCAGTACTACTATAACGCAGTTCTCTGGGCAGTAGAGGAAGGCATTACCACCGGAACCTCCAAGACTACATTCGGTCCCGACAAGCCCTGCACCCGTGGACAGATCGTTACCTTCATCTATCGTTATATGACCTCTGATGAGCCTCTGTCCATCGTATTCCAGCCCGATGACTACTACATGACCTCCTCTCAGGAGGATGCAGAGTTCTCCGTTACCATTAAGGGTGGCTCCGCTCCCTATACCTATGAGTGGGTGACCTGCTATGATACCGAGGAAGTACGGGCTAACCCCGTTACCTCTACGGGAAGCATCCATGTATTTACAAGAAATATCAGTGACTATGATTTTGATGAGAATCGGGATATCGGCGTTTTCTGCGTCATCACAGACTCTAAGGGAAACACTGTGCAAACAGAGATGGCGGAGGTTCACCCCTTTGTTCGGAAGCCCTTAGCCATTGCATCCCAGCCGAATGACTATCGTATGGAAAGTTCTCAGGAGGATGCAGAATTTACCATTACCCTTGAGGGCGGAATGGCTCCCTATACCTATTGGTGGTGCATCTTGTATGATGATGAGGCTGTTTGGATGACCCCCGTTGAAAGCGACGAGCCCACGAATACACTGGTACGGAACTTTAGCGACTATGACTTTGAGAAGTATCGGGATATCAAGGTCGGCTGTGTTGTCAGCGATGCCAACGGCGAAAGCTTACAGAGTGATTTTGCAGTAGTACATCAGTATCAGCATACGCCCAAAACGCTCAGCATTACATCTCAGCCTAAGGACTACCGCATGGGAAG
>JAZMZW010000036.1:0-12624 GCA_045586205.1 Faecousia sp. | reverse complement strand
GCATGTAGCCCAGATCCCTGCGGATCTCCTCGGTCATTTGGTTCATGGTGTTGGTTTCCTTCTCCACCATGTCCCACTTGTTGACCACGATGATACAGGCCTTGCCTGCCTCATGTGCCAAACCTGCGATCTTGGTATCCTGCTCCGTGACACCCTCGTTGGCATCAATGATGATCAGACAAACATCCGCACGGTCAATGGCGGCGATGAAACGCATATTGGAATATTTCTCAATGGCATCGTCCACCTTGGACTTCCGACGCATACCGGCAGTGTCGATGAAGCGGTACTTGCCGTACTCATTCTCAAAATAGCTGTCAATGGCATCACGGGTAGTGCCTGCCACATTGGAGACAATAACTCTTTCCTCACCGAGAATGCGGTTGAGCAGGCTGGACTTTCCCACATTGGGCTTGCCAACAATGGCGACCTTGATGATCTCGCCTTCTTCCTCCTCCTCGGTCTCCTCGGGAAAATGCTCCACGCACCAGTCCAGCAGATCGCCGGTGCCGTGTCCGTGGACAGCAGAGACTTCAATAGGATCACCCAGACCCAGAGCATAGAACTCGTAAATATCGGGATTCAAGTTGCCGATAGAGTCACACTTATTCACTGCCAGACACACAGGCTTTTTGCTCCGCAGGAGCATGGTAGATACATCCTGATCCGCGGCGGTCACACCGGTCTTGATGTCCGTGACCATGATGATCACATCTGCGGTCTCAATGGCGATTTCAGCCTGACGGCGCATGAACTTCAGCATCTCACTGTCGGTGTTGGGTTCGATACCGCCGGTATCCACGATCTCGAATTCCCGACCGTTCCAGTCACAATCGCCGTAAATGCGGTCACGGGTCACGCCGGGAGTATCCTCCACGATGGCGGTTCTCTGACCGGTCAATTTGTTGAATAACATAGACTTGCCAACATTGGGTCTGCCAACGATGGCAACTAAGGGTTTCGGCATAGCACTCTCTCCTTTCTCAACCTCACTCCAAGGTGAAGCCCTCTGCGGACTGCAGCAGCAGATCCGCCAGAAGCTCATCCGTCAGAGTATCCAATTCCTCAATATCAACAGACTGCCAAAGCAGTTTTGCTTCCATGGATCTGCAATCGGCAAAGCGCAGGGCTTCCAACTGCTCGTAATCCTCTTTGCTGATCTCTCTTTCCTGTGCATCCAGATAGAATTCCCTGGTCGTATAGCTTTCATCTGTCTCACAGTTGTAGCTTCCCAGAATTTCTTCGGAGATCCTACCGTCCTTCAGACACCATACACGCTTCTCGCTCCCCTGCCAGACCCAGCCGTTACGATTCTCATCACTGAAGATATAACAGTAAGTATCCTGCTGTTCCTCATAATAGACAGTAGCTTGGCCACGGATGATATCGGCCTGAGAATGTTCCATAGCGTAGTCCTTCTCTACAGGAAGCAAAGAACTGCAGTCTTCCCCAAGTTCCCATGCATCCACAAAGGTGTAAAGGCCCGTACCCTCGCAGGAGCCAAAGTACAGCTCACATCTACCGTTGCGATCCATGTCTGCTACGGTAAAGTTGTACATAAAACCGTAAAGCTCGTCCTCATTGAGCCAAGAGGCCCTTTGGGCGATCATAAGAGCTACCTGCTCCTCAAGGGGCAGGACAAGTCGGTACTCCGCCGTTGTTTCCTCCGTTACTTCCTCCATAGGTACATCCACAGGTGCATCCGTAGTGGGGGCTGTGCTTGTGTTCTCCACAGTCTGAGAAGGTTCTGTAGCCTGAGTGGTCTCTGCGGTAATTACGGTGGGTTCGGTCTCCTGTTGGGTTTTGTCACAGGCGGTAAGGGGCAGGAGCATGCCTGCAAGCAAGAGCATTGCGATCCATTTACGCATAATGTTCCCCTCCTTTATATTTCTTCTATACCATATTATGGCACAGATTGTCCTTTTTTTCAATGATTATTTTTTGGCGATTCTCCGCAGAAATGCGAAAAGAGGAAGGTTTCTACTCCCTTCCTCATTTCTCATTCTGCAAATATTTGCAAATTACTTTTCCTCAGCAACAGGAAGAACTTCGCGTCCGTTGTAGGTACCGCACTTCTTACAAGCTCTGTGGGGCAGGCGAGCCTCTCCGCACTTGGGGCATGCTACGATGCCGGGGATGGAGAGCTTCCAGTGAGAGCTACGTCTCTTATCCCGTCTTGCCTTGGAAACTTTACACTTGGGAACAGCCATGAATGACACCTCCTTGGTCAGAGTAAATGTTGTTTATTCTTTATCCTTCAACAGCTGCCCAAGGACAGCCAAACGGGGATCGGATTCCGGGCGACAGTCGCAAGCTCCGTCGTTCAGATTCTTGCCGCAGCGGAAGCACAGACCTTTGCAGTCCGGCTTGCACAGCAGTTTGGAATCCATGTTGAGTACGAATGCCGTCGTGAGAATGTCGTCAAGATCAGCATGATCATTTTCGAGCAGGAAGGTCCACTCGTCAGCCTCGTCTTCATTCTCTAACTTGCGGGTGAGAACCGCTTCTACATCATAGGATACTTCACGCTGAAAGTCTGTCGCACAACGGTCACAGCTCCCGTGCAGGACGGTGGAAACCTGTGCAGTGAGAACCAGCACACCGGCAGTATTGCGGACAACGCCCTCTGCGCGGACGGGTTCTGTTACAGGGTAGCTACCCCCGAATTCCAGATCGCTGAGATCCAGACTTGTCTCAAAGGGAAGCGCACTGTCAGGGGTCTGAATGATCTTTGAAAGAGCTAACAGCATTGCAATCTCCTACTCCATAGTCGTACGCCCTACATTATACCAAGGTACAGGGCATTTGTCAAATGTTTTTTTCGCCAATCTTCCGATTATTTTTTAATTTTTTCATTTTTGAAAAAACACTTGACTTTCTCCCCTATCTGTATCATAGTATTGGTGAATAGGAGGGTTTTTGATGAAAGAATTTACCATTGGTCGCAATGATGCGGGACAGAGACTGGATCGCTTTTTGGCAAAGTCCGTTCCCCTGCTCCCTGCCTCCCTTGCACAGAAATATATCCGCCTGAAGCGGATCAAGCGGAACAATGCCCGTGCCAATCGGGATGACCGTCTGGCAGAAGGCGATACTCTGCAATTATATATTAACGATGAATTTTTTGATACCCCCCGTGAGGATAATGCCTACCTGACCGTCAGTGCCCCCAAGCTGAACATTGTCTATGAGGACGAGCATCTGATCCTTGTGGACAAGAAGCCCGGTGTGGCAGTCCACCCCCACGACGGCGCAGAATACGGCAGAACTCTCATTGATCATATTCAGGCCTACTTGTATGCCAAACGGGAATGGAGACCCAGAGAGGAGAATTCCTTCACCCCCGCCCTGTGTAACCGCATCGACCGCAATACCGGCGGTATCGTCATTGCGGCAAAAACCGCTGAAGCCCTCAGAGTCATGAATCAGAAGATCAAGGACAGAGAGCTGGACAAGCGTTACTTAGCCATTGTGGAAGGCTCTCCCAAGCCCCGTGAGGGCGTACTGAAGGGCTATCTCTTCAAGGATGCGGCGAAGAACCGCGTCTTCGTCACCGACCGCCCCCAGGCAGGGGCAAAGAGCTGTGAGACCCGCTACAAGGTTCTCGACAGCCGTAACGGCCTGTCTCTGGTAGAATGTGAGCTGATCACCGGTCGCACCCACCAGATCCGTGCCCAGTTCGCCCACGCCGGCCATCCCCTGTTGGGTGACGGCAAATACGGCAAGCTGAACAAGAACTTCGACCGCCGTTATCAGGCGCTGTATTCCTACAAGCTTCATTTCACCTTCACCACCGACGCCGGCTCCCTGAATTACCTCAACGGAAAAAGCTTCCGTGTGGATAAGGTAGACTTTGTAGAAGAATATTTTCCCAACCAAACTCCATAAACCGGAATTTGACCTTCAGAAAAGGCTCTGTGGGACCCCTCGGGATCTCACAGAGCCTTTATTCTGTTAGAATGCGAAATAAGCCTTCGCGGAATCGCTGTAGGCAAAGAGAGCCTTACAGACAGTCAGCAATGCGCCGTTCTTGTTGTTGCCATAGGTATCAGGGCTGTAACGGAGAGTTTGAGATACCTGCACATCTCCTGCGTACACTGCCACACTGACGGCTGTACGAAGCTCGGCTGCCATAAGTCCGTCAAAATCAAAAGCATACTGGCATCTGGCTGCATTATAGACCGTGGGATTTTTCACAGTAGCCTTCTGATAGATCCCGTCGCTGTCCTCATAGACCAATTTCAGAGTCAAGTTGGAAATATTCCCGGTATAGGCGGTGGCATCAAAGATGAATCTCACAATGACCTTGGAATCCAGATTCAGGGTCTTGCCAACCCAGGTGATCAGGGGAGAGGAAATGTCATTGTAAACCGTATTGGTGTTGCCGAAGGTAACTCCATCCGTGTTGCTCATATACGCCTTGTGTACTTCGGTCATATTTTCCGTTACCAAAGCATCGGTGCGATAGCCCTTGTAGCTCTGAGTCGCCGCGCCGTAGCACAGGAGATCTGCGCAGAGCTTCTTCAAGCTCTGAGGAGCGGAAGACTTGTTCAACTGATTATAGGCATAGATGGCAATACTGTACAGATCCTCCTTGGAAACATAATTCTTTCCGCCCTTGGTCATATGCACAGTAGCAGTCAGCTCATCATTCATCTGTACCGCAGTTACACCGGTGAGGGTGAAGTAGATGTAGCTTCCGCTGACCACAGGCTCTACCTGCACGGTCTCCTCTCCGGTTTTCTTGTTCCCTTCATAAACAGGTAGCTTGATTTCCAGATAGTAGTCCTCGTAAGCTTCCAGAAGTTGCGCCTTTACTGCATAGCTCACGGAAATATCACTTGCCAAATTCAGGGTATGGTTGATCACGATACTTTCATCCGTAATAGGAACAACGACTCCCCCATCGCAGGAATAGACCTTCCCACAGAGATTACAAGTATAAGTGATCCATGTGCCGTCTACGGTATATGTATGATCCCAAGGCTCTGCTGTATATGTGCAGGCTTCCCAGCCTTCCGTTCCCTCAAGATAGCAGAGCTTCAAATCGGCGGATCCGTTCGCGAAGGCATTGGTACCCATAGTGGGCATATTGCCTATAAAATGCACATGATCCATGCTTCCGCAATAACGGAAAGCAGAGCTTCCGATCTCCCTTACACCACCGGGAATGGTCACTGCCGTCAGCTCATTACAGCGCGTAAACCCACGAACGCCGATGGTTGTCAGCCCGTCGGGAAGTGTTACATCTGTCAGCTTCGTACAGTAATAGAAGCCGCTATCCCCAACGGCAGTAACCGTATCCGGGATCACATAGCTGCCTTCCATACCGCTTGGACAAGCCACAAGAGTTGTCTTATCCTTATTGAACAGAACTCCTCTGTCATCGTTGGAATAGTACGGATGATCCTCTCCAACCGTAATAGCAGTCAGCTTCTCACAGCTGGCAAAAACGCCTTCACCAATATCAGACACACTATTCGGAATAACGACATCCGTCAAGCCGGAGCAGAAAATAAATGCAAAATCTCCAATGGTTTTCACGCCGTCCGGAATTGCCACGGAGGACAAACCGGCGCAACCAAGGAATGCATAGTCTCCAATAGCAGTTACTTGCCTTCCTATGGTCACATTCTCCAGCCCGGAAAAATAATAGAAGCTATAGCCGGAAATATTGCTTACACCGTCTTCGATTACAAGATTCTTGATCTTTGCGCCATAGGTAGCCCACGGATAGCTATCGGGATCAGAATAGGACTGCATAGCCCCTTCTCCGGAAATGACCAGCTTGTTCTGTACCACATAATAGGCCCATGTTAAGGGTTCCAAGGTTCCCCTAATGACCTCCTCTGCTCCGCAAGTGACACAAGCACCGTCCACATAGCTGTGGGCCTCTGTAAATTTGTAGCGGCATTTATTGCATACCGCCTCATGGTACTCACCCATGTCCGTGTAATTGTATCTATGGCCGTAAGCCGGAATGTTTACCCATTTGAAAGCATTGCACTCACTACAGATATAGGAACTTAATCCATCATGGTCGCAACCCGCAAATATAGAATTTGAGTACAAGCTCCAATTATGCGCTCCGCTTGTAGTATAACCGCAGGAACAAATACCTGTATGGTTGCTTTCATCAACCTCGCTATAAATCAAGCTATGCACCTCTGTAACGCTGTTGCCACATACACCGCACACTGCTTCATGAATCTCACCTTTATTCTCATAGGTGTAGCTGTGATTAGTTACCTCGGTGTAGCTATCCTTATAGCTGTGACCACAGACAGTACATGTGTGGAGGATGTACCCTTGTGAGATACAGGTTGGTTCTACCGTCGTATCCTCATACTTGTGCGTACAGGATTCATACTCACAAATGAAGCCAAATGTTCTGGTTCCGTTGAAGTCAGACCATTGCTGTCCTCCCGGACGCATTGCGACATAGCTTTCCCTGTTATCCTCATCGCCGGACGAATTGCCGGGCTCTCCGGCATACCAATTCGAATAGACAAAGGGTTCTCCTGTAGGCCAGGTAAAGGTTCCTTCTTTTTCTTCATCTGTAGCGCCGATCCACATGCAATGATCTTTAAAATACGTAGCAAGGGTCTCGTATTCCTTCTCGCTTGTAATCGCTACCAAGTACCCGCCCTTATACTCGCATATATATCTTGCTGTATACCAAGTCACAGGGGTATCGTAGAACTCATAAACATGACCGTCCAGCGCCATAGTCACTCGGGGTTCCTCAGTGAAATTTTCGGGCTTGATTCTGTTATAAGACAAACAGACCGTGGTATCCTGAGCCCCCATCGTTCCCACACGATTGCCGCTGTAGATTCCATTATAGGAAATATTCTTTTTTACGCGAATATCCTTTATTTCATATTTCGTGCCGGCGGGGTGTCTGGCGTTATAGTCAATGACATCGTCCGCTACCAGGACACCGTTAATATATACATCTACCGTACCGATCCAATCGATGGTTTCTCTGATTTCCCCACTGAACTCACCCTGCAAATCCAGCAAATAGGTATTCTGCGTCCAATGGGCATACAGCGTATGATTGGATCTGTTGGATATCATGGTAGAAGCTGTCACCTTTGTGCCTCCGCTGGCTGCTGTATACCAGCCTGCAAAGCTATAACCCGAACGGGTAGGTGTGGGCAGTGTACCGTAGGGGTTAATATAATTCTCAAAGGCGGTAATGGATGTAAGCTTCTTACTCCCGGTGGAGCATGTGCCACCATTGGCGTTAAAGGTTACATTCACATCATCCAGGCGTATTTCTCCACAAGTACTGTTGCCGGCAAGATCATAGGAATATACATGAGTCCAATGGGTAGTCTTCCCCGCTACTCTGGGAATCGTACAAGACCATCTGTCGGTTTCACCATTTCGGGTTGCAAGATGCCACACCGCGTCATTGCCGGTCTGTCCCGTTACCCAACTGGGCATCTTGACCTCCAGAACATGAACATCATCCTTGGTATCCACCGCAACCTCATAGGAGGAGGATGTTATGTTGGTAACCGTGGGATTATACAGAGACGGCGCCGTTGTGTCCCGAGCAACAGTAATCGTGGGTGTATTTGTAGCCTTGGTATAGTCATGACCGGCTCCAATATTGATAGCATAAACACTAACTTCCTTGGTTCCGTATTTCTCCCATGTAAAAAGATCGGCTTCAAACCCCTGATTCGGTCCACAGGGATGCCCCTCCGCCGGGACATCCGGGCGGTATACTCCGGTATACAATTCACCGTATACACACTCCTCTCCGAAATAAACATGGACATTCACCGGTTCGTTAGGACTGTCAGGATCGTATGCCCACCCTTTCACACGCAATACCCCGGTAGAGGGCGAACTGCATTCATCCAAAACGATCACAGGCTGGTGATTCACTGTCGGCAAAGCAGAAGGTGCCGATCTCAGATGTACAAATCTAGACTTAAGGGTAGATTTGGAGATCGTACCATCCCAGCGAATCTGGCATTTTCCAATCCAATTGCAATCGGTGAATGTAACAGTATCGCCGTTTACAGCAGTAACATATATCGAATGAAGGTAAGATGTCGTATATCGGACAATGTCTCCTGCTTTTAGGTTGTCTAAAGCAGAAGCATTCTCATAAGTCTGCCATCCGTTGGCATTGACTCTCGGGTTACTTCCCGTTACATCGTAGGCACATTTTTCTGCGTAGCCCATACATTGCCAAGACAGCTCCGCATTTCCGGGCATGAATCCGTTACAGGTTTGGTTCGCCGTACCTATCGTACCGGAATGATCGGGGCAGGCTGTATTTGTCCACCCATCCTGATTGTTATTCTTTGTAGATGACCCGGGTGTAACGCGATTCCAATACTTTCCGTGAGGGAATTTCTCTCTGAGAGAAGATGCCGTAAGACCTTTTTTCGCTCCGGTTTCTCCACTTGCAACAATCGTATCATCCAATACGGAAATTTTGTTATCCCTAACGATCGCAATCTTTGTAGTCAAATCGTAATAATTTATGTACTCATCATATACCATGTAGGCTATGGTATTGCTGTCTTCCAGCCAAAAGCGGTTCATACCGGTCTCTTCCACTACAACCTCTGTAACAGCACTCTCCAGATCCATACAATACAGAACGCCCTCTGTTAAATAGTAAAACCGGTTATCGGCTATAGCAAATCGCAGAATTTCCGAGTCAGCAACAACCAACTCCCTTTTCTCCTCGGTCTGAACATCCATGCAATACACGCTCTGCCCTGCAGACATATATAGCATTCCGTTTCGTACAGCAATTTGATTAACGGCAAAATCGGTATAGTAATGTCTATCACTCGGATCATCTATTATGCCAAAAACAAAGTTATTCTCTCCCACATCGACATAATAGCAATGTTCTCCTTCGTATGCTTCAACATCACTGTTGATCACACTCTCTGTGTAGCTTGCCTCCGTTGCTTCGTACCCTGTTTCCGCTGTTTCTACCGCCATTGCATAAGACGAAACGCAAGACAGTAGCAAGGCCAGCACCAACAGGAACGAAACCCATCTTTTTTTCATAACAAAACCTCCCTTATAAAATAAAAAAGTGCGTCAACCGAAGTTGACGCACCAAAAACGCAACTCCGATTGTCGCCAAACAAATCTTAAATGCAAAAAGGTACACCTAATTACAATCCAAGTGGAATTGCGTTTTTAACGAATTCAGATTGGATTGTAACCATAAATAGATACAGTAATCCCTATGATATAGGTACACCTTTTCATTGTATTCAGATTTGTTTGGCATACTCATCATACCACAGTTGCCATATAAAAATCAAGGGATATTTTATGCTTATTTCTAATAAAACGGTTTAACCGTTTTATTATGCCGCTGGTAAGCGGCATGGCGGCAAAGCCGCCAAGAAATGCCGTGTAATACTGTTCTTGCCGCCATAGGCGGTGCAGGATATTCATCCTGCAATAAAATGGTTTTCAAACCATTTTATCAAGAAACAGTATTACAAACTCAGTAATAATCGTTTCAAATGGATAGCTTTCTTTGCAAAATAAACTGCCATCCCCCATTGCGAAGTGGGGGACGGCAGCTTCTTAATGATTTTTGATTTCCGATATGTCGCAGTAGCGATTTATTCAGCAGACATAAAATAGGCAACTGCACTGTCGGATAATGAAACCAGTGCAGAACACAGGGTGCCCAGAGTACCCTCCATGTCATTGCAATAGGTATCAACAGAGTAGGATCTGGTACAGGAGAGCATATTGTCCCCCTCGTACACGCATACATTGACTACGGATCTCATATCCAGCAGACGGAGGAAGCTTACATCAAAGGAATACCAATTCTTTTCTTCCACGAAAACAACAGGATCGGTGATTTCGGCTGCGTAATACTCTCCGTTCTCAGTCTCGTACTCCACAAGCAGGGTCAGATCTTCCACAGATCCGCTGTAGCGAGACAGGTCTACAACATAGCGTAATGTCACACTGGACCAAAGATCCAGGCCAACACCGACCCAATCCACCACAGGCTCTGCCAGATCCTCATGAATCAAGTCATGATCGTTGAAGCTAACAGTAGACAGATCCGTCAGGTAAGCCTTCTGCTCGTCTGTGAGTCTTGCATCTGCCAAAGCATCTGTGCGGTATTCCTTGTAGAGCTGTGCCGATGCACCATAGCGCAGAAGCTCTGCGCAGACCTTCTTCAGTCCTTCGGGCGCATAGGACTTGCCCAACTGATTATAGGCGTAGGTAGCAATGCTGTATCTATCCACAGCACTGTAGGTTTCCTGATCTCCCTTTACCATGACCAGCTTTGCCTCAAGGATATCCGTCATCTGCACAGCAGTAATATCACTCATAATGAAGTAATAATATTCTCCGCGCTTTATACCCTGGATTTTATACCGATCGTTATACCGATCATCAGAATCGGACACCTTGACTTCCATATAGAAGTCGTCCTTGTCCTTCAGGTAGGATTCATGGATCACATAGTTCAAAGCGATGTTGTTAGACAGCACCAGGGTATGGTTGATCACAATGCTCTCATCCACTGCAAGTGCCCCACAAAGGACGCAGACACCCCTCCCATAAATATGCTTTCCGTTTTCACAGTCTGCATGGGACAAGGAGGTAAAGGAATAGCCGTTTGCATTTGCATACGCCTCTGCAGTAGAGCCCGTATACCCATAGACCTTGGTAAAGCCACGCTCGCCCAAAGTAGCATATCCATCCTCGATCACGCAATCGGTGCTTAACACAACGAGGTCTTCCAAAGAGATGCAGGTACTAAAGGCATTGGAATCGATGCATTCCAGGCTGGCAGGAAGTACGACATTCTTCAGCGCGGTCATCTCAAAGTTATAGCCTTCGATTACCTTAAGTCCTTCGGAGAACTTGATTTCGCGCAAGCCGAACGCATAGGAGAATGCGTTATACCCGATACGCTCCACAGTTTCGGGAATAAAAACAGACTCGATCTTTTGACAACCCATAAAAGCACATTCCCAGATCTCTGCGGTGCCCATAGGAACATCATAATGTCCCCCACGGCCTGCGGGATACTGAATGAGTTTCGTCATATCCTTATCAAACAGAACACCGTAATCATCATTGCAGAAATATGCATTATCCTCTGCCACGAGGATCTTCTCCACCGCTGTGCAATCACTCAAAATATTTTGTCCGATCTGCTCAACGAAAGCTGGGATCGTAAGCTGAGTCAATGCAGTACACCGGGCGAATGCCGCGGTGTAAATACCGGTCAGACTATCGGGAAGCACGATCTCAGTGATCTTGTCGCAACCTTCAAAAGCACTTGCCACAATTACATTTACTCCGTAGGGGAGTTCACAAACGCCTTCAAGAGAAGCGGGGCACTGTACCAGATAAATATCCTCCCCTTCCCTGTAATAGAGGAAACCGTTGTCGTCAGCAAAGTGATAGGGATTGCCCTCAGCTACTATAAACTCCTGCAGATTTTTGCAACAAGCAAAGGCAGAGTCATACACTACCTCAACAGAAGCGGGGATATAAACCGCATGCAAATCCGTGTTATAAAATGCACTCCAACCAATGGTCTTTAAGCCCTCATTGAGAATCAGGGTGCATAAGCGTTCACATTCCGAAAATGCACTGCTCTTGATGACCTGAACCGTACCGGAGATCTCGACATATGTCAAGTCAGACATTCCCCAAAAAGCACTTTTACCTATGGAGGTAACACCGTCACTGATCAAAACAGATGTAATGCTGTCGGAATATTCGTGCCAAGGAGTAGTCTCATTCTGATAGTCCTTCATAGGACCGTTTCCGGAAATCACCAGCTCGTTGGTGTCCATGTCCAGTTCCCAAGTCAAGCCGTCTTCACAGGTGCCGGAAACCACAGCTTCACGGGCGCTTACCATGCCCATAGGCAGGATGCTCAACAGCATACAAGCCACTAACAGCAGGGATACAAATTTTTTCTTCATTTCGTCTCTCCTTTATAAAATTCAAAACTGTCCAAGCCGATGCATCCTTTCCGGAAGCACTCGGCACTTCCGCAAACGAGACGCTCGGAAAAGACCCTCCCCAATCTCTGCCCACGGTGCATCGGCGCCTTAGACAGCACCTTGTGGCAGATGATAAGGAATCGGATATGGCTTCCTCTTGCAGAAGAAGCACTCCCCCCGAACCATTCCGTTCGATGTATTTATGATATCACAAGTTCCACAAGTTGTCAATATATGCATAAAAATAGCGCGTTTTACCCTTATTACAGTAGCTTTCAGAACTTTTTGTTATCTTTTTGACTTTTATCAGCGATGAAAACGCTTTCATTTATACTTGGAATATTTTAGCACAGAAAACCTTCTATAAAAAATTATTTTACCGCAAAACCGCCTGCATCTCCCCATTTTTACAGTATTCTCAAAACATTCCTTCCAACTTTCACCACCTCACCCGAATGAACGCTTCCCCCTCCCCCGAAAAATTTTTTACCACACACTTCGCACTACCCACCAATTCCGATTTATCGAGCTGTTTGCAAACCAACAAATTGTCGAATTACGCAACATCCCGTAGGGGCGATGCCGTGTCATCGCCCGTGGCAGTATCGTCGCTTATAGCAATTTCTTCTTT
>JAZMZW010000035.1:0-7831 GCA_045586205.1 Faecousia sp. | reverse complement strand
GTTTAGTAGGATGTTTTGTGGTGATTATATTTTACTACAAACCGGAGCAAATTTCCTCATCTTTTTTTCAATTTTTGGACTTTTTCTAACTTATGCACAGTCTGTTCAAGAATTGTGCATCGTTTTGCGGAAACTCAAGAGCCGTATGATATATTTCCACTCCGTGAAAATATGATATAATATCCGTTCCTTTATATGCCGAAGGCATATATCATCGCTCGAAGAGCGATATCATATCGAAGATATATCACCCGTTCCGCAAGGAACGGATATCATTGTAAAAAACCTCTTTTGTCAGGTAGACAAAAGAGGTTTTTTACATGGAGCAGGTGAGGGGAGTCGAACCCCCCTATTCAGCTTGGGAAGCTGACATTCTACCGATGAATTACACCTGCATTGCCCACATTATATCACCGATGGAAGAAAAATGCAATCCCCTTTTGTACTTTTTCTTTCGACAAGTTTCACGAGGACTTCCCTTGCATAGAGAATATTGCAGAGGGCTCAGATTTTTACATGGCACATTGCACAATTTCCCCTTTCTTTTTTCAGCAAAATGACGAGGGTGTAGGGGAAGATTTTTCTTGAACATCCGCCAAAAGATGGTATAATGATAGTAAAGGTCGTAGGCTAATAACCGAGGCCGAAACAAAATCAAATTTGAAAAAGAGGGTAAACACTATGAAAAAACTCATTGCAATGCTTCTTGTTGTGACCATGATCCTGGGTCTGGGACTCCTGTCCGGTTGCAAGAAGGAAAAAACCGAAACTGAAGATCTGTCTCTGGCTCTGGTAGTTGCCGGCACCTTTGGTGACCGCTCCTTCTACGACTCCTCCAAGGAAGGCGCAGAGCGTCTGGAGAAGGATCTTGGCGTCAAGGTCAGCTACATCGAATGCAACAACGACAGCCACAGCACCCAGATGAAGAACGCCGCCGACAAGGCCGACATCGTTGTCTGTGTCGGTTGGGAATTCTATGAAATCAGCGACGTCGCTCCCCAGTATCCCGATGTAAAGTTCATCTGGATCGACAACGCTACCGAAGCTCCCATCTCCAACCTGCTGAACATCACCTATGCCCAGAACGAGGGCTCTTTCCTGGCAGGCTACATTGCCGCCGCCGTCAGTGAAAGCGGTGTGGTCGGTGCTGTAGGTGGCGAGGACTCCGACACCATCAACGATTTCATCGTTGGCTATGAGCAGGGTGCCAAGTACTACGGCGCAGAAGCCGGCAAGGACATCCAAGTGGTCAGCAACTACACCAACACCTATGACGACCCCGCAGTGGGCAAGAACTGCGCTCTGGATCTCAACGATCAGGGTGCGGATGTGGTCTTCCAGATCGCTTCTGCCGCAGGTGACGGCGTATTCGAGGCCGCCCGTGAGAAGGGCTTCTATGCCATCGGTGTTGACTCCGATCAGAAGTACATCGCAGAAGATGTGATCATCTGCTCCATGAAGAAGGAAGTGGGCAACTCCATTTACGAAGCTGTGAAGCAGTTCGTGAACGGCGACACCTCCCTCCTGGGCACCACTTGGGTGGCAGGTATGGAAGCCGGCTATGTAGGCATCGGCTACGGTGAAGAAGGCTCTACCCAGCAGGTCTCCGACGAGATCAAGAACGCTGTTTCCGCTCTGGCAGAGAAGATCGCAAAGGGCGAGATCGTGGTAGACACCACCCGATAAACCCAACATTCCCCAATGGCGTGACACCGCAATGATGTCACGCCATTGCACTATACCGAGAGACAGAAATCGGGAGGAACAATTATGGAACAGACAGCTGTACGCTTCTGCCATGTAAGCATGGAATTCCCCGGAGTTCTTGCCAATGACGACATTTCCTTAGACATCCGCAAAGGGGAGGTATTCGCCCTGGTGGGTGAAAACGGCGCAGGCAAGTCCACCCTCATGAATCAGCTCTACGGCATCCATGAGCCCACTGCCGGAGAAATATGGGTCAAGGGAGAACGGATCACGGACTTCCTGCCCAAGGCCGCCATTGCCCGTGGAGTGGGCATGGTACATCAGCATTTTATGTTAGTCCCCTCCTTTTCCGTTGCTCAGAACATTGTCATGAGCAAGGAGCCGAGAAAGCTGGGGATCTTCTATGACAAAAAATCCGCAGAGGACAAGACCCGTGCCCTTTCCGAGGAGTATGGTCTACAGGTAGATCCCTGTGCCATTGTGGGAGAATTAAGTGTAGGTCTGCAACAGCGTGTGGAGATCCTGAAGGCTCTGTACCGCGGTGCGGAGATCCTGATCCTTGACGAGCCCACTGCCGTTCTCACCCCACAGGAAACCACGGAGCTGTTCTCCGTCATCCGTCGGGTAGTCAGGGAACGGGGCATGACGGTGATCCTCATTACCCACAAGCTATACGAAGTCAAGGCCATCTCCGATCGGGTAGGTGTCATGCGGAAGGGTAAGCTCATTGCTCTGAAGGAAACCGCTCAGGTAACGGAACGGGAGCTTGCCTCCCTTATGGTGGGCCGTCCCGTGCTGTATGAGGATCTGGAGCGGACAGGAGCTGTGGGAGAACTGCAATTGGAAGCACAGTCCTTACAGGTCTACGACAATCGGGGACTGCCTGCGGTCAAGGATTTGTCCCTGCAGGTTCGTGCAGGAGAGATCCTTGGCATTGCCGCCATTGAGGGCAACGGACAAAGTGAACTGCTGGAGGCCATTACCGGTCTGCGTCCTCTGTCCGCCGGCAGTATCCGTGTCTGCGGTGAGGAAGCCACGGGGAAAGATCCCGGTCAAATCCGTGCCTTGGGTCTTGCCCACATCCCGGAGGATCGCTTGATCACCGGTGTCAGCAAGGAAGCCTCCGTTGCCGATAATTTGATCACCGGCAAGCACAAGGAGGCGCAATTCCGAGGCTTTGGCGATCACCGCAAGCTTTCCTCCATTGAACGCTATGCTTCGGATCTATTTGAACGCTTCGATATGCGAGGGGCGGGTGTCCATGTGAAGGCAGGCTCTCTGTCCGGCGGTAATATGCAGAAGCTGGTAGTTGCCAGAGAATGCTCTTTTGACACCCCCGTATTGATCATTTCCCAGCCCACCCGTGGAGTGGATGTAGGTGCAATTGAATTTATCCACAAGCAAATCATGGACAAGCGGAATGAGGGCAAGGCGATTTTGCTATGCTCCGCAGACTTAGACGAGGTTTTCCGTCTGTCCGATCGGATCATCACCCTGTACGAAGGCCGGATCACAGGAGAATTTTCTCCCCAGAACATCAGCAAAGAAGAGATCGGCTACTACATGACCGGCAGTCGCAGAAAGGAGCATGCCCATGAAACGGTCTAACTCCTATACCTACCTCCTCTCTCTGGGACTGAGCATCCTGTGCGCCTTGATCATCGGCGCTCTTGTCCTGCTGGTAGCAGGCTTCAACCCCCTGGAGGCCTACGGTGCAATGCTCACCGGCGCTTTCGGCAACGGCAGACACATCGGAGATTTTCTGGAATATGCCATGGTCCTGTGTCTGTGCGGTCTTGCCTGTGTCCTTGCCGCCCGTGTAGGTATCTTCAATGTAGGCGGAGAGGGACAGCTGATCCTGGGTGCCATCGTGGCCTGTCAGGTGGGTGTCCGGATGAAGGATGCCTCTCCTTGGCTGGTACTCCCCTGCGCCGCACTGGCGGCTATGGCAACGGGAGGCATTTACGCCCTGATCCCCGGCGTGCTGAAGGTCAAGGTCAAAGTCAACGAGGTCATTACTACCATCATGCTCAACACCGTGGCAGTGTGTCTGTGTCAGTATCTGGCAAAAGGCCCATGGAAAAGCACCAACAAAAACATGGTTGCCGCTACGGAAAAGCTTGATCCCACCCACTGGCTCAGCACCCTGATCCCTGGCTCTAAGCTTTCAACGGCAATTTTTGTTGCCATTGGTCTGACCTTGCTTATTTGGTATGTTATGAACAAAACCGCTACCGGCTACGAAATGTCCCTGACGGGGCAAAATCCCCGGTTTGCTTTTTTCAGCGGGATCAAAACCGCCCGTCTGATCCTGTGGTGCATGGTGCTGTCCGGGGCTCTGTGCGGTCTGGTGGGCATGCTCCGTGTATACGGGGCTGAGCATATTTATAAATCCTCTATCAGCAACGACTATTATTTTGAAGGGCTTATGATCGCCATGATCGCCGCCTATGAGCCTGTACCGGTCATCGGTCTGTCTGTGTTCTTCGCCATTTTGAAAATCGGCGCAGACGAACTGCAATACATCGGTATCCCCTCTCAGATCTATCAGATCATCCAAACTGTGGTGATCTTCTCCATGGCGGCACAGGGTAGCTTCCTGCAATGGCTGAAAACCAAGAGAACGTCCCGCCCTGTTACGGAAGGAGGTAGCAAACATGAATGATCTTCTGTCCCGTATTTTCTCCCCTGCCACCTTGCATGAGACTCTGCGCACCGCCACTCCCGTAGCCCTTGCCGCCATTGGCGGTGCTATGACAGAGCATGCCGGAATCATGAACATTGGTATGGACGGCATGATCCTTATGGGTGCTTTCTTTGGGGCTTACGGTAGCTTCCTCTTAGGTGGTGGCTGGTTAGGTCTGCTCCTTGCAGTAGCGGTGGGAATTCTTGTGGGTTTACTCTTTGCCTTCTTTGTGGTAAAATTAAAATCCGACGAATTCATTATCGGCTGTGCCTTGAATACCTTTGCCATCGGCCTCACAGGCTTCCTGTCCGACAGTGTCTTCGGTCACAGTGGCGGTAAGGGTATGGATGCCCTACCCAAGCTTCGCTTTGCCCTGTGGGATCGCATCCCCTTTGTGGGAGAGGCTCTACAAGGACAGTCCGTGCTGTTCTATGTGACCCTGCTTCTGGTTCTGGTGCTGTGGCTCTTTGTGTACCGCACCCCCTACGGCCTCCATCTCCGTGCCGCCGGAGAGAAGCCCGACACCCTCCGCACCGCCGGCATCAGTCCCGAAAAAATGAAGTGGATCGCCAGTATCCTCTGTGGCATCACCTGCGCCCTTGCCGGAGTCTACCTGTCCTTGGGAGATCTGGAAGGAAACTTTGCAAAAAATATGAGCAATTCCCGTGGGTATGTGGCCTTTGCCTGTGTGATCTTCGGTGCAGCTAACCCTGCCAAGGCATATTTGGCCGCCTTAATGTTCGGCTTCTTCGGAGCTTTGGGTACTTGCTTGCAAGCACACATTTCCCCGGATCTCACCGCCGCCATCCCCTATGTGATCACCATCGTCATGATGGTATTTGTGGTCCTGCGTAGCCGACGCAAAGGCAGAGCCCAACTGAGAAAGGAGCAAGTATAATGAACAAACGCCCCATTATTTTAGACGGAGATCCCGGTCACGATGATGCCATCGCCTGGCTCCTGGCAAAGGCAAGTCCCGAGCTGGAGATCCGCGGAATTACCTGTGTCTGTGGCAATCAGACTGTGGAAAAGGTATCCTACAATGCTCGTAGAGTCTGTACCCTGCTGGGCATCGATGCCCCCATTGCCAAGGGCAAGCGTACACCTCTTATCGGCCCGGAAATGAATGCCCCCTCCGTCCACGGAGAGAGCGGTCTTGACGGTCCTCCCCTGCCTGAGCCCAAAATGGAACTCAGTGAGCTGAGCAGTGTGAATCTCATGGCAAAGATCCTCCGTGAAAGCCAAGAGAAGGTCACCATTGTTGCCACAGGCCCGCTGACCAATGTGGCGGCTCTGCTCCTTGCTCACCCGGAATTGAAAGAAAAAATCGAGCTCATCAGCTTTATGGGCGGTGGCATCTGCTTCGGCAACTGGACACCCGCTGCGGAATTTAATATTCTGGTAGATCCGGAAGCCGCCAAGATCGTTACAGAAAGCGGTCTTCCCCTGATCATGAGCGGTCTGGATGTAACGGAGCAAGCCCTGATGATGCCGGAGGACTTTGAACAGATCCGTGCCATCGGCGGACAGGTGTCCTCCATTGTGGCAGACTGGTTGGAATTCTTCTACGGCTTCCATCGGAACATCGGCTATGCCGGAGCGCCCATGCACGATCCCTGTGCGGTTGCCTCTCTGATCCGTCCGGATCTGTTCCAAAGCCGTGAACTGTGTGTAGAAGTGGAAACCTGCGGAGAATACTGCCGTGGAACTACTGTGGGACATAACCGCAAGCCCGCCAATGCCCGAGTGAATATGGGTGTCAACAGAGAGGCCTTTGCCGAACTGCTGATCAATGCCGTGAAATACTATAAGGAGAATTGAACTATGAACCGTTATCCCGTATGGATCGACTGTGATCCCGGTGTAGATGATGCCGCCGCCATTCTGCTGGCAAGCAGTCTGGAGGAATTAAACATTCTGGGCATCAGTGCCGTAGCCGGAAATGTTCCCCTGCATCTCACTGCCCCCAATGCCCTGAAGCTGGGAGATCTGGTAGGCAAGACCTATCCCGTCTATGCAGGGGCAGACCGTCCTCTCCTCCGCCCCTATCACGACGGCACCGAATTCCACGGTGCAGAGGGCTTCGGTGCGGCTTCCCTGCCCGCAAGCTCCCGTTCCCTGGGTGAAGAAAAGGCATGGGATGCCATCTATGCCGCCGCAAAGGCAAATCCCGGCACTCTGGAGCTGATTACCATGGGTCCTATGACCAATGTTGCCATTGCCCTGGAAACCTATCCCGATCTGCCCAAGCTGATCCACCGCATCCTCATGATGGGTGGCAGTGTGACCCGTGGCAACCGCACCCCCTGTGCAGAGTACAACATCTTTGCAGACCCCGATGCCGCACAGGTGGTGTTCCGCAGTGGTATCCCCGTAGTCATGTGCGGTCTGGAGGTCACGGAGCAGACTTATATTCTCCCTGAAGAATGGGAAAAGCTGAAGGACTCCCCTTCCCCCAAGGCTCGCTTCTTCTATGAAGCCAGCGGTCATATTCTGGCAAAGAATCTGGAAAACGGACATCCCGGCTTCTGTGTCCACGATGCCGTTCCCGTATTCTATCTGGCACATCCGGAATATTTCCACGGAGAGGAAGCCGGTGTTTTCGTAGAAACCCAAGCAGAGCTGACCCTGGGCAAAACCGTCTGTGACCTGTACAGCGACAAGCAGTTTGAAGAAAAGAATACCCTGGTCATTCTGGATATCAACAGAGAAGCCTTCCTCAAAGCCCTTCTGGCATCTCTGGAAGCTTAATATATATAAATCACACCGATCATCGACCTACACCAAGCCGATGATCGGTGTCTTTTTAGCCATTCATATTCCCCTTCCCCAAATACCAAATTAAATTTCAGTTTATCTCTCTGTTGAGCGATTTGGAATTTGAATGAATAATGAATATTGAATATTGAATAATTGTGGTATGCCTTACGGCATGGATTGAAAAGAATGGCTTCGCCATATAAAATTGGAATAATTTCAAAGGGCGAAGCCCTATTTCAAATTCTCGGTGTAGCCGACACCGAAATTATTCATTATTCATCCTTCATCATTCATTATTCATTATTCCGATTGATCGGGACCGAAGGGAGCGATCAATCGGAATTTGATACTGTGAGATCCTTGATATAATTCTATTCCCTTTTGCGTTTTGGTAGTATTGCACAAAACCCTCCTTTATTTTTTTATAAATCTATCAAATTTTAGGTTTGCAATTTTTTCCTTTTGGTAGTATACTGTGTGCCGAGTTCATTATTGGTACAAAAGAGAGGAATATTGTCATGTCAAGTTTATTATCCATCGCCATTGCCATTTTGGCAGGGCTTCTTATGACCCGTTTGGTCAAACCCTTTAAGATGCCCGACGTCACGGCCTATCTCATTGCCGGCGTTTTGATCGGCCCCTACTGCCTGGGTGCTTTGGGCATCCCCGAAGTCGGAT
>JAZMZW010000034.1:0-7797 GCA_045586205.1 Faecousia sp. | reverse complement strand
CGAGCTGTTTGCAAACCAACAAATTGTCGAATTACGCAACATCCCGTAGGGGCGATGCCGTGTCATCGCCCGTGGCAGTATCGTCGCTTGTAGCAATTTCTTCTTTTGCAAAGATCATCGTACCACACCGTAGGGGCGAACACAGTTCGCCCCTACGATCATAATCATCATTGTTACGCTCAATGAGATCCGGTGCTTGTTGGAAGTGACTCGGGCGATGACATGGCATCGCCCCTACAGGATCTCATCGACAAATCGGAATTTGACAACTGCTTCAGCCTTAGAGCGAGTATAAGATAATTCATTATTGACAAAGCCTTGAAAAAAATGGTATAGTTTACCCATAGAAAAATTTCTCAAAAGGAGGCTATTTTTATGCTAAAACGACTTACCGCACTGGCATTGCTGCTTGCACTGCTGATTGGGCTGCTGCCTGCTGTGGCACTGCCTGAGGTGGAAGCCGCAGAGACTTCCACCAGAGCCACCACTGCAGGCTCCATCAGTGCATCCACATCTACCATCACCTCGCTTTTCAACGCAAGGTCTAAGGGTGTTCACCCCAGGATCTTCGCAAATGATGCTGATTTCGCACGGCTCCGTAAGCTGGTGCAAACAGATCCCTATTCCAAAATGATCTATGCGCGGATCTACAACTTCTGTCTCACCCTTTTTAACGAGCCTTTGCTGAAATACGAGAAGTCCGATGGCAAACTGCTCAATGTATGTAAGCAAGCCACCAAGCGCATCGGCTGGTTGGCTATGACCTATCAGATCAGCGGAGAACGGCGCTTTGCGGAAAGAGCCGTGGAGGAAATGATCAATGTCTGCTCCTTCACCGACTGGAACCCCACCCATTACTTAGATACCGCAGAAATGGGCCTTGCTGTAGGCATTGGCTACGACTGGCTGTATCACTACATGACCGATGCACAGAGAAAGACTGTCCTGAACGGTCTGTACAAGAAGGGCATTACCACTCAGGATCCCCCTCCTGTCTGCATGACCAAGGTCAACAACTGGAATCCTTGGTGCAACGGCGGGATATCCGTAGCTGCTGCAGCAGCTTTCGAGAGCTATCCTTCCGAATGTGCAACCATTCTTTCCAATGCGGTTAAGAATGTGCAGATCTCCATGACCTATCAGCCCTCCGGTGCATACCCCGAGGGCCCCGGCTATGCTGCTGTGGGTTTGGCACTTACAGCCTACCTGATCGAAACTCTGTCTACCGTATTGGGAACTGACTTTGGCTTATCCGAAGTGGAGGGTATGAAGGAAAGTGGACGGTATTTCGTTGCAACAAACGGTTACCTGTATAACTTCAACTTCGGTGACGGCGGTACTACCTTCCGTAACAATGCGGTCATGCACTGGTATGCAAACCGCTACAATATGCCTGAGCTATCCGTGTATCAGCGGGAGCATCAGAGTACTACAGACCGTGGCGACGAGTATCTTTCTCTCTTATGGTACAACCCGGAGCTGGTAGAGGGTGTATCCAACGATGATCGGCAATTGGACTACTTCCTGAAGAGTGACGAGTACGAATCTGTTGCCTCCTTCCGCAGCTTCCCCGGGGACGAAGCACAGGTCTATGCCGCCATCAAATCCGGCTATAATCAGACCGGCCACACGGATCTGGATATCGGCACCTTCGTTATGGAAGCCTTGGGAGAATACTGGTTCGTTGAGTTAGGCTCGGACAGCTACAGCCTCAGCGGCTATATGGATCGCACCGAAAATGGCGGCCGCTGGAAGTATTACCGCAATCGTGCGGAAGGACAGAATACCATTGTCATTAACCCCGACGCTACCGGCGGACAGGTCTTCGATGCAGCCTGCCAGATCACAGACTATCAGAGCACCTATGACGGCGGCTATGCCATTGTCAATATGAAGGATGCCTACGACGGCTACGGTGCTACCAGTGCCCGTCGTTCTCTGGCACTCTTCGACAACCGCACCCGTGTGCGGCTGAGAGACGAGATCAACTGCTCCTCTGCCTCCACCATTTACTGGTTCGCTCACACCCAAGCTAACATCAGCATCTCCTCTGACGGAAAAACTGCCACTCTGACACAGAACGGCAAAACCCTGATCGCACAGATCGCCTCCCCCGATGGCGCAAAGTTCACCCAGATGAACGCGAAGCCTCTGTCCACCTCCCCCAATCCCAGCGGACAGAATGCTAACGAGGGCTACAGGAAGCTGGTCATTAAGCTGACCAAGACCACCTCTGCCTCCATTACGGTATTCTTCACCCCGGTTCTGTCTACAGGGAACACAGATCAATCTCTGCCCTGCTGGGGCATTACCAATACCGGCAAGCTACTGAACCAGTATGATCCCTCCACCACCCTGACTGCCAATGCAGAGGGTGTATACGAGATCTATACCACCGATCAGCTCTGCCTCCTGTCCCAGATGGTGGCAGACGGAGAGACCTTCTCCGGGAAAACCGTGAAGCTCATGCAGGACATTGACATGAAGGGCAGAACCTTCCAGCCCATTGGCAGCAGTGCCGACAGCACCGCCTTCAAGGGTATCTTTGACGGATGCGGACATGTGGTCAGGAACCTGCTGATCAACAAGGCCGATGTAGATGGTGTAGCCTTTTTTGGCAGAGCCTCCGGTGCAACCATCCGCAACTTCGGTATCGAAGGTGGAACCGTATTCGGTGCTAAGGCCTCTGCAGGTCTGGTAGGCTACGGCATCTCCGTAACCATAGAGAACTGCTTCAACCGTGCCAATGTCATCGGTGCAGGAAGTCACTGCGGCGGTTTAGGCGGCCAGATCAGTGGCACCAGCGCCATTCGGAATTGCTATAACAATGCCTATGTCAAAACCTCCGGCAATGTAGCGGGAGGCATCATCGGTTATATTTCCAGCTCCTCCACCGTGACCGTAGAGAACTGCTACCATGTAGGCAATTTAACAGACGGTACAGGCAGACTGGGTATGATCGGCTACTATAACAGCGGAACCTCCAGCCCCGTCAACAAAGTCACCGTCAAGAATTGCCGTGCAACCACCGCCATCAAGTCCGCAGATGTAGCCGACAACAGCTCTCTGGAGAGCTACTCCGGAAACAGCAAGATCACCAAGGCACAAATGGTCTCTGCTGCGGTGGCTCTGGGAAGCAGCTTCATTTACGACTGCGAATGGGAAAATGACGGTTACCCTGTGCTGTCTTGGCAGTGTGACACCGTCCTTCCCGAGGATCTGATCCTCAGCACCTCTGCCCAGCTCCGTCTGTTTGCCTACCATGTCAACAGCGGTAAGGATTACTTCGCAGGGAAGACTGTCCGTCTTGCCAAGGACATTGATCTGGATTCCAGAGAATGGACTCCCATCGGCGGCAACAATACCACTGACACAGGCGGAAAGGCCTTCCAAGGTACCTTTGACGGGCAGGGCTACAGCATTTCCAACCTCCGTGTGTCTTCCAACTATTATTATGTGGGCTTCTTTGGCAACAGCAAGGGAACCATCCGCAATTTGGGCATCCGCAGCGGCAGTGTCAAGGGTGCTAATAAAGCAGCAGGCTTGGCAGGTCTCGCCACAGGTACGATCTCGAGCTGCTACAGCCGGGCAACGGTCAGCTCTGCCGGCTACGCAGGTGGTCTGGTAGGCATGGGCTCCAAAACTGTTATTGAGAACTCCTATGCACAGGCATCTGTGACCTCCTCCGGCAGTGCAGGTGGCTTGATCGCCTACTTTGCCAGCAGCACCACAGAGGCAAGGATCACCAACTGCTACGCAGCCTGTACCGTTTCCGGCAAGTATGCAGGAAGTCTGGTCTGCAATGTGAATGCTGCCGTTACAGATCTGATCATTACAAATTCTTATGCTCTCAACAGCCAGTCTCTGGTGTATTCCACCACAGGCTATACTCTGAAGAACAGCTCCGTCCAGTCTGCTGCCAATCTGAAGGCAAAGACCGCTACCTTGGGCGCAGCCTATGAAGCAGATGACTATATTGCCAAGAACAGTGGCTACCCCGTTCTGTCTGTTTTCGCATACAAGAGCGAAAACATGTACAGTCTCCAGCCCAACAGTGCAGGTGTCTATGAGATCCACAATGCACAGGAGCTGCGAGCCATTGCCTACATGGTCAACAAGTTAGGAAACAGCTTCTCAGGAAAAACCGTTCAGCTCTGTGCAGATATTGATCTGGAGAACGAAGAATGGACTCCCATTGGTGGCAACGCTGCCGAAAATGGCAGCTCTACCCATGTCTTCTCCGGCATCTTCGATGGAAAGGGCCACAAGATCCACAATCTGAACGTATCCCGTGGCAACTATTATGTAGGCTTCTTCGGTGATCTCAGTGGAGCCACCATCCGCAATTTTGGCATTGAAAGCGGCAGGATCACCGGCATTAGCAAGGTAGGTGGCATTACCGGCACTACCCGCAGCAATGTAAAGATCTCCGACTGCTACAACAAGGCCGCTGTCTGTGGAGAATCCAGCGTAGGCGGCATTGTTGGCATGGTCGGTGGCGCAAATTGCGTCATGGATAACTGCTACAATACAGCCAGCGCTGACGGCGGCAGCTCCGCAGCGGGCATTGTAGGTTATCTCTCCAGCACCACAAGCAATGTGCTGATCCGGAGCTGCTACAACAGCGGTATCAGCAGATACGGCATCGTAGAAACTATCAACGAGACCGCCACAGGTACAATAAGCAACTGCTACACCGTAGATACCCTGAATCCTGTTGGCACTGCCAATGCCGTAACCGTCAGCAATACCTCCAAGCTCACCGCAGCAGAGCTCCGCAATGCTGCCAAGAAGCTCAGTGCCTCCTTCGCAGAGGACTACTTCACCCAGAACAGCATGTATCCTGTTCTCACATGGGAGAACGGAACTCGCTCCACTACCCTGCCTCTGGTCAATGGTGTCTATGAGGTAGGAACTGCCGACCAGCTCCGGCTGGTATCTTACATGGTACGCAAGGGTACGGACTTCAGCGGTAAGACCATTGCTCTGACTGCAGACATTGATCTGGAGAATAAGCTCTGGCTGCCCATTGGTGGCACAGACGGAACCTCTACCTATCACTTCAAGGGAACCTTCGAGGGCAACGGTCATCTGATCCACAACCTGAATGTATGGGAGAAGGGTCTGAACTACATGGGTCTCTTCGGCTACGCTACCGGAGCCACGATCCGCAACTTGGGTATTGAAAGCGGTGTCGTCATCGGCAACACTCGTGCCGCAGCCTTGGTTGCTCGCGCGCAAACTGGTACAGTGATCAGTGGCTGCTACAACAAGGCTCTTGTTTACGCAGATTCCTACACAGGTGCTTTTGCGGCGATCATCAGTGGCGCTAATTGTGTCATTGAGAACTGCTACAACATGGGTGAGATCTTTGCAAGAGCCAAGACCAGCTCCACAGGCGGCCTGGTAGGCTACCTGAACAATGATGCTCAGAATCCCAAGCTGCTCAACTGCTACAATGTAGGTAACTACTATGGCATCATCGGTTCCGTACACGCATCTGCTACAGGAGCAGTTATGGAGAACTGCTACAGTGTTGCCACCGTCCGCATGGTCAGAGTGAGCCAAGCTCTGAGCTATGGGAAGTCAGCCCAAATCGGCTCCGATACTCTGAAGGGCTATGCCTCTACTCTGGGTGCAGCCTATACCACAGATACCCAGTCCATCAACAAGGGCTATCCCATCCTGTTCTGGCAGAGTGAGGGCCACTGCTTCCACAAATACAACCTTGTTTCTGACGGAGCAGCAACCCACAGCAAAGTCTGCTCCCTCTGCGGTGATCGGATCACCGAGAACCACACATGGGATGCAGGCGTTGTGACCAAGGCAGCCACCTGCACCACCCCCGGTGTCAAGACCTACACCTGCACCGTCTGTAAGACGGAAAAGCCGGAAGCCATTGCCGCAAGCGGACACAAGTCTGTTGCCGATGCTGCCGTTGCTCCCACCTGCACCACAGCAGGCAAGACCGCAGGAGCTCACTGCAGCATTTGTAAGGCAGTGCTCACTGCCCAGACTACCGTCCCGGCTACAGGACACAGCTATAGCTATACAAACCTCGGAAACGGCAACCATACAGCCACATGTAAAACCTGCAGAAAGACTGTAACCGAAGCCCACAGCTACACCAAGGGCTTCTGTGTCTGCGGTGATGCAGAAATTAAGGAACCCCAGTTAGACCAAACTCTGAAGATCAACCACACCCTGAATTTGGCAAGTGATATTTCCGTCAACTTTGCTGTTGCCAAGAGTCTGCTGACTGACTTCGATCTGAGCACGGTGTATCTGGAATGTGCCATGGACACCTATGAGGGCAACACCAAGACAGGCAGCACCACAGTCAAGCTGCTGCCTGTAGAGCAGGGTGCTTATTACTACTTCACCCTCACAGGTTTGACTGCCATTCAGATGAATGACCGTCTGTCCTCTGTCCTCTATGGCAGCAAAAACGGACAGCCCTACTACTCCCCCACGGACAGCTACAGCATTGCAGACTATGCTTACTCTCAGCTCAACAAAGAAGGTAGTACCGCTTCTTTGAAGACTCTGTGTGCAGACCTGCTCCGCTACGGCTCCTATGCTCAGAGCTTCAAGGGCTATCGCACCAATGCACTGGTAGATGCCTCCATGACTGCCGCACAGAAGGCCTGCCTGAGCAATATGAGCGCTGTGACCTTCGGCAACAACAATGCAACCCTGAGTGATCTGAGCAACCCCAGCATCACTTGGGCAGGCAAGGCTCTGGATCTGGAATCCAAGGTGGCTCTGAAGTTCGTCTTCAATCCTGCCAATTATCAAGGTGATCCATCCACATTAACCCTGAAGGTAAGCTATACCGATATCAATGGCACACCCAAGAGCCTGAGCATAAAGGATCCTGAACTTTATAACCCGGATATGGGATTGTATGTCTTTACCTTAGATGCTCTCTTAGCCGCTGAACTGAGATCCGTTGTATCTGTACAGATTTTTGCAAGGGATATACCTGTATCCTGCACTCTGCAGTACAGTGCCGATACCTACGGCAACAACAAAACCGGCAACCTACTGGAACTGTGCAAGGCCTTATTTGCCTACAGCGACAGTGCAAAAGCATACTTTCAATAAGTTCTGAATCGTGGAGGCGACTTGTTCGCCTCCACAGGAGGAAATCCATTCGTAAGGAGGAAGATGCACATTGAAGAAAGAATATAGCAAACCTCTTTTGGCATATGAGGCATTTCAATTGACGGCAGCCATAGCCGGGGACTGCAACCTGAAGCTAAACCACTATTCATACGCATGTACAGCAGATGAAAACGGTCTTGGTTTAGGTCCCAACACAACCGGGATATTCTTCGATTACAATAATTGTCAGATCGATCTTACAGGACCCGAAGTGGATGGTGCTGATTCCGTATGTTACCATGGTCCCATGTTTACCGTGGGTCAGGTTTTCTTGGCTTACTGAAAACAAAAATGACGCACAATTACGCCCCATTCGGATAGTGCGGCAATAATTTGATCGCCAAATTATAATTTTTGATGCTTGCAGAGATTTGGCATAGAAAATGCACAGAAAATGCACAAAATTAGCACACGAAGTATAATGACAGTATAAACGCTTCGTGGTATACTTATAGCATGAATCATTGGACCTTCTTCCCGGGAGGTCCATTTTTCAGTGCGCCCGGCGGGCGCATGTTCTAACGGGTGCAAGTCCCGAATCCGCCCGGTAGCGGGAAGGATATAGCTTAAGGCAAGGGTGTCCTTGGCGACGAGGAATCTGAAGGAAGCGGTTGGCAAATCTCCGGCCTG
>JAZMZW010000033.1:0-7454 GCA_045586205.1 Faecousia sp. | reverse complement strand
CTGGAACTCTACGGTGTTGAGAACTTCACCGACATGATCGCTGACGAGACCGTCTGCACCGAGGATCCCGAAGAACTGCTGGGCTTCCTCAGCGAAGTGGGCCACCCCGTCCTGGGCATGGAACCCTTCGATATGTAATTCTTACAAACCTCTCCCGGAGAGCCTTGGAAACAAGGCTCTCCTTTTTTTATCTCCGGCATATTGCCGGAGATAAAAAAAGGGATGTTTCCTTCGGAAGTGATGTATGCTTAGCAAGTGATGCACACCTCCGGTGCATGATGTCGTTAGGCCGGTGAATTTATCACCTGCGGTGATGAATTGAAAATGCTGATTTCAGTTTGTCGATCTGTTTGACGATACAGATCTGTAGGGGCGGACGACTCTGTCCGCCCGGGAACTGTCGTGCAGTATAGAGTATCGTACAACAGTAGGCATTGGTCGTAGGGCAAGCCGGTCTCGCTGCGGCTCGGTCAGGACACGGCTCTGACAGTCCACCGGACTGTCATTCACTCCCGTGTCCCCCGCTTCGCTACCACAGCTTAACCTCCGCGGAGCGGCAGACTTGCGTGGGTTACAAATGGGCTTAAATCAGGAAGTTCCACCAAGAAAACGAACTGTGGTACAGGCTTTCGGTTCCTGCACCGGCAAGCTGAGGTCAGCTTGCCCTACGATCGGTGTGTTCGTTTGTGGGAAAATTTATGTATATCTGCAATGCCTGCACCGGGCGGACAGGGACGTCCGCCGCTACAAAATCGTGTCGTTAAACAGAGCGATAAACCGGAATTTTGGGGATTTGGGGTATATGGTGGAGAATTGGTGGGGGAGTGCGATAGAGGCAAGCTACTTCGTTGCGGATCCCGGTGTCGGTATATATTTCTATGCTTAAGAAATCTGAAATTTTTTTGTTTGCAGAGGGGAAAGCTATTGAATATCCGAAATAGTTGTGGTAGTATGAAAAGGAAGGATATTTTCGATTTCTTTGCGGAGATAATTGGGAAATTACGCATTTTCTTTCATTTCCTCTATATGGAGATAATGAGAGGTATATGGAATTTTTCACAATGTATCTATACCCAAGGAATTGAGGATCTTGATTTGTTTTTCGGTATGAAAACAAAAGGAGGTATTTTATGAAACACATTCAAAGATGGAGCGCCGTGCTGTTGGCTCTGGTGATCCTTGTGGGTCTTGTGCCTACTGCGGCCTTCGCGGCACCGTCCTCTACCTACAGCGGGACTCCCACAGCGGATATTATGCAGGTGGTCATTGACTACGGCAAGACTGTGACCATTGCCATGGATGAGGTCAAGGCCGGCATCCACCTGAACGGCAAGGGAAGCATTGGCAAACTTGCAGGCTTTACGGATGGCGGCTCCTCCGGGGAGCTGTTGAACAGTGTTAGTTTGAGCTGCAATGATGTGGGAAATACTCTCAATCTGGTCTTTGGTACCCTCAAATGGAGTGCGGATAATACCGTTACTTATACTCCCACGGATATTATGACTGATGTGGAGTATTTCTACGCTGTTTATTCACTTTCCGACAGTACCAATTCCTATATCAAGGCAGAGATCCAGATCATCCCTGCGGACATGATGTACTATGAGGCAGAGGAACTTTCGGATGACTCTCTGACAACCTATGACACGACTACCGGCACCACCGGTGGCACAGAATGGGGCTCTAAATCCGAAGGAGGCTCCGGAAATACCGGCCAGACCTATGACGGTGCAGATCTTGTTTCCGAAATGGTCATTGACCGCAAGCAGATTCCCAATGATGCTTTCTTCGTAGACTTTGACGGCACCGGTAACACCAACCGCTATGCCAAGGAGCCCGGATACGGCGGTTGCAATTTTGACAATGCCGCTTATTGGACTCACGGCACCAGTCAGAAGGATGCTATCACCACCTCTCCGGGATACTATACCCTGACCTTGACTTCCGGAAATACCTCGCACTATTTCCAGACCACAACCTCCGGTGGCGGGGAGGACAGTATGCCTCTGTATTACAGAGCGTCCAATGATCATATATTCCAGATACGCTTCCGTATGACGGGATGCGCAGATGCCACTGCACCGAAGGTAAAGTTGTATCTCCGAAGAGATAGTAGCTCTACTGTTACCAATGTCAATTTATCGAGCTCAAATATTCGTACCATCAGTTTGACCGACGCGCAAATCAAACAGCTGAATAATGAGGAATATGTTACCGTCACAGATAAAATGTCCGATTGGAGCTTTTACGGTTCTGCATCCAGAACCCTGTCCTTCCGCTTTGAGGTAAACGGCGTAACGGCCCAATCCGGTGGTACCTTGGTTGTGGACTTTATCTACATGGGCGGAACCGGGGGCTTAAGATTGCCTAAGATTGCAACAGAGTCTAAGAACTACTTGTATTTCGGCTTTGACAATTCTTATAAAGATACAAGATACTATTACTCCTACTATAACGATAAGAATTGGAACGCCGCAAGCCAGTGGTCCATTGGGGATGACTCCAAAACCAAAAAAATTGCCGATGGTGCTATTAGCTTTATAGACAACAAAAAGTGGGAAAGTAATGGTTGGCATTATAATGCAGTCCATTCCGGCACCGACTGGGCAGATGATACCCTGAAATATAAGCCTGCCAAAACGGATGTTTTTGTCATTCGATTTAAGATTGAAGGAGGTACACAGTTAACACAAAATACCGCAACTGCCAACAATTCCGGTAAGTGCTGTGTCCGCTTTGAGGGCAAGCGAACCAACACCAGCACCACCGACTCCGGTGCCACCATATTATTCGGCAAGGTTAACTTTACTCTTGCAGATGCACAAGCCGGGTATATTACCAAAACTATAAGTTTGTCAGACTCAGAAGAATGGCAAGATATGTGTAATGATGGCAAAACCCTCGGAAGTGTACGACCTACATTCTTTAATGTCGATGGAGTAGGAACGGCAAAATTCTATATTAACTACATTTATATCGGCCCCAGTGATTCAAGAACCTCTCTGATTTCCCCCGCTAATGACGAATACTTATTTGTGGATTTCAAAAATACAGATGATGATAAATTCCGCTACGCCAACAAGGTTTACGGATATCAAAATCTTGATCTTGCTGAAAATTTGAAGCCCAACACCAATACAACCCTCTCGGCGTGGACCAACCATCCCAAGGGGATCATTATGACAGATGCTACCCCGACGGGAAAGAAATCCGACGGAACAGCAGATGACGCAAATACATCACGACTATATTTCTGGATGAACAATTTAAGTCTAACGCCTAAGACAAACCATTATGTCCAAATGCGTATGAAAATTGACGCGATTTCAGGTTCGGTATCCTTTACCAATGTGGATGATTCCTCTGTGACGAAACCATGGATCGACTTCTACTTTGTAAACTCGGCGAAGTCCACCTATTTGGATAAGCAATACAGGCGATACATAGATCTTGACACAGAGGTAGGACGATGGATCACAGTCACGATCCCAATGAAACACGCAAATTATGATGATGCGACGATTACCCGAATTGTTGCGGCGGTACGAGGAACCCAAAATGCAAAAGTTACAGTGGACTATGTGTACCTTGGCCCGCCTGTTTGGGACAGTACATCGGATAAGTTTGACCCCACCGTGACCGGCAATCCTGCAAACAAGTCCCTGTACTTTGGCTTCGATAACAGTAATGCAGGTCGTTACGGCACATCCGTCAGTGCCTATGCCTTTAATGACACCTACAACAGCGCAAACTACGACATTGGCACATGGACTGTGAGCGGAAACGGAAGCTCTATTTCCTACAGCAGTGCCAACGGCATTGCATCTGTTCCCCTGTCTACCGCAAATTACAACGGGCCGATCCTGACCTCCGGTACCTTGAAGTATCATCCCTACAATGCGGATGTACTGCAGGCCCGCTTCCGACTAAACGGGTGCAAGGCCAATCCTTCGGGTAACCCACGGCTGGAGGCACGGGTTACCGGCTATTTGGGAACCACAAGCACGACCCATACCATCAGTAAGCCATTTGCGGATACGAACAATTTCCAAACCATTGCCTTAGCAATGAAGTCGAAGCTGCAAAAGTTCACTACCGTAACCAAGATAGAACTGCAATTCTATGACATCCAAGGGGGCACCTTGGAGATCGACCATATCTATCTGGGTGACGGAACCACTACGGCCATCCCCACCTACGGTATGGACTCGGCCTATAGCAATGATGCCAAGCTTTCCGATGGCAAGAGCCTTTTTGTCAACGGCAAGGGTGTCAAGGTGGCCAATGATCCGGATAACAAGAGCTATTCGGAGGCAAGCTTTTCCTTCACCGGTACCGGTTTTGATCTCATCAGCCGTACGGGCTACAATCAGGCTACCATTCGTTTGGAGGTGATTGACCAAGCGGGAACCAAAATTAAGACCATGACCGTTAACAACAAGGGTGACTTGGAACTGTATCAGATCCCCATCGTCAGCGTCCAAGGTCTTGCCCACGGAACCTATACGGTGTATATGGGAGTCAACAAGGCTGCGGATAGTCCCTTCCCCTTCCTGCAACGAGGGGACAACTTCTATTTGGATGCCATCCGCATCTATGACACCATCAATGTCAAGGCTTCCACTCTGAACAAGAGCCAGCAGTCCGCTCTGGATGCCTACCGTGGAGACCGGGAAGCATATACCTACATCAAGGAGATCCGTGATACCCTCCTGTCGGTAACGAATTTCAATGATGCCCTTCTGGGGAACGGCACCACAGGTGCTCTCTATGTAGACAGCGTCATAGATATTGCCCATGAGAACCCCGGAACAACAGAGACTCCGGAGGTCATTGGGGATCACCGTGTGGTCACTGCGGCGGACTATGCAAAGATCGGCCCCAAGAATGAGGTCTACCTCTCTCCCGGGCAGGCTATCGTATTCAAGTTTGAAAAGGATACGAGTGCAAATCCCGTCAGTGTGGACATCGGTGCAAAGACCGTTCTTGGAGATGAAGCTGAGCTTTCTGCAGGCTTTGTCACTGTGACGGACAGCAGTGCCCTGACCTCTGCAAGCAATAAAAAGTGGACGGTCAATTCCGCTACAGCCCAGTATTACAGCTTGGACGAAAGCAGTCTGTCCACCGGTACGGCAGTCTATTTGGTGATCTACAATTCTCACAGCGGAACGGACAAGACCAAGAACATTCTGTCTGTTACCGACCTGAAGGTATGCTACGACAAGAAGCCTACTCGAACAGATCTGCCCCAAGACAGTCTGTCTGTGGATGTCCCCACTGCCAAGAGGGATATGCAGGAAACGGAGATCGATCCCTATCACTTCTCTGTAGACTCCAGAACTCTGGAAGCGGCGGAAGTATTCCTGAACGGTGTTGTGGTGAATGAAACACCTGTTGAGGAAACTCCCACCTTGGTGGAGGATCTGCGGATCTATCACAGCCTGAATCTGGCCTCCGATATTGCGGTGAACTTTATGGTTCCCGTGGAGGATCTGGAGGGCTATGATACATTCTCCATGAGCCTTTCCATCAATGATTATGAAGAGGGATACCGTTTCTTCCGGCCGGAAGCAGTACGCAAGGGAGAGTTTTATTACTTCACTCTGTCCGATCTGACCGCTGTGCAGATGACGGATGAATTGGAAGCAAGCTTCACCATGACCAAGGATGGGAAGGAATATGTTTCCGAAACGGATTGTTACACCATTGCGACCTATGCCTATGGTCAGTTGAGAAATAGCAGTGCCCCCGACAGTCTGAAGACCCTTTGTGCGGATCTTCTGGTCTACGGTACCAAGGCACAGCTTTACAAGAACTACCGTACAGACAGCCTTGCGGATATGTCCATGACCGAGGAGCAGCGGGCATATTGCACAGATTTGGAGACTGTGGTCTTCGGAAATACCAATGTAACCGGGACAGAACCGGAAGCTCCCACTGTTGCATGGATAGGTAAGGCACTGGAACTGAAATCCCGTATTTCCGTGATCTACTGCGTGGATCTGAGGCAGTATGAGGGAAGCGTTGAGGACTTGACTATGAAGGTCAGCTATCTGGATTCGGATGGCATGGAGCAAACTGTGATCTTGCGTGATCCCGTACCCTATGATGAAAAGGGGATTTACCACAAGTTTACCTTCGACACCCTTTCGGCTGCAGAACTGAGATCTGTCTTGACCGCACAGATCTTTGCGGGAGATACGGCAATCTCCAACAGCCTGACCTACAGCCCGGACACCTACGGCAACAATAAGTCCGGGGATCTGGGAGACCTGTGCAAGGCCCTGTTTGCCTACAGCGACAGCGCAAAGGCATTCTTTTCTAATTGACAATTAGCCACAACAAAACCATAACCCAAAAGGACGAAGCCCTCAAAGCTTCGTCCTTTTCTTTTGCACAAATTTCAGTTTATCGCACTGTTTGTTGACGCGGATCCGTAGGGGCGGACGTCCCTGTCCGCCCGCGTTGGCATCATCAGTGAAGTGGAGTTGTATTATAAAAAGTAGGGGCTTCCAAGTTAGCGGCTCCCTCTGATGAGGGTAAGCGAAGGGACACCACGGGAGTGAATGACAGCCCGGTGGACTGCCAGAGCCGTGGTGCGGAATCACCACAGTGATTTGTCGCGGAGCGACTGAAGGAGAGAAAAACCGAAAGTCTGTATAATTTATCGAAAATCCGTACTAACTGCAAGCTTTTTCTCTCCCTCACCCCTTCGGGGAGCTCCCTCGTCAGAGGGAGCCGCTAACTTGGAAGCCCCTACCGTTGATTTTGCTTTTGGCATGATCGACAGTGCCTACACCGGGCGGACAGGGTCGTCCGCCCCTACAGAAGTGTGGTGCAAAACAGTTCGACAAGCTGAAATTGGACTTTTTCGGTAGCTTCCATACGGCTTCTCAAAAAATGCCGCACTGCTTTTGCAAACAGTGCGGCATTGGTTTATGTTGGGTGCGAATGGGAGGGAAAAATTACTTCACATATGCCCGGTGGAGGAAGGTCACGATCTGACCGCGGGTGCAGGTGTCGTCGGGAGCGAAGCGACCCTTGCCCATGCCGTTGGTGATGCCCTGTTCCACTGCCCACAGGACGGCATTGCCGTAGTAGGCCTTGAGGTTTACATCGTTGAAGCTGTTTTCGTTGGACTTGGGAGCGGGGGAATTTGCGGCTCTCCACAGGAAGGTCACAACCTGACCGCGGGTGCAGGTGTCGTCGGGAGCGAAGCGACCCTTGCCCATGCCGTTGGTGATGCCCTGTTCCACTGCCCACAGAACAGCGTTGTAGTAGTAGGCCTTGGAGGATACATCGGTGAAGGGATTGCTTGTGCTCTTGGGATCGGGGGAACCTGCGGCTCTCCACAGGAAGGTCACGATCTGACCACGGGTGCAGGTATCATTGGGAGCAAACTTTCCGTTGCCCATGCCGTTGGTAATACCGTTTTCTACAGCCCACAGGATGGG
>JAZMZW010000032.1:0-4842 GCA_045586205.1 Faecousia sp. | reverse complement strand
TTTGCCTTACGGCATGATTTGTGCCTTACGGCACATTGTTTTTTGGCAATTCAAATCATGGAGCGTAGCGAGAAATCATGATGCCCCGCATCAATTCATGACACAAAGTGTCAAATCATCAGAGCGATAAACTGAAATTGGCATTTCAAATCCATCACCGCAGCTCATCACCGATCACTCACAACCGATCTCTCAGATCTATAAACTAAAATTCATTCCTGCGGCACTTATGTCGCAGGTCAAGGATAAAGGAGTTATGTAAACCATGCAAGAAATTATCATCCAGCTTTCTCAGGAGCTGAACAAGGATCCCCAGCACGTTGAAAATGTCATTACCCTTTTGGACGAAGGCAATACCATTCCTTTTATCGCCCGTTACCGTAAGGAGCTTCACGGAGCAATGGACGATACCGCCCTGCGTGCTTTGGCAGACCGCCTGCAATATTTGCGGAATCTTGCCCAGCGCAGAGAGGAAATTCGCCGTTCCATCGACGGTCAGGAGAAGCTGACGGAAGAACTTTCCGCCGCTCTGGACAATGCCAAGACCCTGTCCGAGTTGGAGGACATCTACCGCCCCTACAAGCCCAAGCGCCGTACCCGTGCCACCATCGCAAAGGAAAAGGGCTTGGAGCCTCTGGCACAACAGCTCTTCGAGCAAGGGAAGGAGCTTCCTGCACCGGAAGAACTGGCAGAAAATTATGTAAACCCCGATCTGGGTGTCAACACTGTGGAAGAGGCCCTTGCCGGTGCCTCTGATATTATTGCGGAAATGATCTCTGACGATGCTTCCATCCGCAAGGAGCTCCGCAAGCTTATGCAGAAGCAGGCTGTTGTCCGCAGTACCGTCACCAAGGATAAGGAAGAGGAAGGCGCTGTCTATCAGCTGTACTTCGACTTCTCCCAGCCTCTTGCCAAGACTCAAGGACATCAGGTTCTTGCCATGAACCGCGGTGAGCGTGAAGGCTTCCTGAAGATCGCCGTGGAAGTGGATCGGGAGAAGGCTCTCATCTGCATCCGCCGTGCAGTCCTTGTCCCCGGTAGCATTGCCGCACCCTTTGTCCGCAGTGCCGCAGAGGATGCCTATGACCGCCTCATTGCCCCCAGTATGGAGCGTGAAATGCGTACCGCCCTCACCGACGAGGCTAACGAAGGCGCCATCCACAATTTCGCCCTGAACCTCCGCCCCCTGCTCATGCAACCTCCCGTCAAGGGTCATGTCACTCTGGGTCTGGATCCCGGATACAGCCACGGCTGTAAGTGCGCCGTAGTTGACGCTACCGGTAAGGTTCTGGATACCGCTGTGGTGTACCCCACCTTCTCCAAGAGCAAGAGAGAAGAAGCTATTACTACCCTTGCAGGTCTGATCCGCAAGCACGGAGTAGAGCACATTGCCATCGGCAACGGCACTGCCTCCCGTGAGACGGAAAATGCCGTTTGCGAGCTCTTAGGCAGAGTCAAGGGTGTCAGCTATATGATCGTTTCCGAAGCCGGTGCTTCCGTCTACTCCGCTTCCAAGCTGGCGGCAGAGGAATTCCCGCAGTATGACGTTAACCTCCGTTCCGCTGTTTCCATCGCCCGCCGTTTGCAGGATCCTCTGGCAGAGCTGGACAAGATCGACCCCAAGGCCATCGGTGTGGGACAGTATCAGCATGACCTGCCCGAAAAGCGTCTGGACGAAAGTCTGGCAGGCGTAGTTGAAGACTGCGTCAACGCTGTAGGCGTGGATCTGAACACCGCTTCCGCATCTCTGCTCCGCCGTGTTTCCGGCTTGAATGCAAGCATTGCCAAGAACATCGTCACCTACCGTGAGGAAAACGGCGCATTCACCACCCGTAAGCAGGTTCTGAAGGTTCCCAAGCTGGGCGCAAAGGCCTACGAACAGGCCGCAGGCTTCCTCCGTGTGCCGGAGAGTAAGCAGATCTTAGATAACACCGGTGTCCATCCCGAAAGCTACGATGCCGCAGAAAAGCTCCTGTCCATCTGTGGCTATGACCTGTCCGAAGTCGCCACAGGGAAGCTGGCAGAGCTCAACAACCGCATGGAAGCCTACGGCGTTCCCAAGGCCGCCGAGGAATGCGGTGTAGGTGTTCCCACCCTCCGTGACATTGCCAAGGAGCTGAGCAAGCCCGGCAGAGATCCCCGTGATGAGCTTCCCCCTCCCATCCTCCGCACAGACGTGCTGGATATGAAGGATTTGAAGCCCGGTATGGTTCTTACCGGCACAGTTCGCAATGTCATTGACTTCGGTGTTTTCGTAGACATCGGTGTCCATCAGGACGGTCTGGTTCACATTTCCCGTGTGTGTGACCGCTTTATCAAGCACCCCTCTCAGGTAGTTTCCGTAGGCGATATCGTCAAGGTCGCGGTTCTGGAAGTAGACGAAAAGCGTAAGCGCATCAGCCTGACCATGCGTGACCTTCCCAAGGAATCCGCAGAATAAGGGTATGAACCCTTTCTCATTCACATATTCTATTGTAAGCCATGAAGCATTGGAGGAATCGTTCCTATGAATAAACTCAGTGTATGCATACTTTTCGGTGGCATCAGCCCCGAACATGATGTGTCCCTCCGCTCTGCGGAGTCTGTCCTTAATAATCTGGACTCTGAAAAATATCATATCTTCCCCGTCGGCATCACCCGTAAGGGCGAGTGGATCTTGTACGGCGGTACAGACTACAGTCTGCTCCCCGGAGATCGCTGGCTCAGCTGTGAGGACAACCGTCCTGCCACCATCTCCCCCGTCCGTGGACAGGGTCTGCTGATTTTTGAAAAGGACTGTGTCACCACCTGTCAGATCGATGTGGTTTTCCCCGTACTTCACGGGGAAAACGGAGAAGACGGCTCTGTGCAGGGTCTGATGCAGTTGGCAGGGATCCCCTGTGTAGGCCCTCAGGTAGCCTCCTCCGCAACCTGCATGGACAAGACCCTGACCAAGCTGGTCTGCGACAACGCAGGCATCCGTCAGGCGGCATGGACTCTGGTCACCGCAGAAGCCCTTGCCACTGATCCTCAGGCTGTTCTGGATAAGGTGGAAGCAAGCTTTGCCTACCCCGTATTCGTCAAGCCCGCAGGCACAGGATCTTCCGTAGGTGTTGCCAAGGCAAAGGATCGGGAGGCTCTGCTGAAGGCTCTGAACAATGCCGCCGCCTTTGACCGCAAGGTTCTGGTAGAAGAATTCATCCACGGTGCAGAAGTCGAAGTGGCAGTTCTGGGCAACGATGCCCCCGCCGCCTCCATTTGCGGTGAGGTAGAAGCCGGCGCAGAATTCTATGATTACGACGCAAAGTATATTTCCGACTGCTCCACTCTCCACATTCCCGCCCGTATTGATGCCCTCACTGCGGAAAAGGTCCGTGACAATGCCGTCAAGGCCTACAAGGCTCTGGGCTGTCGAGGTCTGTCCCGTGTGGACTTCTTTGTAACCTATGAGGGCAACGAGATCGTTTTCAACGAGATCAACACCCTGCCGGGCTTCACCTCCATTTCCATGTATCCCAAGCTTTTTGAAGCAAGCGGGATCCCCTATTCCCAACTGTTAGACAAGCTATTGGAGCTTGCAAGGGAGCAGTAAGTGGAAAAGAAAGTACTGTTGCAGATCTACAGTCTCCAGCAATACGAAGGAGAAGAGGAAGCCCAGACCTCCGAACTGACCACTTTGGGCACGCTCTGTCGGGAGGAGGATCATCTGTGTCTGTCCTATGAAGAAACGGAGCTTACAGGTCTGAAAGGGACAACCACAAGTTTCCGTCTCTATAAGGACAAAATCTTCCTGAAACGGGAAGGCACCCTTCGTTCGGAAATGCTCTTTGACATCGGCACGGAGCATCGCTCCCTGTACGATATGGGCATGGGAGCCATGATGATCACCGTCCGCACCATGGCTATGGTACAAACCATGTCCGAAGACGGCGGTATGATCAGCGTGGACTATGACCTGCTGGTAGAAGACTGCTACGTAGGACAAGTCAGCTACCGCATCCTCGTCACCCCCACAGGAGAAGCCGGCGAGGAGTAAGAACAGCCGGCACAGGTTGAAGATTGACAGTTGACAGTGGATAGTTTCCGAAATTGACAATTGAAAATGGAAAATTATCCGAAATAAAACCTCAGCAGCTTCCGATCTTTGAAGGGGATCGGAAGCTGCTTTTTATGTTTATGAACTTCTCCTGCGTACCAATTTCAGTTTATCGGCCTGTTTGATTTTCGCACATGCAAGCGTAAGAATATGTAGCAACCATCATTGATCGGCGTAGATGGCACTTCAATGACTGTCAAGCCTTTCTTCAGAGGTATGCACCGATCGTAGGGCAAGCTGCCTCAGCTTGCCGGTGCAGGAAGCGTAAATTTGTGCCGCAGTTCGTTTTCTTGGTGGAACTACCTGATTTGTGCCGTTTTGCAAGTCACACAAGTCTGCCGCTTCGCGGACGGCAAGCTGGGGTAGCGAAGGGTCGGACACGGGAGTGAATGACAGTCCGGTGGACTGTCAGAGCCGTGTCCTGACCGATCCGCAGCGAGACCGGCTTGCCCTACGGTCAACATGTGCGTTTATATGCTGTTTTCCATCCCTGAAGTGCCTGCATCAACCATCAATGAAGTTTGCTACACAGGAAGTCGATAATGTGTGCAATTGAAACTATCGCAGGCTATAAACAGACCTACAAATTTCAGTTTATCGCTCTGATGATTTGACACTTTGTGTCATGAATTGATGCGGGGCATCATGATTTCTCGCTACGCTCCATGATTTGAATTGCCAAAAAACAATGTGCCGTAAGGCAAATCATGGCATAGCCAATTCATGCCCGGCAGGGCAATTCATTATCGTGCTGAAAGCACGATAAA
>JAZMZW010000031.1:0-1779 GCA_045586205.1 Faecousia sp. | reverse complement strand
CCGGAATTCGGCGGCATGGAAGCCTTCCAAAAGGTGCTGGACGGCGCTCATGAACGGGGCATGAAAATCGTCATGGATCTGGTTGTAAACCACACTTCCGACGAGCATGAATGGTTCCAAAAGAGCCGTCAGAGAATCGATCCCTACACCGACTATTACCACTGGCGGCCTGCACGGCCCGACGGAAAACTACCTAACAACTGGGACTCCTTCTTCGAGGGAAAAGCCTGGCAGTGGGATGCGGTACGTCAGGAATATTACCTGCACCTGTTCGCCGTGAAGCAGCCGGATCTGAATATGGACAATCCCATGGTCCGGGAGGAAGTGAAGAAGATCCTCCGCTTCTGGCTGGATATGGGTGTGGACGGCTTCCGGGAGGATGTCATAACCTACATCTCCAAGGCGGAAGGGCTGCCTGATGATCATCTGTTCCCGATATACAAGGGAATGCCAAAGTACAATCACGGACCTCACATTCACGAATATCTGGCAGAGTTCAAAAGGGATGTTTTTGACCACTATGATTGCTTCACTCTGGCGGAAGCGCCCCTTGTCTGGCCCAGACAGGCCTTGAAATATATAGACGAGGAAAAAGGCCAGATCGATATGATGATACATTTCCAGTGCCAGTGTGCCGACTGCCTTTTCACCGACTATATGCCCACCAGATTCTCTCTTGTTCGTATGAAAAAGGCCTTCTCCGACTGGCAGTACAAGCTGGAGGGCAGGGCATGGAATATGCTCTATGTGGAAAACCACGACCATCCCCGTATCATCTCCCGCTACGGCAGCGAGAAGTACCGCGCAGAAAGCGGCAAGAGCATTGCTGCAGCCTATCTTTTCCAGAAGGGCACGCCCTTCCTCTATCAGGGACAGGAAATAGGCATGACAAACTGGCGGCCTGCGGATGCGGACATGTACGAGGATGTGCAGACCCGATACTACTATGCCCACTCAAATCTCAAGAAAAGCCCCAGGGCGCGGCTTGAAAAGCTCTGGCGTTCCTCCCGCGACTCTGCCCGTACGCCGGTGCAGTGGGACGAGAGCGAAAATGCAGGCTTCACCACGGGAAAGCCTTGGTTTTATGTGAATGATAATTACAGGGAAGTCAATGTTGCCGCCCAGGAAAAAGACCCGGATTCCCTTTTGAACTTCTACCGCAGGGCAATAGCCCTGAGAAAGAGCCTGAGCGTTGTGCGCCACGGTAGCTACAAGGACCATTTCCCTCTTGATAATAAGCTCTATATATACTCAAGAGAGATGGAAGGACAAAAGATACTTGTTGTCTGCTCCTTTACGGACAAGTGTGTGGACATGAAAGTACCCAAGGGCTTTGACATGGACAAGGCGGAGCTTATCCTCTCAAGTTATGCTCTCGCCCCCGGTAAGACCCTCAGACCCTATGAGACAAGGGTGTATCTCTGGGAGTGACGGAATAAAAGAAAGGGACAGCGGTCTGTGTTGGTTTCTCCCTTGGACAAAAATACAAGTGATTTTTCAGGAGGCATCTGCAATGTACAATGAGACGATGGGAACGGTTATTTCTGTTGCAAAACAGTGGTGGCTGAAGGTAAATACAAAGCCTGTCAGAATGCATGCGCTTGACGGCGCGACATTTCCCCATATTATCAAGGTGCAGTATCTTGTGGACGGAAAGAGCTATATCAAAAGAAAGTGGATAGGCGCAGGTAAGCCTGTTCGCACGGTGGGAAGCAAACTGAAAATCACGTATTCTTCTGACAAACCAAGCAAAGCAAAAATCGGCTGACAGCATACAAG
>JAZMZW010000030.1:0-12504 GCA_045586205.1 Faecousia sp. | reverse complement strand
GAACGATTTCCTTTCGATACTCTTACGCTCTCGTTCCCCTTTACCTCGGAAATAACCGCCCTCTCCTCCGGCCTCCTCTCCCGGCGCTCCGCTCAAGTCGTTTTCTTGCTCCCTGTCGATCGTCGGTAGCTTTTGCTTCTGTTTTGGTTGGTACTCCCACGCAGGTGGAGGAATATGATACAAGTCTACCTTTCTGCTTGATCTAAGTCGGAGGTTCCCTATTGGTAGCTGTTGTGTCGGTTTAGCTTGTGCCGGATAATATTCCTCCACGCTGTGGGTCTGCAAGCTTTTTTGATTTATGTGCTTCCTTGAAGCTTGTACAAGCCCCTTTCCTCTCCGGTCGGGAGAACCAAGGGGCAGGTGTGTTGATTGGAGTGCGATAGAAGTGATGTTGCTTCGCCTGCTGATGGCACTTCAATTACTGCCTAGCTTGTCTTCGGAAGTATGCACCGATCGTAGGGCAAGCTGCCTCAGCTTGCCGGTGCAGGAACCGAAAATCTGTACCATAGGTCGTTCTTATGGAGGAACTACCGACTTTGTGCTGTATTGAAAGTCACACAAGTCTGCCGCTTCGCGGAGGTTAAGCTGGGGTAGCGAAGGGTCGGACACGGGAGTGAATGACAGTCCGGTGGACTGTCAGAGCCGTGTCCTGACCGAGCCGCAGCGAGACCAGCTTGCCCTACGGTTGGTGTGTGCGTTTATATGCTGTTTCCCATCCCTGTAGTGCCTGCATCAACTGTCAGCGATGTGAATGATTATTTTCGCAGGTAGGGGCTTGCAAATTAGTGCCTCCCTCTGATGAGGGAGGTGGGGGTCGCCCGGAAGGAGAGAAAAAGCCGAAGGTCTGCACGAATGGTCGTGAATTCGTACAAGCTTGGAAGCTTTTCTCTCCTTCAGTCGCTCCGCGACAGCTTCCTCGTCAGAGGAAGCCGCTCATTGGAAGCCCCTACTTTTGGACTTGATCCTTTGGATAAGGTCTGTACCATAGGTCGTTCTCATGGAGGGACTACCGAGGATTTTTACACAAAAACTCCATTGCTTTGCGGTAGCCTTGGAAGCCGAGGCCTTTGTAGGTTTTGATGCAGGCCATGCCGGCATAGGAGAGCTTGCGGAAGTCCTCACGGCTGTCTACGTCGGACAGGTGTACTTCCACAGCGGGGATGGCCACGGCTTTCAGGGCATCCAAAATGGCAACGGAGGTGTGGGTATAGGCGGCCGGGTTAATGACGATGCCTTCCACCCCTGCAAAGTAGGCTTCCTGAATTTTGTCCACCAAATCCCCCTCGTGATTGCTCTGGTAAATGTCGATCTCACAGCCCAGCTCCTCGGCGCAGTCCATAAGATAGCGTATCAGATCCTCATAGGTTTCCTTGCCGTAGATCCCCGGCTCTCGGATGCCCAGCATATTCAAATTCGGGCCGTTGATAACCAAAATATTCATAAGCATTTCTCCATGATCTGCTCCACGGTGGCTTCCACAGCGGAGCTGTTATTGATTTCTACATCCGCAAAGGCGCGGTACAGAGGATCCCGCCGGGCAAAGAGGGCCTCCAAGGACTGCTGTTGGCTGAGAGGTCTGCCCTCCGTAGGCAGAAGCTCCAAATCCCTGCACAGACGGATGATCGTTCCGTTTTGATGCAGAAGGGGATAATTTTCCTCCCTCGTAACCACGCCCCCGCCGGTGGCAATGACCAAGGCAGAGGCCTTTCCCAGTTCTCCCAGAACCTCTGTCTCCACCTTGCGGAAGGCTTCTTCCCCATGGGCGGAAAAATAGTCCGGGATGCTACCGATCCGTTTGACGATCTCTGCATCGGAGTCCACAAAAGTCCTGCCCAGACGCTCTGCCAAAGCCTTGCCCACAGTGCTTTTTCCGCTACCGGGCATGCCGATGAGGATAAGATTCCCCATTTCCCCACGGAGAGTGCGGAGAACCTTTTCTATGGTCTCCTTGGGAATTTCCTTGCCCATAAAAAGTTCCGCGGCCTCTACCGCCTGTGCCACCAGCATGGACAGTCCGTCCTCACAGGGGATGCCCAGCCTTTCCGCATCCAGGAGCAGTTGGGTACGGCGGGGATTGTAGATCAGATCCAGAACGGCGGTCAAATTTGGAAGCTTCCGCAGATCCACGGGAGCCTTCCCCACATTGGGGTACATGCCCACAGGGGTGGCATTGACCAGAAGCAGAGCATCTCCATGGCGGTCATAGTTGCTGTAGTTATCCTCTCCGGAACGGGAGATCTGCACCACCTCCATGCCCCCCTTGCGGAGGACTTGGGTCACAGTTCCGGCGGCTCCACCGCTGCCCAAAACCAGCGCCTTTCCACCGGGGATAGCTCCTCCCATGCGCTCCAGCATATAGGAAAATCCACCGCAGTCCGTATTATGTCCGTACAGACTTCCGTCCTCCCTGCGCAGGAGGGTGTTGACACAGCCCATGGCCTTGGCGGTTTCCGACAGCCGGGCACAGTAGGGCATGACGGCTTTTTTATAAGGGATGGTCACATTCAGCCCACGGAAGTCCCCCTTTTTCAGGAAGGCATCCAAGTCAGCGGGCGCAACCTCCAACAGTCCGTAGCCATAGTCCCCCAGCTCCCTGTGGATACGGGGAGAATAACTGTGGGACAGATGTTCTCCCAGTAAGCCATAGTCCATCACACGACCTCCGAGTAACTGCCTAAGTAGTGGAATTCCTCACAAATGCCCTCGATCTCACCCATGAGCTGGGCAAATTCCTGAGAATACACAGAGGTTTCCAGATCCAGATAGAACGTGACCTCAAAGTCACGTTCCGGCAGGGGACGGCTTTCCAGCTTCAAAAGGTTGATGTCCAAGGCATACAGACGGGCAAGAACCTTATACAGCGCACCTGCCTTGTGGGGCAGGGTCATCATGACACTGGTACGGTCTGCACCGGGATAGATCTCCGGCTTACGGGAAATGCAGAGGAAACGGGTGTGGTTGTTCCCCTCATTCTGCACCCCACTGCGGAGGATCTGCAGGCTGTACAGCTCTGCGCAGTAACGGCTGGACAAAGCCGCCACATCCTCCCGATCGGACTGTGCCACCATTTGGGCGGCAATGGCGGTATTTTCACAAACGGTGATTTTCACATCTCCCAAGGACTTGAGGAAGGTACTGCACTGGCTGATAGCCTGTTCATGGGAGTAGATCTCCTTGATCTTTGCCCCTTCCTTCTTGGCAAGGAGGCAGTGATCCACCTTGATACGGACGGAACGGACAATGCTGAACTGATGGCGGATCATGAGATCATAGACCTGCTTCACAGAGCCGGCGGTGCTGTTCTCAATGGGCAGGATGCCATAGTCACAGAAGCCGGAGGCAATGGCGGAAAAAACTCCCTCAAAGCTACGGAAATACTGGATCATGGGACGCTTGAACAGCTTCTCACATGCCACCTGAGAGTATGCGCCCTCTACCCCCTGACAGGCCACTGCCGCCGCAGGAGGGAAGAGACGGGGTGTTTCCTCAATGGCAGTTTCAATGGTGCGGAACAGCTCACCGTGACTGCCCTTTTCCTGATAACTGCGACTAAGCTCAAAGAGCAGGGAGTACAGTGCCTGTACATAGGACTGCAGATCCTCACGGGTATCCTGACGCACCTGACGGAGCTTTTCTCTCTCCCGTCCGGGCTGAAGAATGGCCATGCCCTGTTCCTTCTTATAAGATGCGATCTTTGCGGCAGTATCCATACGCTCTCCGAAGAGCCGGACGATCTGCTCATCAATGCGGTCAATTTCCTGACGGTATTTTTCTAAACTCATAATCCTGCCTCCAACAGTATATCTACCAGCCCAACGGCCAGTGCGGCCTCTACACAAGGCACAGCCCTGGGAACGATACAGGGGTCATGTCTGCCGTGGATCTCCAGCTCAGACTTGCTCCCGTCATAGGAACAGCTTTGCTGTACCTTGGCGATGGAGGCTGTGGGCTTCACGGCTACACGGAGGAGCAAGGGCATCCCCGTGGTCATGCCTCCCAAGATCCCTCCGGCATGGTTGCTCTCTGTGCGGAGAGTTCCGTCTTGGTTTACATAATAATTATCATTGTGTTGACTTCCCAACATGGTGGCCGCATCAAAGCCTGCTCCGAAATCCACACCCTTGACACCGGGAATGGCAAACAGTAGCTGTGCCAATCGGTTCTCCATGCCGTCAAACATCGGCTCTCCCAAGCCTACGGGAAGACCTGTGGCGGCACATTCGATGACACCGCCCACACTGTCCTTCTCTGCCTTGGCTTGGGCAATCACTTCTAACATTTCCTCTGTGGGAACATTGTAAACAGAGGGGATCTCCGGAGAAATGGGATCAAAACGGGGATTTTTCACCCCTGCGATTTGCAGGATCTGTGCCCCGATGCGGATGCCCCTGTCCTCCAGAAGCTGTAGGCACAGACCTCCTGCAATGCACAGGGGCGCCGTGAGCCTGCCGGAGAATTTTCCACCTCCTCTGCCATCGTGGGCAGTGCCGTATTTGACCCGTGCGGGATAGTCCGCATGGGAGGGTCTGGGGCTTTCCTGTAGGTTTACATAATCCTGAGAGCGTACATTGGTATTGGGGATCACCGCGCACAGGGGCGCACCGCAGGTCACACCGTTCACAAGCCCACTGAGGAACTCCGGCACATCGGCCTCCTTCCGTGAGGTGGTGTGAGCTCCCTGTCCCGGGGCACGGCGGTTTAAGAAGCCTTGCAGTTTTTCCAAATCCGGTCGGAAGCCCGCAGGAAGTCCCTCCAAGGTCATGCCGATGGCAGGGGCATGGGACTGACCGAAGATGCTCAGCTTCAAGGCAGAGCCGAAGGTATTGCTCATTGCTCCACCTGCATCCTTTCCAAGTCCTCCCAGAAGTCGGGATAGGACTTGTCCACAGCCTCTGCCCCGATGACCATAACGGAAGCAGAGGTCACACTGCTTGCCACTGCTCCCAGCATGGCGATGCGGTGATCGTTACAGCTACGGACTCTGCCGCCGAAGAGCTTACCGCCCCAAATCTTCAGGCCGTCCTCCGTGACCTCCGCACGTCCGCCTAAGGAACGGATAGCACCGCAAATGCTTTCCAGACGGTCACTTTCCTTCAGGCGCAGACGGCTTCCTCCGTAAATTTGGCTACAGCCCTCTGCGCAGGCGGCAAGGAGGGCAATGGGAGGAACCAGATCGGGAATGTCCCGGACATCGATCTTTTGTGCCTTCAAAGTCCCGGGAGAAACACGGAGAAGCTCTCCCTCCCACGCTACCTTTGCGCCGAAGTCTTCCAGGATCTTGGCAATGGCTCGGTCACCTTGGGTGGATCGGGGATCTAAGCCTACCATTTCTACAGGACGGGAGATAGCACCGGCGCAGAGCCAGAATGCTCCGTTGGACCAGTCCCCCTCTGCACGGACAGCTCCGGGGCTATGGAGGATCTGCTTGCCGGGGATGACCCAGCCCTTTTTATAGGGAGGCAGCCGCAGACCGAAGAGCCGTAACACAGCCACCGTCAGCTCCACATAGGGACGGGACTCCAATTCCGTAGTCAGGGTAACCTTGCTTTCCCCCTCCAAAAGGGGCAGAGCCAGCAGAAGACCCGTAATAAATTGAGAAGAGACATTCCCCGCAAGGGCAAATTCCCCTGCAGAAAGCTTCCCGGAAAGCACCAGTCTGTCGGGAGCGGGACGGGTGAAGCAAATGCCCTTCTCCTCCAAAAGCTCCTGCAAGGGAGACAGGGGTCTGCGGGCCAGACGGCCACGGAGGAGGAACTCTCCCCCACAGCCCAGGGCCGCAACCACAGGCACAAGGAAGCGGAGCGTAGATCCGCTTTCTCCACAGTCCAGAAGACCGAACTTAGGCGCAACAATGGGCGTGACAAAATAGGTTTGGTTTACATAATCTATTTTCGCACCCAGTGCGTTCAAGCATCTCACAGTGGCATCCAGATCCCCGGAGGTCCGGGGACAGTAGATCTCCGAGGGGCGATCTGCCAAGGCGGCACAGATCAGCAAGCGGTGTCCGTGGGACTTGGAGGGGATGGCTTCCATCCGTCCCCCGATGGCACAGGGCTCTAAGGTTTTATTCATAGCTAATACCTGCCTTTATGATAGATTCAAGGTCACCGAAGGGAATTTTCCGCAGTTCACATTGGCCGATCTTCACCGGCACTACCAGAGTCAGCTGATCTCCTCCGCGCTTTTTGTCGGAGAGGGCCGCTCCTGCCAGAGCCTTGGGAGAGAAGAAGCTGTCTGTAGGCAGACCGAAGGCTCGGAAAGCCCCCACCATTTCCTCCGCCTCCTCCGACAGGCTTCTTGCCAGAATACAGCATCCGGCGGCAACAGCATAGCCGTGGGGGATGCCGTAGTCCGACAGAAGCTCAATACCGTGACCTACGGTATGCCCCAAATTCAGAAGCTGACGCTGTCCACGGTCAAATTCATCGGCGCAAACAATGTCCCGTTTCCATTGCACACAACGGGCAATGGTGTATTCTTGATCGAAGTTGAGTGTTTTTTCGCGTAAATGAGCGAATAATTCCGGATCAAAGAGGATGGCGGTCTTCAAAATCTCTGCACAGCCTCCACGGAACTCCTTCTCCGGCAGGGTCTGCAAAAGCTCGATATCACACAGCACCAGAGAGGGCTGGTGGAATGCTCCCGCCAGATTTTTTCCTGCCTTCAGATTTACGGCAGTCTTTCCTCCCACGGAGGAGTCCACCATGGCAAGGAGGCTGGTAGGCACTTGTACAAAGGAGATCCCACGGAGATAGCTTGCGGCCACAAAGCCCGTCAGGTCTCCCACAACACCGCCACCCAAAGCTACCAGAGTATCTGTACGGCTCATGCCCTTCTCTGCCAGTAGCTCCAATAGGTTTACATAATACTTCATATCCTTTGAGCCTTCTCCTGCGGGTACGGCGGTAGTATACACCGTGAAGCCCGCCTCGGTCAGACTTCGGTAAGCACGGGACAGATACAGGGGAGCCACATTCTCATCTGTGACGATCATGACCTTTCCGGAGGCCATGGCCTTCAATTCCTGTCCCAGAGTATCCAGCAGACCCTTACCGATCTTGACCTCATAGGAACGGGAGGCCTTGACGCCGATACACCTCATCCCACTTCCTCCTTCCGTTTCTTTCCTTCCTCAAGGAGTTTACATAATTCTTGAGCATCCTCTTGGCACAGGGCCTGTCGGTACTTCCCCAATTCTCCGATGATCTGATCCAGTTCCCACAGAAGAGGCTCTTTATTTTCCAAAAACAGCTCTGTCCACATGGGAGCATTGAGCCATGCCACACGGGTCAGATCCTTGTAGCTTCCGGCAGAGAAGCCTCTGTGCCTGAGAGCCGTTGGACTCTTGATATAGGCATTGGACACCACATGGGCAAGCTGAGAGGTGAAGGCAATCATCTCGTCATGCTCCTCCGGGGTGGTGATGGAGAATTTGCCGAATTTACAGGGGGCTAAAAGCTCGGTGATCTTGTCGATCAATTGCATATCGTCCCGTCTGGGAGGTACAAGGACCATAGGCGCGCCCTTGAACAATGAGCTACGGGAATATTTAAAGCCGGAATAATGAGTGCCTGCCATAGGATGTCCCCCTACAAAAAGGAAGCCATGCTCCCGAGCCAGGGCAAAGCCCCTTTGACAGATCTCCTCCTTGACACCGCAACAGTCTATGACCGTGTGCTTCAATCGGCTGGCATGCTCCTCCAGCCAGTCCACGACGGCCTTGGGATATACTGCAAGGAGGATCAGCTCGCAGTGTTCCAAATCTTCCTCTCGTAACAGCCCGTCTGCCACCCCTGCCATGACCGCAAAGGAAGCCACGCTTTCATCCAGATCGTAGACCAGAACTCTGTGTCCCTCCTCCCTGTATGCACGGGCAAGAGAACCGCCGATCAGTCCCAGACCCACAATGCCCACTGTCATACCACTGCCTCCCGTACCACACGCATGCGCTTTGCCAGAGCCGCAAACTGATCGGGACGGAGGGACTGCGCCCCGTCACAGAGGGCATGAATGGGATCGTTGTGTACCTCTACCATCACACCGTCTGCACCGCAGGCCACTGCCGCCAGAGCCATAGGAGGGATCAGGCGGATCTTGCCGGTGGCATGGCTGGGATCTACCACCACAGGCAGGTGGGAGATCTCATGAAGCATGGGGACTACCGTCAGATCCAGCGTGTTTCTGGCATAGGTATCAAAGGTGCGGATGCCACGCTCACAAAGGATCACCTGCCGGTTGCCCTCGGACATAATGTATTCCGCACTCATGAGGAATTCCTTCAGGGTATTGGCAAGACCGCGCTTGAGGAGAATGGGCTTGTTGGTTTTTCCCAGCTCCTTCAGCAGGTCGAAGTTCTGCATATTTCTTGCACCTACCTGGATCACATCAATGTCCGCAAAGAGATCCAGCGAGTTGATGTTCATAATTTCCGTGACAATGGGCAGGCCCGTTGCCTTTTTTGCCTCCAGCAAAAGACGGATGCCCTCTGCCCCCAGACCTTGGAAGTCATAGGGAGAGGTACGGGGCTTAAAGGCACCTCCGCGAAGGAAGTCCGCACCGGCGGCCTTGACCTCTTGGGCAACCCCGATGATCTGCTCCTCAGTTTCCACAGAGCAAGGGCCGGCGATCATGGCAAAATTCCCTCCGCCGATCTTGGCAGAGCCTACGGTGATCACCGTGTCCTTGGGGTGGAACTGGCGGTTGCACTGCTTATAAGGCTCGGTCACTCGCTTCACAGACTCCACGATCTCCAGACTGGCCAGAAGCTCCATATCCAGATTCCCCGTGTTGCCGATGAGACCCAGTACCGTATAGTTTTCGCCGTTGGACACATGGACATCCAAGCCACGGTTTTTCAGCCACTCAATGAGATGGTCGATCTGTTTTTGGGAAGTTCCCTGCTTCAATACTGTAATCATAATCCGATCTCCTTTAGAAAAAAAATAAACTGCACGAAAGATTCTATGTCTCCGTGCAGTTAAAAATCATGTCATGTAAAAAGATACGCCGATTTTTAATGTTTGCAGCACGAAGAACTGTTACCAAAGTAATAGTTAAACGCAAAAGCAAACATAAAAAACATATAGATGCTCCTTTCTCCTTTGTTTTCACTCATTATACCACGCTCTTTAACGAATTGCAACAGGAAAGTTTTAAATTTTTTTGAATTTAGGACAAAAAACAGTTGCAATCTTTGGGAAAACAGGTTACTATAATAGTGAAGAATAATAGCTCCACAGCTCCCGTTACCCCTGGCGCTTTATTCTCAGTCGAGATCACGGAGGTAATGAATATGAAGAAGGAAAACGGACTGAAAAAGATCCTTGCCATCATCGGCGGTCTGGTCGTACTGGGCGGCGCTGTTGTGGCCATCATCCACTTCTGGGAAGACATCAAGGAGAAGCTCCCCTGCTGCAAGAAGAGCGCCCTTGAGGACTTCGAAGATTTCGTAGACGGCGAAATCGACGTTCTGGAAGATGCAGTTGAGGAAGTCGAAGACAGCATGGAAGACTTCGTAGAATTCGAAGATTTCGAAGAATTCTGATCTCCCCTTTTCCCCAAAAGAAGAAGCGCGGTTGAATCCGTGCTTTTTCTTTTTTTCTGCCTTTTATGCAAAAACAGCAAGGCAGCGCAGAATGTTTTCATGAAGTGTGAAGGTTGAATGCATAACAAATTATTAAGGTATAAGCTGCGTCAATGTCATTTAGAAGCAGCTGCTTCCAAATCTGTGGCTTCCTCTGACGCGGAAGCCACTCGTCGGAAGCCCCTACCTTCAACTTGACCTTTGTAATGTTGAAAGTACCAACAACGGCCAAAGACATGGCTTTGCGCCTGCAGTGGTGGGGGCTTGATAAAAAAGCGCAACCTCCGAGTGCAATATTCGGAGGTTGCGTTTGTCTATCAATGAAGTTCATTTCCAATTTTTAATTGTCAATTTTCAATTCCGGCAATTTTCCACTGTTAACTCGCCTCATTGTCCATTGTCAATTGTCCATTACTCCCCGTCTTTTTCCTCGATCATGGCTGCCAGAATGTCGGCGGCGCAACGGCAGAGCTCTCCGCAGGGGCGCTTTTTGTAGTAGGTCTCTGTCCGTGCTTCGGGGTCGGGAGAGGGAGAAACAGGGACGCCGTCCAGAAGCTCACGGCAGAGGTAAGAGCCGTTTTCTTCCTTGAACTTGTTGGCAATGGCACGGATCTTTTCATAATGGGCGGCCTTTGCCTCCACAGTAGGGACTTCTCCGTCTGCCCACAGAAGTCCTGCGGTCATGAATGCACCGGATACCGCACCGCAGACCTCACGGAGCTTGCCCATGCCACCGCCGAAGGAGGCGGCGATCTTCATGGCACTTGCCTCATCCAGACCCGTCAGGTCAGAGAACGCCAGAAACACTGCCTGTGCGCAGTTACAGCCTTCTTTAAAATTCTTCTCAGCTAATTCGCCACGAGTCATTGTTTTTCCTCCTTGGGGAATTTGATCCCATTAAATTTCAGCATGTAACGCAGGGGGTACAGACCCTGCAGGTAGTTCTGCTCGTACCATTCAAAGGTAGCCTCCTGCAAATGCACCAGCTCAGGTGCCTCACAGCGGAAAAGCTCAAAGGTAGTCCGGTCTCCGGAAAGTAAGGCGGCGATCAATTCCACCTGTCCCTCCTTGGCAAGGCGGTCAAAGCAGGCATCCATAAGGGTGGCGCAGATCAACTCTTCCTCCGTACCACGCTCTGCCTTGGTGGCATACCAGTACAGGAAGTCATATTGGGTGAAGGCCTTACGGGTGGTGACCAGAGCCAGCTTCTGGAATTCCTTCTCCGCACCACGCTTCAGGGTGTCGATGAGGTAATACATCAGCTTCTCATCCAGACTGCAGCAGTCGATCAGCACCTCATAGACGGATCTGGGGCCGTCGGGCTCTTCAATTTGGGGAGGACCTTGATCTTCCTCCTCGGAGGCTTCTTGGGCTTCTTCCTCGGCAACTGCACCCTGAAGCTGTGCTTGCAGAGCCTCCATCAGCTCCTCGGGACGGAAGCTGTCCAGTTCCTCCTGAGATAACTCTTCCCCGTCTGCACGGGCGCAAAGCTGTACAAATGCGGGGATACCCATTGCCATGATCTGCTCCTGTAATTCCGCAGCTCTGGCCATAGGCTCGTCCTTGGTCAATGTGAGACCCTCGGGGGCTTGTCTTAGACCCTCTCCGATCTGTTGTAAATAAAGAATATATCGTTCTACAATTTTCATGGCATAACACCTCAATATAATTATACACCATTGGGCATTCAAAATCAACTGTACTTGACAGAAATTCCCGAAAAATATATAATGTAAAAACGGAAAACATAAAAGGAAAGCTTTCCCCTGCTTTTTTGGGGGGAAATCGGAATTTCATGAAGGTGGTTGAGTATTATGCGTTTTATTATTTCCTCCGACAGTACCTGTGATCTGTCCCCGGAGCAGATCCGAGAGAATCATATTTCCATCAAGTCCCTCATCGTCAACATGGGAGACAAAAGCTACCATGACGGGGAAATCGAACCCCAGAAGATTTTCGATCATGTGGCAGCCGGCAATCCTCTTTGCACCACCTCCGCAGTTCCCGTAGGTGAGTATGAGGAATACTTCGCCGAGCTTCTGAAGCAGGGTCTGCCTGTGATCCACATCAACTTAGGTTCCGGCTTCTCCTCCTGCTACCAGAACGCCTGCATCGCCGCTTCCGAAACGGAGAATGTTTACTGCGTAGACTCTCAAAACCTGTCCACCGGTCACGGTCTGGTGGTTCTGGAGGCCTGCCGTCTGGCGCAGACCGAAACCGACCCGGAAAGCCTCTGTGAAAAGCTCCGTGCCTTTACCGCCCGTGTAGATGCCAGCTTCCTGCTGGACCGTCTGGATTACATGGTCAAGGGTGGCCGTTGCTCCATGGTCAAGGCTCTGGGCGCAAACCTCCTGCGACTGAAGCCCTGCATTGAAGTCACAGACAACAAGATGGGTATCGGTAAGAAGTACCGCGGCACTTACGCCAAGAGCATTGAGACCTATGTCCGTGACCGTCTTGCACAGCCGGAGGCCCTGGATCTCCATGAGATTTTCATCACCCGTACCAAGGTAGATCCCGAGATCATGGATATCGTACGCAACACCGTTAAAGAATGCGCCAACTTCGAAAACATCTACGAAACCACCGCCGGCGGCAGTATCACCTGCCACTGTGGCGAAGGCACACTGGGCATCCTGTATGTGCGGAAACAGTAAAGAAATGGACAACGAAGTGTCAAATTGACAATTGAAAATTGAAAATGGAAAATTATCTATATTGCAAGCTCCGACTTATGTTGTCGGGGCTTGTTTTTATGCCGAAGGCAAATCATGACGCAGTCAAATTTCAGTTTATCGCTCAGTTTGAAGTTCGCACAGACCAAAGGCTCCCTTGTGTAAAGGGAGCTCCGCCGAAGGCGGTGAGGGATTGACGCAGTAGGGGTTGATTTGCGCACAGAATGAGGCAAATTCGTAGAAATT
>JAZMZW010000029.1:0-12293 GCA_045586205.1 Faecousia sp. | reverse complement strand
GTCATCGGGGTGTCCGTAGCTGTTGTCCTCTCCCACAGAGATCACGGCATATTGGGGCATGACCTCGTTCAGGAAACGGTAGGAGGTGGAGGAGGAACTGCCGTGGTGTCCCACCTTCAGCACATGGGACGACAGGTCATAGTCTGTTTCCAAGATGTCCTGTTCCACCTCATATTCCGCATCTCCCGTAAAGAGGAGGCTCGTATTGCCGTAAGTCAGGCGCAGGACGATGGAAGTATTGTTGACTTCCTCTGCATAAGGATCGCAGGCAAGGATGCGGAAGGTGGCGTCCCCCAAGGAGTAGCTGTCTCCCACATCAGGGACAGTGATGCTGTCTGCCTTTTTTGCAAAATTGCGGAAGGCGGTGCTGTCATAGTCCGTCACGGGACACAGGACGGTTTTTGCTTCGCAAGCACTGAGGGCGGCGGCCAAGCCTCCCACATGATCCTCATGGGCATGGGTGCAGATCACATAGTCCAGAGTTTCGATCCCACGATCTTTCAGGACGGTGTATAATTTATCACCGTCTCCCACATTGCCTCCATCAATGAGCATGGCCCTTCCGTCACATTGGATCAGAGCGGAGTCAGCCTGCCCCACATTCAGAAACAGCACCTGAAGCTCACCCGGTGCAGGGGAGAGGGGCTGAGGTACATCCGCCTTTCTCTTGCCGTACTCCGCAAGAAGGATCAGGGCAATGAACACCAAGGCAATGAGCCAGCTGTATTTTCCGTATTTCTTAGGTGTTCCTTGTTGTAATTCCTCCACCAGATCCTGCTGTACATCCGTAAGGATCTCCTGTGTAGAGGGCTTTTTGTCTTTATCCATATTCTCTCCGTTCCGAAAAAAGTGTATGCATAAATTATAGCATTTTTTATGTAAAAAGTAAAGCCAATGATACACAGATCTCAGGAGTGATCCTGTGTGCTATGATCTCTGTGGAAACACAAAAATTCGACTATCCCTCCGTAACGAAATATTTGCCACCCTTAATAAAGTTGTGGAGCGCTTGTGTGATACGGTCTGTTCGCTAAAACGTAGTGATATACAAAGCATCACTGCACGCAAATGGATAATTGAGTGTTTTAGTTGAAGAATAGTATCATCACTCATAACTCATCATTCACTCACTGTCCACTGTCAACTATCCACTTTCAACTCCCCCCCAAAAAAGCTTCCCGCCTCTTTTGGGGAGGCGGGGAGGGAGACTCGGATATTAGTACAGGTAGCTGTACTTTTCCTTGACGGTGGTGATGAATTCCTCGATGTCGGCGGGGAGTTCACCGGCGCCAAGAGTGTAGTCCTTGACTTCGAACAGGCGGACACGAACCTTGCCGTCTGCCAGGAAGAGGAAGCCGAAGTTCTCGGAGTCTACGAAGTCTTCCTCGGTCTGGAAGATGGTGAACTTATCCTTGCAGGGCTGTGCGTTGTAGGGGCAGAATGCGGTGCAGTTGCCACACTCGTTGCACATCTTGTCTACGTGGAGGATCTGGGTTCTGCCGTCGGTAAGGCGGATGACCACGTTTGCACGGTTGGGGCAGACGTCTGCGCAGTTCTGGCAGACAGTATTACAGCTCAGGCAACGGTCGCCTTCGCAAGCAGCATCGCCGGACATGGCCAGGATGCCCTTCTTGCCGATGATCTCAGCCTCGGTGGGATATGCCTCTGCGGGGATGGTATATTCGTACTTCTTGCCGATGACAGCCTGTGCGAATGCGGCAGCATCTGCAATGCCTTCAACTACGGTAGCGGGTCCGCGCATAGCGTCGCCTGCGGCAAAGACGTTGTCAATGTTGGTCAGGAAGCCGGGACGGCCCTTCTTGTCCAGTTCAATGCCGTTTGCGGTGAAGAGGGAATCGTCAACCTGCTCGCCAACTGCGGAGATGACCAGATCGCAGGGGATCTCGACAGTCTCGCCGGTGGGAACGGGGCTTCTTCTGCCGGAAGCATCGGGCTCACCCAGCTTCATCTTGTTGCAGATCAGCTTGCCATCCTTATGAGCAACGGGAGCAACTAGCTCCAGGAACTGTACGCCGTCTTCGATTGCCAGTTCGAGCTCTTCCGCATCGGCGGGCATGTACTTCTTGGTGCGACGATAGACCAGAGTGGAGGACAGGGCGCCTGCGCGCTTTGCTACACGGGCGGCGTCCATAGCGGTGTTACCGCCACCGATGACTGCTACGTGACCCAGCTCACCGCCACGGCCTGCCTTCATGTCTTCCAGCCAGCCGATAACCCCACGGACATTGCCTTCCAGCTCCAGCTTGCCGGGCTTCCATGCGCCGACAGCGAAGAGAATGTGGGTGTAGCCCTGAGCCTTCAGATCTTCTACGGAAGGAGCCACGGTGTTGAGCTTGACTTCTGCGCCGTAGGCCTGCATGAGAGCCACATCCTTGTCAATGGCTTCGTGAGCAATACGGAATTCGGGGATCACATGACGGACGATGCCACCCAGCTTGTCGCTACGCTCGAAGATGGTGCAAGCAACGCCGGCTCTGCCAAGGAAGTAAGCGGCGGCAATACCGGTGGGGCCACCGCCGATGATGGCGGCCTTCTTGCCCTCTACGGGTTCGGGCTTGACGATGGAAGCCATGAGAGCTTCGTAGCCGTTCTCTGCTGCCAGAAGCTTGGTAGCACGGATCTGTACGGATTCGTCATAGAAATTACGGGAGCACTTGCCCATGCAACGGTGAGCGCAGATAGTACCGGTGATGAAGGGCAGGGGGTTCTTCTCGGTGATGAGCTTCAGAGCCTCATTATACAGGCCCTTCTTGCACAGCTCGATGTACTCGGGAATGTCCTGCGCGATGGGGCATCCGCCCTTACAGGGAGCAATGTAGCAGTCCATCCAAGGCACTCTTTCCTCGTTCTTACGGGAGGGCAGGGGCTTGATGGGCTTGACATGGTGGTAGTCCGTACGGCAGAACAGGGACATCTTGGCAATTGCGTGGGTGTCGGTACCCTCGAATGCCTTGAATTCCATATCCTTTACCTTCTCACACATCTGAACCAGACGGTTGTATCCGCCGGGCTTCAGGATGGTGGTAGCAACGGTAATGGGCCAAATGCCTGCGGCGAAGAGCTCGTCACAGTTGAAGTATTCTGCACCGCCGGCGAAGGAGATCTTCATCTTGCCTTCAAACTGGACGGAGATTCTACGGCACATCTCGATGGTCAGGGGGAAGAGTGCACGACCGGACATGTACATTTCGTTGTTGGGGAGTTCTCCACGGGTGGTGTCAACGGGGAAGGTGTTAGACAGCTTCAGACCGAATTCCAGACCGTTGGAGTCTGCCAGAGCCTGCAGGCGCTCGAACATGGGGACAGCGTCCTTCCACTGCAGGTCTTCGTTGAAGTGATGATCGTCGAATACGATGTAGTCATAGCCCATGGAGTCCAGAATGCTACGGGCATCCTTGTAACCCAGAATGGTGGGGTTGCACTTGACGAAGGTGTTGACCTTCTTCTCGGAGATCAGGTAGGAAGCGATACGCTCGATCTCATCGGGAGGACAGCCGTGGAGGGTGGACAGGGTGACGGAACGGGAAACACGGGGAGAGATCCCTGCGATAAATTCAGCTTCTTCGGGGAAGAGCTCGGTGAGGACAGCCTTGCACTCTGCGAAAATGGGAGCACGGGTGGCATCCTTCATGGACTCGATGTAGTTGTCGATCTTCTCGCCCTTGATGCCGGCAAGGTCGTAGCCAACAGACATGTTGAAGACGAAGCCATCGGGATCACCGTAGCCCCAGACCTTTGCCATGACCTTCAGAGCGCACCAAGCCTTGATGTACTCATCCAGAGCCTGACGGACTTCCAGCTCGGTGGACCATTCCTGATTGTAGCCCTCATCGTCTGCAAGGATGCAGGGACGGGGAACGCAACGAGCCAGATCCTCGCCGTCCATCTGCTGTACGGTCTTGACTTCAAAGAAGCGGGAGCCTGCAACGTAGGAAGCGATGATGTTCTGTGCCAGCTGGCTGTTGGGGCCTGCGGCGGGGCCGAAGGGAGTCTCGATCTTCTCGCCGAAGATGGGCAGGGTCTTGGTAGGATCTGCCTTGTATTCCTTGTGAATACCGAAGATCTCGCCGTTGTTTTCGCGCTCGGTAATGACCCAGCGCATCAAATCCTTAAAAGGAATGGGATACATTCTTTCAGACATAATGGAACCTCCAAATAATAATTAGTAAGTGCAGTTGTTCAGTGCGCCCCAGAGCTTCTTGGACTCTTCCAGAATACGGGCGTTGACAGCTTCCTCGTCGATGCCGATGAGCTCACGATCCTTCATCAGGAGCTTGCCGTTGGCGATGGTGGTCTGGCACTGTCTGCCGGTCATGCCGAAGAGCATGTGGCCGTCAATGTTGGCATGGTCGAAGGGGGTGAAGGGCTTGTAGTCCATGACGATGACGTCTGCGGCGGCGCCTTCTTCCAGGACACCCAGCTTTGCATCAAAGTACTTTGCGCCGATCTTTGCATTGTTCTTAAAAAGCATATCGGTGACTTCACACCAGCCTACATTGGGCAGGCAGGCGTTCTGACGCTGTGCGCACAGAGCGACCTTGATGGACTCCAGCATGTCGTTGGTGTAGGCATCGGTACCCATGCCCAGGAGTACGCCGGCCTTGTACAGGGGCAGGACGGGGCAGGTGCCGACAGCGTTGCCCATGTTGGACTCGGGGTTGTTGACGACCATGGTGTCCGTGGACTTAATGATCTCGATCTCGGCGGAGTTGACATGGATGCAGTGACCCAGAATGGTCTTGGGGCCAAGGATGCCGTGATCCTGCAGACGCTGTACGGGACGGCGGCCATAGTTCTGCAGGCTGTCGTATACGTCATTCATGCCCTCGGAAACGTGGATGTGGTAGCCGGTTCTGCCGTTGTTGGCCTCGACCATACGCTCGAAGGTCTTGTCGGAAATGGTGAACAGGGCGTGACCGCCGAACATAGCGGCAAGCATGGGATCCTTCTGCTGTTCGCAGTAGGTGATGAAGTCGGCATTTTCCTTGATGCCCTGGAGGCACTTCTCTTCGCCGTCACGGTCGGAGACTTCATAGCACAGGCAGCTGCGGATGCCGAATTCCTTGGCGGACTTGGCGATCTCGAAGAGGCTGCCGGGGATCTCGCCGTAGGAAGCGTGTTGGTCAAAAATGGTGGTAACACCCTGCTTGATGCAGTCGATGTACAGAGCATCTGCGGAGGCCTTGGTGCCGCCCAGCATAAGCTTGCGGTCGATTGCCCACCAGGTGCCGTCCAGAACCTCGTAGAAGTTGGTGGGGTTGTTGCCCACGATGGACAGGCCACGAGCCAGAGCGGAGTAAATGTGGGTGTGTGCATTGATGAGAGCGGGCATGATCACGCCACCCTTGGCATCAATGAATTCTGCCTCGGGGTACTTGGCGCGGAGCTCGGCGGTGGTGCCGACTTCCTTGATCTTGGTGCCGTCGATGACTACACCGCCGTCGGGCAGATAGGGAGTGGTTTGGCTTCTGGTAATGAGTTTACCGTTAGCAAGAATGTACATAGTGTGTTCCTCCTTTGGGTTAGATAAAGAAAAATGGGGATGTGAAACTAAAAGAAAACATAGTTCAACATCTCCACTCAATGACGCTTGAGTGATAGTCGGAAGCCCGTGCGCGCAGCACTTCGTTACAGCTATCAATCTTCAATTGCACCTATATTATAATCGGAAATGTCCCTGTTTTCAACCAGCCAAATGTTACAAATTTTCCCTACACTTTTTGAGCACATTGACGGAGAGAAAACAGGAATAGCAAAACATTCGTAAAAAGTAGAAAAATATTCCGGGACCGTATTGACAAACTTGATCTAATCATGTAGTATATAATCAAAGGAGGGATATAAATGAAACGAAACATTATGATCTGTCTTCTGAGCTTTGCTCTGCTCCTGTCCCTGTGTCCCGGTATATTGGCCGTAGAGGACAGGGGAGAGGCACATAGGATCCCTGAAAAAGGAGTGTATTCTCCACTGTCGGATTTTGACCCCGGCGATCATGAGGAACTGTACGAAAATGGCTATCGCTTCGTGATTTATGAAGAGGGAGCGGTAATTATCGGTGCAGATGAAAGTGTTTCCGAACGGGTGGCTGTTGACCTTTATAGCAGTAGCGTTGTTACCAAGGTTCCCGACACTCTTGGGGGAGTCCCTGTGACGGCTGTGTGGGAATATGCCTTCCGTAATTTGTGGCTCGGTCAGCTACAGCTTCCGGACACCGTTCGTTGGATCGAAGATTATGCGTTTGCCAAGGCCAATGGAGTCAGTGTAGAGAAGCTCCCCAATCAATTGGAATATGTGGGAGACTACGGATTTAGCTATGCAGACTTTACCCAATGCACCATACCTGAGACTTTGCGTTATATCGGAAAGCTGGGCTTTAAGGCCTGTAAGTTCGGAAAAACGGAATTCGGAAATTCTCTGGAATATATTGGTCAAGGTGCATTTTGGAACTGTTCTTTCCAAGATAAGAGAGTGGTACTTCCCGAAAGCCTTTCCTATGCGGGCTACCATATCTTCCGCCAAGCGTTTGGCTCGTATGATATAGAGGTGACGGTGCTTTCACGGGATCTGTATTGTCCCCAGGCATTTGAATATACAGGATGTGTATGGGGATATTCCGGAAGCTCCGTGGAAGCAAGCTGTGATCGTGAGGGCATTCCTTTTTACGATTTGGAAACCGGGGAACTCCATGATACTGCTTATGAGAAGCGCTTGGATCATGTGACCTACCGTATTACCTCGGATCATGCGGAGGTTATAGCTACCTATGATGCGGATAAACTGAAAACTCTGGCGGTGGCAGATCACGTAGATGGGAAGCCGGTCACGGTGCTGAATACCAACTGTCTCGGCTCCTCTGATTTGGCAAGTCTTGAGATTCTGCTGTTGCCGGATACCGTGACTGAGATCGAGAGCCATGCCATTTACGATTGCGAGAACTTGCACTTTATCCACATGTCAAATTCTTTGAAAACAGCAGAGGAAGGTATGATTGAAAGCTGCTATGCTCTGTTATTTGTAAAGATCCCTTCCTCCTTTACGGAATTTTTGATCTATGACGATGTATACGACGACGGCTTGTTTGAGCATGATACGAATCCCTATATTGGAGCGGTTCCCGGATCTTTTGCGTCCCAGTTCTGTTCCAAATATTCCGATGAAGTCTTGAGCATCCGAGAGGATCGCTATTATGTAGCGGATACTGCGGGGGTATACGAAACCGACGGAAAGACAGCAAGGATCATTGCGATGATGGGGGGCGGGAATTATTATAATCCTTATCGCTTTCCGGATACGGTGTATGGGATCCCTGTGACGACCATTGCTGGGAATCTCCGTTATGCCACTTATGACCCCAAAGACTTCGGCCATGAGATTGCGGTGGTTGGGGATGAAGTGCGGGTGGTGGAAGACGGTGCCTTCAGTCGCAGTTATTTGAGATATATTTATTTCGGACCCAATGTGGAGTATCTTCCTTATCCACTATTCTACAATGGGGCGGAGCAGCACGATCATGCTGTTTGCGGATATTCCGGATCATATGTAGAGGAGTACTGTAAGAAGTACGGCTATCGTTTCCTGCCTGTGGATTCTGCACCCTTTGAGGATATCTCTGTTTCGGATTGGTATAACGAGGCAGTCAGCTATTGCTATTGGGCAGGGCTCATGAACGGTGTGTCCGAGGACCGCTTTGCCCCCAACGACACCACTACCCGCGCTATGGTGGCAAAGGTGCTGTATAATCTTTCGGGACAGCAATCCATCAATGGATGGAGCTATGGCTTCAAGGATGTGTCTAAGGATGATTGGTTCTACTATGCGGTGAACTGGTGCAGTTACTACGGCATTACCAAGGGAACGGATGCCTTCCATTTCTCACCCAATAAAGCTGTTACCAGAGAACAGCTTGTGACACTGTTCCATCGCTATGCAAGGGCCTGTAATTTGACGCTTACAGAAGGGGTGGAATTGAAGGAATATACAGACAGGGGACAGATTTCCGCCTACGCCTTGGAGGCTATGGAATGGGCTGTGGCTGTGGGATTGCTCCGCGGACGGACAAATACTACGCTAGTACCCCAAGGTCATGCCACCAGAGCGGAGATCGCAACCATCCTTATGCGCTTTGTACAGTATGTAGAGACGCTGAAAGCATAGGAATGTAGGCAAATAGTGCTGAAAATTCTTCCATTTTTGGGTTTATGTGACTTTTAAGAAAAATATTATTGAAAATTCTTCCGGAATTACAGGAAAGTATTGACAAAGGCTAAAAGATGAAGTAAAATTCCAATAGATGCAAAAATATGAAAAAGGAGGCGCTTTTTATGCATTTAACCGCAGCTGAAAGAAAGGTCATGGAAACCGTGTGGAGCGGTGAAAACATGACTGCCAAAGAGATCGCCGCATCTCTGAAGGAAACTGCTCAGTGGAGCAAGACTACAAGCTATACCATGATTACCCGTTGCGTCAACAAGGGCTATCTTCTCCGTCAGGATCCCCACTTTGTCTGCCTGCCTAAGGTCAGCAGAGAGGAAGTTTCTGTATGGGAGACAGAAGAACTTCTGGACAACTACTTCTCCGGTTCTGCAGATCTGCTGGTTGCGTCCCTCGTAGAGCGGAAGAAACTGTCCAAGAATGACGTAGACAAGCTTCATCAGCTTCTTGATGAAATTGAGGAGTAAATAATGAGAACACTCTTCATGATGAGTGGAATGGGCGGCGTAATGATACTTGTCATTACGCTGTTCCGCTTCTTTACACAGAAATATGTACATCGGAGTGTTTTTGTGCTTTTATGGATCATTGCGATGCTCCGTCTGTGTATTCCTTTTATGCCTCAAGCAGATAGCAGTTTTTATAATATTTTTCAAGAGAACGGTTATGCCACGGTCCGAATCGAAGAACCGGTGGACACAGGAGCTTATGAGAAAGAACAGCTCCGGAGCGGAATTTCCGTCACAGTGGAACCTGTGGAGGAAGCCGGTTTCAAGCTGTCGCTCATCGAGACCCTCTGGATTGTGGGATCCATTTGTGTTCCCGGTTATTTTCTCTACGTACATTTTCGAAGCAACAGGAAATTCCGCTTTGCAATTGGGCAGAAGGAAAGCGCATTGGGCAGGATCCGTCTTGCCCGTATGGAGGGCTTGCCGGCACCGCTGGTATACGGTCTGCTCCGTCCCAAGATCCTGTTACCCTTAGATTTTCCGGAGGATGGCAGTGAGGAATATTGGCATGTGCTCCATCATGAGGCTATGCATGTTCGTTGCGGAGATCTTTGGATCAAGGCAGTTGCTCTGGCGGTGGTCGGGATACATTGGGTCAATCCCTGTGCTTGGCTCATGCTGTTCCTGTTATCCGAGGATCTGGAAATGCGCTGTGACCAACGGGTAATTGAGGAATACGGCGGGAAAAGGAGCTATGCCATGACACTCGTACAGGCAGAGGAGAAACTCCTGTCTCGTTTGGTACATACCTGCTTTGCTTTTTCCGCAACCCGAAGAAGATTGAAATATATAGCAAGAGCGAAATTAAATCCCTTGCGCAGCGTTCTGGTATGTGCTGTGTTTGTGACTCTGCTGGTGACTTGTTTCGGTACTCGCGCCAATGGAGAGCAAGCTGTTGTGTATGTGTATGAGTCTTCCGGGGAGGAACAAGTGTTCCCCACTGATTCCGACCGGGAAGATAAAGCTTATTTGGAAAGCACAAAGCCGAGTGCTACGGATGAGACTGTAGGACAAATGCCTACTGAGAAAAATCCAGGGGATTTGCCCACGGCTCCTGCGGAGACGGAGATCCCCGAGAAAGAGCTTGCTACGGAAGCGGTAGAGCCTCTGCCAACAGAGCCTTCCACTACAGAAGCTACCACGCCTACTTCAGAGGAGGACGCTGTTTTGCCTGAAGCTACGGAGCCTCCACCCACGGAAATAAAGCCCACGGAAGCGCCTACGCAAGCACCTACGGAGTTAGCTACGGAGGCACCTATGGAAGCGCCCACAGATGCACCGGTGGAAGAGGAGCCGGTGTTTATCCCCGAGCCCCGAGATATGCCTTATTTGGGAAGCTTTGAGCTTGTAGTAGGGCAGACCGTATCTATGGATGTCTCAAACTATTCACTATCTGATCCAACGGTGTCGGATCCTTCTTCCCTCAGAGCGTGGATCCGGGGGACTAGCGGTATTTGGGGCGGAAGCAGAACCATATATTTTACCGCCTATTCCACGGGACATGTACAGGTATATGGATCTCTCCGGAAGAACGATAGGAACTATACCTGGGTTCTTGCAGATGTTTATATCAGTCCTAACGGTGAGACGGACAGTATGAGCTTTGCGGAAGTAGACGGCAAGACGCCGGATATGGAGCTTCCGGAGTTTGATTTTGATATTCCGGATTGACTGAAAATAGCACAGATCATCTTAGGGTGATCTGTGCTATTGATTATTTCCGCAGGGAAGTTGGGGGTGTTCCGGAATGAAAGGGGAGGTCTGTGTGAAATTCAGGGAATACCGGAACAGCGCAGGCATCTCGGTGAAGCTCTGAGCATGTTTCTAAGATAAGGCAAAAAAAGCCCCCCTCGCCGTAGTTCAGGGAGGGGGGCGAAAGAATCAGTTCTTGATGGGGAGCTTGCCGGGGAAGCGGTTGGCGGCCAAAGCTTCGATACAGGTGGCGGTTGCCAACTCGGTGTATTCGTAAGCGCAGACCAGACCGTCGCAACGCTTGACAAAGTCCTTGTCATAGGGAGCGCCAAGGAGGACAACGATCAGGGGACGGTTGGTAGCTTCCAGAGCACGGAGAACATCCTGCTGACCGGGACGGAAACGGCAGTTGTACAGACCCAGAACAGCTACATCATAGTCGCTGTCAATGGCTTCCTTGGTAGCTTCGTCCAGCTCTGCCATGGGGATGACGTAGGAGACACCACCGAACTTCTCTACAGCACGGTCACTGAAGTAGTTGGGCTTACGCTCTGCATCCTCTGCACCGGTGAGGGCGATGGAAGCGGGAGCGAAGAAAGCGGGCTTCTTGGCATTCAGCAGGGCATCAATGCTGCCGCTGATGAGGGTCATGGAGTCCAGAGATACCTGATGGTTCAGCTCCAGCTTAGCGGGATCGTAAGCTTCGTTGCGGGCTTCCTCAATACTCAGGACACGGTCGGACATGAGGCCGTATTTTTCCTTGTAGCGCAGGACACGCTGATAGGACTCTTCGATACGGTCAATGCTCAGCTTGCCGCTTTCCACAGCTTCGTAAATAGCGTTAGCTGCCTTGGAAACTGCCTCATAGGTGTGGGAGAAGGTCAGCAGGTCACAACCTGCTTCCAGAGCGCGGACAGCGCCTTCGCCGGTGCCGTAGTGGGCGCGGATAGCGTCCATTTCCATGCAGTCGGTGAGAGCCAGACCGTCAAAGCCCATCTTCTCACGGAGCAGCTTGGTCATGATCTCATAGGACAGGGTTGCGGGCCATTCGGGATCAACGTTATTATAAACAACGTGGCAGGTCATGAGGCCGTCAACGCCCTGCGCAAATGCCTTGTAGAAGGGCTGCCATTCTGTTGCTTCCAGAACCTCACGAGGGGTGTTGTTAAAGGGAACATCCAGATGGGAGTCGGTAGCAACGTTTCCGTGACCGGGGAAGTGCTTAACAGAGGGAAGGATCTTGGAAGACTGGAAGCCCAGAGCCATGGGGATACCCAGCTGCGCAACGACTTCGTGATCATCACCGAAGGAACGGGAACCGATAATGGGGTTCATGGGTTCCAGATTGACGTCCAGAATGGGAGCGAAGGTGCAACTCAGACCCAATGCACGGATGACCTTGCCGTTATTTGCGCCCAACTGGTAAGCCTTATCGGTACCGCTGGCATTGACGGACATGGTGCCGGGCATGAGGGATGCGCCCAGATTGACACGGGTAACGACGCCACCTTCTTGGTCAGCGCAGATGAAGGGGGAGAAACCGGTCTTTTCATGTACCAGCTGTGTCAGATCGTTGCAGAGTTTGCTGGTCTGAGCGGGGGTAACGATATTTCTGCCGAAGAAGGCAAAGTTACCTACATAGAAGTCATTGACCAGAGCACGAGCCTGATCGTCTACCTCAGGGGAGGGGAAGCCGGCGATCAAAAGCTGACCGATTTTCTTCTTAAGTTCCAGATTCATAATAATACCTCCTATAAATTAGGGTGAAATAGATTACAGAATACGGATACGGGGACGGTAGGTCTCCAGAATGGACTTGTTAGCCTTATCGCCTTCGTCGGTGTTGGCGCTGGTGAA
>JAZMZW010000028.1:0-21163 GCA_045586205.1 Faecousia sp. | reverse complement strand
TGTTTAGTAGGATGTTTTGTGGTGATTATATTTTACTACAAACCGGAGCAAATTTCCTCATCTTTTTTTCAATTTTTGGACTTTTTCTAACTTATGCACAGTCTGTTCAAGAATTGTGCATCGTTTTGCGGAAACTCAAGTGTTCCCATTCTTGACAAAGTTTTTGGGACATGATATACTAAACAATAATCGACTTTTCTGTTGTATTTGCAGGGTATCATGCCCTTGGTGCAACAGGGAGACTCATTCCGACGGAGGACACGCATATGGGTATTATATCCGCCTTTTCCATATTGGTCATATTTGCATCTCTCATTGTATTTTATGCCGTAAAAGCCCCCCACCAATGGAAGGTTTTGCTGGGAGCAAGTGTGATCTATTTCGGTCTGTATTCCCCCTTGGGGATGCTGATAGTGCTGGCCAGCGCCTTGATTTCCTACTTCGGCGCAAAGGCCATGTGCAAGGCGCAGGACTCCAAAAAACAGAGGCTCATTTTACTGGCTGAGCTTGTATACTTCGTTCTGTCCTGGATTTTGACCAAGAGCCTGCTGTCCGGCTCTGACAAGATCTTCCTAATCTCCACCTACAAGCTTTCCGAAACCGTCATAACCTTGGGTTGCTCCTACTTTGTCCTGCGCTACATCAGCTATTCCTACGATGTATACAAGGGCAAAACCCCTCCCGAGGGGAATTTCTTCAAGCTTCTGCTGTACTACTGCTATTTCCCCGCCCTTGTGCAAGGACCTATTGAACGCTACAACAGCTTCAACCGTGTGCTTTTCCCCGAACAGAAGATCCGTCTTTCCTATGAGAACATCAAAAATGCCGGTGTTCTGGTGTTGACCGGTTTGTTCAAGGTCTATGTTCTGTCCAAATTTTGCGGTCTGTTTACCGCACAGCTCAATGCCTCCGAGGGTGTCAATGCACTGATCCTGATTTTGGGCATTTTCCTGTACTCCATCCAGATCTTCACGGATTTTTCCGGTGGCATCGATATTGTACGGGGCTTTTCCTACCTGTACGGCATTCCCCTGTCCCAAAATTTCCGCAGTCCCTACCTTTCCCAAAGCTTCTCCGAATTCTGGAAGCGTTGGCACATGACCTTCAGTGCATGGCTGAAGGACTATATCTACATCCCTCTGGGCGGTAGCCGTAAGGGCAAGGTCAGAGGTTATCTGAATCTTATGGTCGTCTTTGCGGTTTCTGCCGTGTGGCACGGCTTTGGTGTGACCTTCCTCATTTGGGGCGGTCTGCAAGCCCTGTATGTTCTGGTAGGCAGACTCAGAGGCACCGATCGCAAGCGCTACAGCTCCCCCACAGAGATCCCCCTGTGGAAATACCTCCTGAACGGCGGAAAGGTGTTCCTCCTCTCCACCTTCTCTTGGATCTTCTTTAATGCAAGCTCCCTGGGAAGTGTCCGCACCCTGTTCGCTTCCATTGCTTCTTCCTTCGGAATCTTGCTCCACTCCGGTACGGGCGCATTCCTGTCGGATTTTGCCACATCCTACATCGCTACAACCGGCATGAAGATCCTCGTGATCCTACTGTATATGCTGGTACTCCTGATTTCTGTCATTCTGCACATTGTGAAGGACAGAACAGGCTTTGACCTGTCGGATTCCAAAAAGGTCTGCGGGCCTATCCGCTGGATCTATTATTTCCTCTTACTCACCGCAACTATGGCACTGGGCTTCTACGGAGATGCCTTTAGCTCCGGAAGCTTCATCTACGGCGCATTTTAACGGGAGGGAACCACAATGAAAAAATTGATTTTGAAACTTTCCCTCGCTTTATTGCTTGTTTTCCTTGGGGCATTTCTTGCCAGCGAGTTCCTTACTCCCCAATGGGTCGACAGCAACAACCCCCAGACCCTGCAAATGGACGATTTCGAAAAGTTGGAAGAAAACTCTCTGGATGTATTGGTTCTCGGCTCTTGTCAGTCTTATCAGGGCTTCAATCCCGCTGTTCTGTGGGAAGATCACGGCCTGCGCTCCTATGTTCTTGCAGGGCCGGATCAGCGTCTGTATATGACCTACCACTATCTCAACTATGCTCTGCAAACCCAGTCCCCCAAGGTGGTGCTTCTGGATGCCTTGATGCTGATCCTGCCCAACACAGAATCCAAGGCCTATGACACCAAGTCCATTTTCAGCATCAAGGACAGGGACTTCCGCATGAGTGCCGCAGAGGAGGTCTTTGAGCTGCATTACAGCAAGGATCGCTCTCTGCCCCAGTATTCCTTTGACAAGTTCCTCAATCGGGTCAAGACCACTTTCCCCATTTTCACCTTCAACTCCGCCTTGGATCTGAGCCCCGCTACTCTGAAGTACTTCCTTGGCACTTTGGAAAGCACGGCCTATAACGGCGGTGTTCCCGTATACACCCTCATGGATGCCACAGTTGCCGGTGATTATATGTCGGAAAACAACAAAGAGGACAGCACCCTTGATCCTCTTGCAAAGAAGTATACAGACAAGATCTTGGAGCTGTGCCAACAGAACGGTATCCAATTGATCCTGTATAAGACTGTTTCTCCCTCCTTCTGGAGTCATGACAGACATGAAACCGTGGCAGAATATGCCCATGATCGGGATCTGGTATTTTTGGATTTCAACACAGATCCTTCCGCCTACGGCATCGATCTTGCCAAGCATATGTACGCTCCCTGGAAGCTCAACGCAGACGGCATGGCTGTGACCACAAGCTATCTGGGCGCATATCTGAAGGAGAATTACGGAGAGCTCCTCTCCGCAGAATCCTCCGAGGAAACCACCGCCTATTACGATGCCATGCTCGCCCGTTACCACAAAGCCTACAACTCCGCCATCTGGACCACCGCCACCTATCCCACGGACTAAGTGCCGTGAGCTCCAAGTCCTGCAATCTCCCTCATGACCCACGCTGTGCCATAGGCTCAGTGTGGGTCAATGATATCCGTTCCTCTCGGAACGGTTGATATGTCTATCGATATGATATCCACTGCCGTGGATGATATATGCTTCGCATATGTAGGAACGGATATTATATCATATTTGCTCCGCAAATATATCATACGGCTCTGCCGTATATCATATCGCCTTGGCGATATATCATTTTAAATCTTCAAGTCAAACTATGTGTATCATCTGTCGGTTGTATTATTGAGCAGCTCAAATCTGTTATGAACACCCGTACCACAAAATCCCAAGGGATACTCGACCACCCTGTCGAGTATCCCTTGTCGTGTATAGATTCCGGTTTATCGTGCTTTCAGCACGATAATGAATTGCCCTGCCGTGCATGAATTGACTATGCCATGATTTGCCTTACGGCATGATTTGTGCCTTACGGCACATTGTTTTTTGGCAATTCAAATCATGGAGCGTAGCGAGAAATCATGATGCCCCGCATCAATTCATGGCACAAAGTGTCAAATCATCAGAGCGATAAACTGAAATTGTTGTGTAGGTATAGGACGCGATTTTTGCACAGCGTTCATTGTTACGGAGGCACTTGCATTTCCTTGGGAAATATGGTAGGATACATTTATAATTATAGGCAAGAACTGTGGGAGCCCCTAGACTCCCTAATACTTGCAAGCGGCGAAAGGAAGGTGCTTGTATGCCGTTGCAGATCGTTCATCGGAATATTGTGAATATGACTTGCGATGCCATCGTAAATCCCTCCAACACCGAGTTAGATCCCGGTGGCGGAGTAGATCTTGCCATCCATACTGCGGCAGGGCCGGAGCTGTTGGCCTACTGTCGGGAGCTGGGTGGCTGTGAGGTGGGCAAGGCAAAAATCAGCCCCGCCTTCAAGCTGTCGTGTAAGTATGTGATCCATACCGTCGGCCCTCACTGGGGAGACGGCCCGCTGTCTGCTCTATGGCTCAGTGACTGCTATACCCACTGTCTGGAGCTGGCAGTGGCTCGCGGGTGCAAAAGCATCGCCTTCCCCCTGATCTCCGCAGGGACTCACGGCTACCCCAAGGATCAGGTCATGCAGATCGCCCTGAAGGCCATCGGTGACTTCCTTTTAAAGCAGGAACTGATGGTCTATCTGGTGATTTACGACAGAGGCTCCTATGACTTGGAACGCCGATTAGGCACAAGACTTCGGGAGTATATTGATGAACGCTATTCCTACGAATGTGACTGCCTCACAGAATACTCTGCCATAAAACAGAAAGCCCCTCCCCGCCCCTCCCGGATAGAGAGAAGATACTCCGCCTCCAATGATCTCCCCAAAAGTGCTTTGCCCCTCTCTGCCCCCTGTGCCACAGAATGTTTGGCAGCTCCCTGCGAAGACCTGCCGGCAAAGGGAAGATCCCCCAAGCTCAGTCTGGACGACTATATCAAATTGGACAAAAAATTCGCCTATAAGCTGTCGGATCTCATTGCAGAAAAGGGTATGACCTCCGTAGAGTGCTACAAGAAGGCTAATGTCAGCAAGCAGACCTGGTATAAAATCGAAACCGATCCCAATTACAAGCCCAACAAAAAGACCGTTCTGTCTTTCTCCATTGCCCTGAAGCTGGATCTGGAGCAAACCAAAAATCTGCTGAATTCCGTAGGCTTTGCCCTTTCTACCAGTTCTGTATTCGATCTGATCCTCATGTATTGCATTGAAAACAGGATCTACAATGTCCACGAGATCGATGCCATTCTGTTCCGCTACGATCAGGAGACCCTGTTCTCCAAATCCGCCTGATCCTTCCCATTTTCAAAAACACAAGGTAAATCACCGATTGACCCGAAAAAAACTCTTTTGTGCTATACTGTAGGTGTAAGGAAGCCCAAGGCTTCATCCCATCAGGATCACATGAAAAGGAGTTTTGAAAATGGAACACAAGAAGAACAATTTGACTGAGCTGGTTTTTATTCTCGACCGTAGCGGATCTATGTCCGGATTGGAAAAGGACACCATCGGTGGCTTCAATGCCATGATTGAAAAACAGCGTAAAGAGCCGGGTGAATGTCTGGTTTCCACGGTGCTTTTTGACCATGAAAGCCAAGTACTCCACGACAGAGTCCCCCTGTCCGAGATCCGTCCCATGACCGAACGGGAGTATACCGTCCGTGGCTGTACTGCCCTCATTGACGCCATTGGCGGAGCCATCCACCACATCGGCAATGTCCACAAGTACGCACGGAAAGAGGATGTACCCGCACACACCATGTTCATCATCACCACCGACGGCATGGAAAATGCCAGTAAGCGCTATACCGCCCAAAAGGTCAAGGAAATGATCCAAAAGGAAAAGACCAAGTACGGCTGGGAGTTCCTCTTCATCGGTGCAAACATCGATGCAGTGGAAACCGCCGCCCGCTACGGCATTTCCGAACACGAAGCCGTAGACTACATTGCAGATCCCAAAGGCACCGCCGTTCTGTACAATGCGGTTTCAGAAGCCGTCTGCAATATGCGTAGCTCCGGCTCCGTCAAGAACTGGCGTGAAAATATCGACGCCGACTACGCAAGCCGTAAGAAGTGATCCTTAAATAACCCCACAGGAGGACTTATCCATGCTCCACCGTTTTTCCGTTTCCTTTCCGTCCTGCCAAATCTGCAGTTCCCACAGCAATTGCCACGTCTGTGCCGCCCGTTGGCAGGAGGATCTGTCAGCCCTATCCCCTATCGAGCAAATCACGGTTACTACCGCACCCCTGACAATGGAAATACAAAGTCCTCTGGATTCGGATTCCCTCATTGACCTTCTGGAAGACCGTGGGATCTTCGTACAGGATTAACACAGCGGTTCCTGCACAAAGCATATACGCCACGCGATAAACCGCACCGCATCCTAAAAAATCCCCTTTCCGCAATGAAGCGTACACTAAATAACAACCGCCAAAAGAAAACGGTGTAGCCCATTAGGGTTGCACCGTTTCCCTTTTTCTTCATGGTGTTTTTATTGGATCGTTTCGCATTTCCTCCATTGTTGCAATCATTTCCTTTTCGGAACAGAGGCAACTGCTGCAACAGGGCATGGAAGCCTTTGGCGGCATTGCTCCCACATATCGGATCGCTTTGTTGGACAAGCCTACAATCGTTTGGGATTTCCATTCTCTCATTCTTGTGATCCAAATCATGTTCAGCTTCATGCTGACAGATGATGAAACTCCCATCCGCCCCCGCAAAAATTGCCTTACCCCCTTCGTTCCCAGAACTCCGGATGAACTGTTTTGCTCCTCCATGTGTGAAGAAAAATACAGGATCAAAAACAGCGGCGGTAATCGATAATCTACAGAACTATAAAAAGGGCCACACAGCGGATCGGGATGATCGGTTGTGTGGCCCGGGTTTGGTAATTATGCGATTAGATATCAAATGGACAGTTTTTCCGTGGAATGATACGTGTTGAGAGAGTAAGGATGGGCAAGGAAAGCAACATTACAAATGCGTGAATCGGACTGATTTGGGAGCACTAAGGAGTTGGCGTGTGCTGTAAAGATTTTGGTGGAATCAAAAAGCACCCTCAAAGCTGTTCTCAGTGCAAAAGCAAACCAAGACACAACTCCGTCCCCTGTCCTGAAGGACTTTTGGGGTTTTCAATCCATCTTTGCAGACAATTCGCCGACAAAATTCAAAAATTGTACAAAATTAGAGCAAAATCGTTGCCCGGAAGTCAATCAAGGAGTCCGGGATCCTCTACACAGCATAGATGGTGGGATTTAAGGGCGGATATACCATCTCATACTTTGATGAGCTGAGCAACCTGACCTTAAATTTGACGCCTACTTATTTTGCTCCCGGTGTAATCAGCAGCGATGGAGTTATTATTTGATTTTCAAATACCGATTTTTTAGTTTTAATAAAAAACCGGTGTCTATCTCCTCTTGCTCACTTAATATTGTCAAGTCGATGTACGATCCTAGTTGCTGCTCTAAAGTGTTCGAGATTGTCTCTGCGCTATCTAACAGCGCATCCGAATATTCTTCATAGATCAGAAGTATATCGATATCGTTGTTGATTTTACCTGGGATAAGTACTGAACCAAACAGATAAACACATTTAAATGAAGAAAAAAGGGATATGCATTCCCTTAGAAGGGTTATTATGTTATTCTCTGATGGAGTTAATGTATTCATGAAAGTCATCCATAGTAAGCAAAGTTACATTCAAAAGCTTTGCTTGGTCATATGCTTGTTTAGAAATACAGCTAGTGCCATTCCAATTATAAAGATTAACAACGACACTATTCTCTTCTGGTGACAGTCGCATGATTTCTGCTTGGCTCAGACAGTAATCATATACGAATGACAAGTGAGTTTCATTGATCATTATCTCTCGAATATTCGTGTCATGTAAGAAACGGAAATTGACCTTCCTAGATCGTATGAATCGCAAAGCATAATTTAAACTATCCAAACGGACTGTAGCACCTCGAAAACAGCCGTAATTGTGATACAATTGCCTTACTCTTGGAGTGTCGTCTAGGAAAAGCTGGTTGGAGCAGCCGTTTTCACTCATCATAATGTATGGACGAGGGATTCCCATTACAATTGATTCGAATTTCCCCTCCTGTTTTAATTTTTTTATCAAAAGCTCAACAGACTCTGTAGAAGGGAGAAGTGAATCCTCAATAGGAGCAATGCCAAACATTGAGTAAATAATTGTTGGAAAAAGAATTGATCTGTGCTTTTCTTCGTCAGTGCGAGTGGCTTCAAATTCATCGATATGTGCTATAAATAGCTGTACGCAAGCCAAATTAGAATACTCCTTTTGGGGATGACGTTGTATGAGCCCCATATTCGCCGAAAGTAGAGTCTTCAGTTTTTGGTTGTTCGACAGAATCCTTGGCTCAAACTTGTCCCAGAGATTTTTGTTCCCTGCTAAATAATAGTTTTCGAAAATCACCTTGTTATCCAATAACAAAGGCACAACTTCTTCCTGTAGTTTCTCAAAAGAAGATAGCTTCTTGCTAAACAGTTTTTCAAGTTGGTCTCTCCTAATTTGCTTCCAGCTCAATACCTCTTCTGAAGTGAATAGGTGATTCTTATCAAAGTCTGTGTGGCAAGTAGGGCAAAGCAATACCAAGTTCTCAAAAGAGTTGTCTGCGGTTTTACAATAGGCATCGATATGGGCTTTTTCGATTACGTCGCCGTTAGTACGAAATAACTCGCGCTGACATGTGGGGTTCATGCATCTTCCCATTGACTCTGCGTACAGTCGACGCTTGGCATTTTCTTCAATATATCTTCCCATCTTATACGCTCCCCTTGTATTCAATACAATTATGGATAATCAAAACGCTGCCATAAGATCATAAATTTAACCCGAAAAGCTAACAACACAACATAGCTCAAAAACACACGAGATTTAGTGCAAAGCTGCTGTCCAAAAGTCAATCAGGTAGTCCAATATTCCCTGCGCGGCGTAGATCGTCGCCATCATCAGTTCGTCTCTATCAAACTGCGAAAAGTCAATTTGGTATCCGGCTCTTCGTAGCAAGAGGGTGAAGAACAATCGCTGCGTTCTGCCATTCCCTTCTCGGAAGGGATGGAGCATATTCAGGTCATGATAAAACTCTGCGATTTCCCGAGCGTATTCCTCTTTGGGAAGATCGTGAAATTCATGGTTCTCCTGTAGACGGGTGAATAAAGCTGTTCCTAATTCCACCAAATTGGTTGCCGGATAGAAATTCGTACCCTTTTTCGAGATGTCGATCGTTCGCAATGTTCCGGCCCACTCATAGATATCTGAGAAAAGATGCTCATGTAGCTTGCAGTAGAATTCAAATGTGAAAGGCTCGGAAGTCTCAGCTTTTTCTACTTCCACGGAGCGTAATGTGATCGCAATCCTTTCTGCTTCATCCAGAGCTTCCTGTGTCTGCAATCCAAGTTTGTTTACCAAAACAGTTGTGTTTGGGTAACAGCCTGCATCAGTAGAGGTAATTGAGTATGCCATGTTCAAGCCTCCTGATATTGATTCTTCAAAGACTGCAGATAATCCTGCAGAGACAGTTTCCCTTCCAGGATGTTTTGAATGATTTCAAAGTGCTGCTTATCTAATGGTAACCCTTCCATAGCAGAGGAAGCGGCCGCATTTTGAAGTGCACGTTGTTCAACATTGCTCATAGAACATCGCTCCTTTGATTTATTGTTTATATTATACCATAGGCTAAAAAAAAAAGCAATGCGCAGAGCAAAACGTTTCTTCTTTCGACCATAATGCGAATTATACTCAAAATAAGATCCACATCTTCAGCTGAGCAGAGTTGAAGTCCTTCTACTATATTTTCAGGGCAGGGGGCTGCCCAAAGAGTATATGCCACGCGATAAACCGCGTCGTATCCTAAAAAATCCCCTTTCCGCAATCGGAAAGGGGATTCTTGATATTGATATAGAATTACTCCGAAGCAGGTTCGTGGTCTTGGAGGAAGGTATCCATGTCCAGTCCGGCTTCCAGAGCCAAAATGTAGTCCTGGTAGGTGGAAGGAAGGCCGTTGGGCACCGCATCCGTTCCTGCTGCCTCCTGTACATCCTCCCAGGTTCTGCCCCAAGGACGGAGGTGGAGGACATAGAAAAAGTCGCCGTTTTCGTCTGTGTAATATCCGCTGATTTCCAGATAGTCCTCAAAAGCACTTTGGTCAGGATCGATGAGCCAGTCACCGGATTGGATCTCCCGACCCATAAAGCTTCCTCGACCGGACATGGCAATGCCCACACCGCCGTCGCCATAGGAGGGATCTACACGGAGGACACATTCCACTATAGGAGGCTCATCCACACCGATCTGACCGATCTGCAGATCTCCTCTGCCATCCGTCATATCGATCCTTGCCCAGAGATCCGCCTTTACACCGACCTCCAACTCATAAAGGCCGTTTGCATCGGTGATCTCCCACCAGCCGTACCAGTCTCCGTTCCAGAAGACATCTGCCACAGCCAAGGCCTCCGCCTGTGCCTCCGGGTCAAGGACAGTGGTTTCCGGTATCTCCGCACCGTCCATAGCAAAGGTCAGGCTCAAGCCCCAGCCCATATAGTCCATTTGGATCACACCTTCGGAAATGTAGCCGTAGAATTCATCTCCGGACTCACGGAAGCGGATCTCTCCCTGATCCTCCTTCCACTTCAGCTCGTGGAGAGAATCGTTAAGCCACAGGTCAGCCTTTCCGCCTTTCTTTAGTTCCAAATAATTCTCGCCGTTGAAATAGTCCTCCATCAAGTAGACCTGTCCCTCGGCCTCTGCGTAAATGCCCTGGTACACGCCCACATAGGCACTGCTTCTGCAGGCACACAGACTCAAAAGCAGGCTTAAAATCACCATGCCGGCCACGATTTTCTTCATATGCTTGACCTCGCTTTGATTTAGTGTTTCCATTTTATCACAGTCCTGCCGAGAGGTCAAGAGCAAAAGAACTCTCTATGCTCCCTCCTCCGCCTTCTTTCTCTCCCTTTTGCATTGAATTGCCCGCTAGACTTTGTAACTATTTCCCAAAATACATAACAGATATCACAGAAGTATTGACTTGTGAAAGCAGGGTTGCTATAATAAGATATTAATAAGGAATCGAAAGGCATTTCCCATAAAAAGCCCATTTTTTCGGATTTCCTTCCCGGTTCTTTCCCCAATTCATATATCACATTACGAAAGGAGTTTTCCCATGTCACACAAAAAGCTATTGACCAAAGCACTTTCCCTCCTCCTGCTCCTATCTATGCTGTTGAGTCTCTTCCCTACAGCACTGGCGCAGGAAGCCCAAAGCCTTGCAGAAGAAAAAAACGACACCAAGGATATCCGTAATTCCAATTATGTATTTCTGGACTTCAAGGTCGGCAGTGCCTCCCGAAATTTCGGTTGGCAGGTACAAACCGACAGCACCTCCACTTCCTACTTTGCCGCCAACGACCAAGGTTTGTTCGCAGGCTATTACAGTGGCGATGATCCCAGACTGTATATGCCCATCGAAACAACCGACAGCGGTCTGGAACGACTGGGTGGCTATGTCCTGAAGGCCGGGGACATTATTCAGGCTCGCGTGTACGATATCTCTGAAAATACATACTTTACCACCAACGGTACCCGCAGCTATAACAGTGGCTTCTCCCTGCGCAACAGTCTGGATCCCAATGCATGGGATTGGGTCGGCACCACAAAAATCAAAGGAAGCGCAGAAGGCCAGACCCTGCAGTGGAGCGTTCCTGCCGATCAGGTTGATTCTACCCTCTATGGTGTCCGTTGGGATCCCATCCAGCCTACGAGCGCAGAAAAGGGAACTTTTACAGAGCAGACTCGGATCTATCTAGACTATATCTATGTAGGCCCTGCAAGCAGTGCTCCTGTCAATGTACAATACTATGATACAGACGGCACACTCTTCTCCCACGCTAACGGCTATGTAGGCAAGGGTCAGAAAGCCCCTGCCTGGGCTCACGGAAAAACCAACACCTCCGATGGTACATATGCGACCATATGGGGCTGGGAGGTCCAACAGTACATCGGCAATGCATGGACAGTTAGCCGGGCCTTTGTAACAGACCCCACCACCGTGGTCTGCAATTACGATACCAAATTCCTTCTCAAACGCACTGTCGTCCCCGTAGACGATCGCGGTTTGTACTCCGGCAAATTCTCCGGTGGCCTCGAGAGCTACACCCTGACTATGAGTGCTACCTCTCCTTCTTTGCTGAGCTCCGCAGAACTCAACATTCCTACAGATGTGACCATCATCATGGACCGCTCCGGCTCCATGGATGAGCTTGTAAGCAAAAAGACCATCAATTCCGAAGATGAACTGAACTCCGTGCTGAACACTTTGGATAAACGGAAATGGGCGGGTTATTACAGAGCCTCTGCATGGTCCCGTGGCAAGAACAACGGCACCTCCGGTGCAGCGGGCTATATCTACACCATGCCCATGAGATACCACAACGATCAGTGGCAAATGCAGGTCGTCACAGAGGATTGCGACTGTAATGGAAAATACAGTCATTATAATTACGGCATATACTATTTCAACTCCACTGCCTTGACTCCTTGTTCCCATGTAAAATGGGTCAAAATGTCAGAGGGCTATGCACTTTTCAAAAAATTCTGCAAGGCAGATGGATATTCCACAAACTTCACTCTGGGCATCAGCGCTCTGGGTAGATCTCAGCTTATTGCCGAAGATATCCTGCAAGAGCTTTACAAAAGCAACACCAAACTTCCCGCAGGGCAAAGCCACAGAGTCTCTGTTCTGGGTTACGGTGCAACGGTGTTTGCAAAAGGCTACCCCTATTGGGACGGCGTAGACGACTACAAAATGCAGAGAACCGACTTGGGTTGCTCTCAGGAGATTGCTGAGCTGGATAAAACCAATTACGAAAAAATCCTGAAAACCATCCGCAATACCTATGTCTACGGAGCCAGCCATGCGGAGTATGCCCTTCAGACTCTTACCGGAGCTATCAGTGACATCGAAAAGAGTGCCGGATGCTCCTCCGCTGTTTTGAATAACACAGCCTACCTTCCTAAAAAAACCGCCGACAGAAACCGTATTATCGTTCTTGTATCCGATGGTTTGGTGACTGCATCCCTCGACTTTGACAACTCTGTGGCAACCAAGGCCATCGCTGCCGCCAAAATACTCAAAAATAGCGGTGTGAAGATCTATACCGCAGGTGTCGGCACATCATTGGATTCTTCCAAGTATTATACCTCGTCCTACGCTACAGGTACACAGGCTCAGAAGTCAAACAACTTCCTGAATTTGATCTCCTCCAGATATCCCTCCGCCGGTGCTTATAATAATGCCGGCTCAAAGACCGTGGGAGATTACTATATCTCCGGCACCGTTGCAGGGGAAGATATTGCAGCCTCGATCCTCCGCAACACAAACACCGATCCTTATGCCTCCGTCAGCGCACAGCCTCTGTATCTCCACCAGGAGATCAGCCCCTATTTCATTCCGGAAGAAAATTATTTGGTCAAGATCTATGCCTCGCCCTATAATGGCTCCGGTTCTTTTGGGAGCAAGGAACTCATCGGTCAGCATACTCTCCATCCGGGAACCACGGAACTGAATGTATCGGGCGAGGGCTACACCCTGCTCTCCACCCTGAAGGAAGACGGCAGTCGTTCTCTGGATCTCCTTTGGGCAGATGCTTCCAATGCCTATTCCAGAGAGGTTGCATTCGCTATGGGTGCATACCCCCAATATACTAAGGGTTACCGCATTGAGCTAGCCATTGATTTGGCAGTAAATCGCAATCTGACCCTTGGTGGAGAAGCCATCCCCGCAACCTTGGAAGGTAGCGGTGTCTACACCGTAAGCGGTAACACCATGGGAAGCTGTATAGAAGCCTTCGAGCCTATATTTGCCGATGTGGATGTACTGAGTGCAAGAGTCGCAAACCGCAGTATCAGTCTGTTGGGCAATATCGCCATCAACTTCTTTGTAGATATGTCCCCGGCTATGGCAAACAACCTCCAAACCAATGTCCGCTTCTTCTATCCCACCGGTGAGGTAGAAACCGTGTACATCAGCGATCCCCGTGTGGCTTACTCCGAACTGACAAACTACTATAACTTCCCCTGCGAAGTCACCGCAAAGGAAATGACCGAGGAGATCACCGCGCAGGTCTACTTTGGAGATATCCCCATTTCCGAGCCCAGCACCTATTCCGTCAAGACCTATGTGGATCGCATCTGGAACTATGCCACAGATCCCGCTCTGACCACTCTGCTGACCAAGATGCTCCATTACGGCGCTGCTTCTCAGATCTACTTCGGCAATGACGGCACTCTTGCCAACGAAGGCTTGGAAGCCCCCGATTATTCCAATGTAACCATCCCCGGCTATGAGGTCAACAAGAATCAAGGTACTTCTCTGGTACGCTATTACGGTGCTTCTCTGATCCTGACCTCCGAAACCACCCTCCGTGTCTACCTCTCCGTAGACAGCAGTGTAGGCTCTGATCTGAAGATCAGCCTGAACGGCGATACCCTGACCCCCACCGCCCTCTCCGCAGGTTGCTATGTAGACGTTCTCAACATTGCCGCCAACGAGCTGGACGATGTCTACACTCTGAGGGTCTCCGACGGCAAAGACAGTGCGGATGTTTCCTACTGCCCCCTGTCCTACTGCGCCAACATTCTCAGAAATGCCAACGGTGCTTACAACAGAGAACTGCAGGATGTAGCCGCCTCCCTGTACCTGTACAATCAGGCCGCCAACGACTACTTCGAATAAATTCCCTTTTCCCCTCCTCCGAGTCCCTGCCCGGAGGAGGGGTCTTTTACGATCCTACCGAAATCTTAGAGATATTTTTTGAAAAAAATGAAAAAATCCCTTTACAGGGAGGTAAGTTTAGGGTATACTGTATAAGGAAAATTTTGTACTGGAGTAAGAATTATGATCCGTTTTGAAGAATATAAAGTAAAATTAAATGATCTGCAGCCCAAGCTGGAAGAGCTTCGTGCCGCATTCCTGCCCCAGAGCCTGCTGGATGAGCTGGAGCGTCTCCACGCTATGGCAGAGTCCCCCGGATTCTGGGATGATCCCGCCCGTTCTCAGAAGGCTGTCATGCGTACCAAGGTTCTGGAAACCAAGCGTGACAAGTTCTACGGCATGACCGGCGCATGGGATGACCTCATGACCATTTGCGAAATGGCTCTGGAAGAGCAGGACGATTCCATGATCGACGAGCTGATCTCCGGCTATGAAAAATTAGAGTCCGACATGGAAGCCGCCCGTCTGGAAACCCTCCTCACCGGGGAATACGACAACAATAATGCCCTGCTGTCCTTCCACGCAGGCGCAGGCGGTACCGAGGCACAGGATTGGTGCTATATGCTCTACCGTATGTACACCCGTTGGGCAGAGGCTCACGGCTACAGCTACAAGATCCTGGACTTCCTGGACGGTGACGAAGCCGGCCTCAAGTCTGCGGATATTATGATCGAAGGCCCCAACGCCTACGGTTTCCTGAAGGGTGAAGCCGGTGTCCACCGTCTGGTTCGTGTATCTCCCTTTGATGCCGCCGGTCGCAGACACACCTCCTTCTCCGCTGTGGAAGTCATCCCCGAGATCGATGACAATGTAGAGGTAGAGATCCGCCCCGAGGATATTGAAATGCAGGTCTACCGCTCCTCCGGCGCAGGCGGTCAGCACATCAACAAGACCTCCTCCGCAGTCCGTCTGACCCACAAGCCCACGGGCATCGTGGTTGCTTGCCAGACCCAGCGTGACCAGTTCCAGAACCGCGAGGCTTGTATGCGTATGCTCCGTTCCAAGCTGGTTGAGATCAAGGAAAGAGAGCATCTGGAAAAAATCTCCGATATCAAGGGCGTACAGCAGAAGATCGAATGGGGCAGCCAGATCCGCTCCTATGTTTTCATGCCCTACACCCTGGCAAAGGACACCCGTACCGGTCACGAAATGACCAATATCAACGCTGTTATGGACGGCGAGATCGACGGTTTCATCAATGCCTATCTGACCTGTGCCGCCACCAACACTTGGGTGACAAAATAATTCCGATTTTTTCAAAAAAAGGCTTGAAATAATCGGCTTATTGTGGTATTATTTTATATACTGTGTAATATACCGGCGCACCGCTGGCCGTAACTGCGGTTTCATTGGAGGTTACTATGGATATTTTGAAGTACATTCTCATGGGCATGCAGGTCCTGTCTGCTATTGTTCTGGTCGCCATCATCACTCTCCAGTCCGGCAAGGAAAGCGGTCTGGGCGCACTGGCAGGCAACTCCGACAGCTACATGGGCAAGAACAAGGGTAGCTCCATGGACGCCAAGCTGGCAAGCATCACCAAGTGGATCGCTGCTGCTTTCGTTCTGCTGACTCTGTTCGTCTCCCTGCTGTACACCGCTGCTTAATTGTACAAATAATACGCTTCTTCCTAAGGTTGGAAGAAGCGTTTTATTTTTACCCCACTGTAATAATGCAAGAGGATCTCTTGGAAATCCGCCCCCTGCTCCGCCATAGCCTTCGCCCCGTACTGGCTCAGCCCCACCCGATGGCCATAGCCCAAGGTGCTGACAATCACCCTATCCTCCGTGACAGAGAAGCGCATATTGGTGGATCGCAGTCCAAGGAGCTTCCGTAGCTCCGTGCCGGAAAAACTGCCGTTCCCGATCTCCACACTTTGTATCCCGTTCCCCGGGGTATAGGTGATCTTCCCGATCCATTGGGTGACAGAGCCATACAGCTCCAACTCCGGTCGTAAGATACGCAAGCGTGCCTCAAAGGCCTGTGGACTCAGCTCCACCGTGTCTCTGTAAGCCTCCGCACTTTCCTCCCCGGGGCTGTCCACCGCCTGTAAATAGGGCACTTCACTGCCCCACACCGCTACGGCAGACTCCGTCCGTCCTCCTGAGCAGGAGAAGTAGGTGGCATCGATCAGTTCTTCCTCATACAGCAGTACCATACCGTCCGTTCCCTCCACCGCCTCACAGGCCACGGAATTTGTAAGCTCCGTCCATGCCTGACAGCAAGCACTGTCTGTACATACATCCGCCTCCGGATGCTTGCTCCCCCGGCAACAACGAAGGGTAAAGGTTCTGGCCGCCACAGCCTGCGCCTTCATGGCCTCCATAGGAAAATATTCCGGAAGCTCCCCGGAGACCACGCCCTTTAAGTACTCCGACAGCACCATGGATCTCGGCTCATCTCCCACAAGAACCCGTATGCTCAGGGTCTTGTCAAAGGACTCCCAAGACTGTGCCACAGTCGTCCCCTCCTCCACCGTCTTCCCGACCTGTCCCCCCTGCACCCACATGGGCACAGCCAGAACACTTCCGCAAAGCAAACACAAACACAAGAAAAACAAAACCTGCTGTTTCATCCCAAAACCTCCTCTGTAAATTCCAAACCACATGCCCTTAGGTATCTCATCCTATGCCCCAAGGAAGAAAACTATTCCACCCTCCCCCAAAACGAAAGTCCGCGTCTTTCTCATAACATTCACCGGAAGCAGCATCACTATCATAGTGACATCAGAGTGAAGCTACATCACCGGTGTAGCTTCAGCACTCAAAAAACCTGCCGTTCCCAAAGAGCCGATCTGCTACAAACAGCCATCTGCGGAACGGCAATTCATCGCTCCTCCATCAGCATTATACCCCTCTCAAAATCACCATAAACATTTTTCCAAAAAATTCTAAAAAAATTTTAAAAAAGCTATTGACAAATTCCAAACCTCATGCTATAATGTTTGAGCAGTCAGCGATGACGCAATTAAATATGGGCGAGTGGTGGAATTGGCAGACTCGCTAGATTCAGGTTCTAGTGTCCACTCCGGACGTGCGGGTTCAAGTCCCGCCTCGCCCACCAACAGAAAATCCTGTCGACTTGTCGACGGGATTTTTTGTTGTATTATTCATGATTCAATATTCATCCTTCATCATTCATTGAAGGGACAGGATTTTCTGAATGAAGAATGAATAGTGAAGTCGCTACGCTGATGAATAATGAATAATTGTTTTTTGGGATTGTGTGATAGTTTATAGATATTCAATGGTTAGGAGGATGGAATATGAAAGATAACATTCTGATTGACAAGTCTGTTGCCTTTGCTGTGAGGATTATTAAGCTGCATCAATATCTGGTTAAATCGAAGAAGGAAACTATTATCTCAAAACAGATTGTCAGAAGCGGAACAAGCATCGGTGCAAACATCAATGAGGCTAATTATGGACAGAGCAAGGCTGATTTTATATCTAAAATGCACATCGCCCTAAAGGAATGTGCCGAAACGGAATATTGGCTGAAATTACTAACCCTATCCGAATATATCACCCCGGACATGGGAAATTCCCTCCTACAGGACTGTATGGAGCTAAAGCGCATCCTAATCGCCTCCATCAATACTGCAAAAGCTAACAAAGCATAACAACCATCTGCATATAAGCAAAAGCCCTTGGAATTCCTACAAATCAGGAACCCCAAGGGCTTCTTTGCTGTTTTGCACCTATTCTTATCTATTTGTCACTATTGTCCCCTATTTCCGCTCCCTTCGCCAGCAACTCCGTCGGCGCGCCGACACAAACAAGCCAAAGTTGTAGTTCAACGAAAAGTGCACTTATTCCTATTCCCTATTACACATTTTTGTACTGATATTAGATTAAAAAACTTCTTTTCACTTCAACATCGGTTGCTAAATGCGAAGAAATATGCTACAATGATAAAAAAGTCGAAATTTGGTATTTCTAATAACAAAACAAATTCTTGTAAACACGGAGTGAGATTATGCAATATGTTGTTCAGGTAAGCGGTAAAGTTTTAGATAAACAAAACAAAGCTTATGTAGTCAATTCGAAAACGGCTGAGGACGCAAAACTCATAGCAACACAGACTTTCTGCGAAGACTTTGTAATAGAGAGTGATGCCGTGACCTAAATTAATTTGTCCTTTAGAGTATCGCTCTAAAGGCTGTTTCTTTTTTTGTCGTTTCCGTCGAGGATCGACTGCCCAAAAGACCTAAAAGCCCTTGGAATCCCAACCAAAACCGGGATCCAAGGGCTCCTTCGCAATTTATCAGCTATTCTTCCCTATTTGTCACTATTCCCCCTCATCCCCTCCCCCTCCGCCGTCAATTCGGTCGGCGGCCGACTGGAGGTCGATAAAATACCACCATTTTTCTAAAGGATAGTTCATAGCAGAGTTATTTTCCGCAGAAAATTCTCTTGAAAATCACAAGAAAAAGCAAGCGCAAGCAATCTACACACAAAATTATATAGACATTTCTTTATTTTTCGTTTATAATGTTAACAGGATCATTTCAACAATTTTGTTCCCTAGCAAAAGCGCAAATACCATATTCTACGCCTAATTTAGGAGGTCATATGAAACCAAGAAATCCTGCTATGGACGTGGTTAGATGTTTTGCATTACTTTGTGTTATATCTGTTCACTTTTTCCTAAACAGCGGTTTTTACGATGAAATAGTTTCCGGTTTTCCCATGTTTATCATGGTGCTATTACGAAACTTCTTCATGATTTGTGTCCCACTGTTTATGATACTATCAGGCTATCTTTTGAACGCAAAAAAGATTTCTCGTTCCTACTTCTTAAAAATATTTCAAACAATTGGGATCTATTTATTGGCTAGTCTTATGTGTGCCGCCTATCGTTTTTTCTTCGACAGGGAAAGTTTTTCTTTTATAGGTTCTATATGGGGTCTCTTTACTTTTTCCACTGCAACCTATAGTTGGTATATAGAGATGTATATCGGGCTATTCTTGCTGATTCCCTTTTTGAATTTGATATACAATCATCTCTCCTCTCAAAAACACAAAAAGCTCCTATTACTCGTTCTGCTTATTCTTACAGCACTTCCCAGCGTATTAAACATCTGGCAATTCCTGAATATTCAATGGTGGATCCAACCCAGCACATCACCAAATTACGATTACTTAGCCCCCGATTTTTGGGTTGAAATTTATCCTATCACCTTCTACTTCATTGGATGCTATCTCAAGGAATACCCCCTGAAGATAAAGCGAAATACAAATCTACTGCTCATTCCTTTAGTTGCCTTACTTTCCGGTATTTTTAATTATTACAGATCTTATGGCGCTGTTTTTCAGAATGGATTCTGGAACGAATATCGCTCTTTATTAGTTACAGTCCAGTCCGTTCTGATATTTAATTATCTCAGCACGAAGGACTACTCATCTATGGGGCAAAGAACAAGAAAAGTTTTATCAAAAGTTTCTGCATGGAGCTTAGGCGCGTATCTTTGCTCTTGGATTTTTGATACTGCCTTCTACAAAAATCTCTGCAGATGGGAGCCTATCATGGTAAATCGTATCCTTTATTTCCCCCTCATCGTTTTTTGTGTGTACATATGTTCCATTCTGCTGTCAGCCGTTATTAATTTTCTATACGACAGAGCCGCAAAGCTTGTTTCTTCCAACAATAAAAACCTATAGCAATAAAGAAGTCACTACATATTTACAGCACAGCATCTCAGTTAAATGTCCGAGATACAATTGCTATTCTATACTTGCAAATCCAGCATTAGCTGTGCGCCAAGATGCAAACCATCAATAAAGGATCCCTTATCGTAGGCGAGGCAGATATACCTAAGGAACCGAGATGGAGCTTGTTATCGACATGGAACTCTGCATGGGATTCCGCCGTGGAGAATTGCTTGGCTTACAGTGGTGTGATGTAGATTGGGAGAAGAACCAGATCCACGTCTGTCGCAATCGAGTAGTTGTGAATGGCAAGTCTCACTTAAAGGATCCTAAGACCGAAGCCGGCAACAGAATCCTTGACGTTCCTGAGATGCTTATGAAAAAACTCAAACGCCATAGACTTACCTGCATGGAACGGCAGATAGAGTTAGGTAGCAACTATACCCTTACCGACTTCATCATCGTTCACCCTGATGGTAAGCCCATCTATCCTGAGTATCTTAGCCAAATGTTAACGAAACTTCAGGACAGAGCAGGTCTTCCCAAGTGCCGTTTCCATGATTTACGCCACCTGTGTGCCTCTATTATGCTTATGCAGGGTGTAAATGTTAAGGTAGCACAGGAGCGTTTAGGTCATGCAGACATTTCTACCACCCTTAACATCTACAGCCACGTTCTTCCCTCTTCTGCCAAGGAAGCTGCAGAGAAAATCGGAGCAATGGTATACGAAGGAATGGCCATCTGATGCCCCCTTTGGAGGCAGTAAGGCTTGCTATCTTAGCTGACACAGCCTCGGTCGGCGGATGGTCGGCGAGAGCTACCTCCAATACCCAGAACTCCAAGGAAGGCCTGGACGAGTTGGTTTACATAATACGCCTTCAAGTCCCGCCTCGCCCACCAAAGAAACAGTCGAAAGGCTGTTTCTTTTTTTGTCGTTTCCGTCGAGGATCGACTGCCCAAAAGCACCAAAAGCCCTTGGATTCCCAACAAAAACCGGGATCCAAGGGCTTCTTTGCTATTTTTCAGCTATTCTTATCTATTTGTCACTATTCTCTACTATTTCCGTCCCCAATGTCGGCACTCCAGTCGGCGCGCCGACCATGCAAATCCGCCATAAGTTGTTCCGTTTAAATAGCACCAATTTATCATTTAAACACTATCAACGCGATCTTAAGATTAGTGTAAAATAATAATTGGCAAAACCCGAAAATTTCGGAGGAAATAAAAAAGAGGAAGAACCGAAGTCCTCCCTCTTGCCACGCTATGATATATTGTAAATGACCAAATAAACAAGAATCGTGGTGGCAAGTATGAA
>JAZMZW010000027.1:0-26352 GCA_045586205.1 Faecousia sp. | reverse complement strand
CTTTCCACCTTCTCAGCTCATATGAAGAATATTGTGCAGATCGTTGCGGACTGTGATGATGAAACTCTGGTTCTTTTCGATGAATTCGTCGCAGGTACAGACCCTGCGGAAGGTGCGGCTCTTGCTATGTCTCTCATCGAGTTCTGTCGCAAATGCGGTAGCCGTGTTGCGGCAACCACCCACTATGCGGAGCTGAAGCTTTTCGCCATGCGTACCAAGGGTGTCATGAATGCCTCCTGTGAATTCGATGTGGAGACCTTGAGACCTACTTACCGTTTGCTCATCGGCATTCCCGGCAAGTCCAATGCCTTTGCCATTTCCAAGCGGCTGGGTCTGGAAGATCATATTATCGACCATGCCCGTAGCCTTGTGAATGAAAATGACCGTAACTTTGAAGATGTGCTGAATCAATTGGAAGAACAGCGTCAGCAGATGGAACAGGCCAAGTTGGAAGCCCAACGACTGAAGCTGGAAACCGAACAAATGAAGCAACGTTCTCAGGCTTATTACGACGAGATTAAGGCGGAGCGAGAAAAGGCTATGCGTACTGCCAGAGCAGAGGCACAAGCCATTGTGGATCAGGCTCGCCGTACCTCCAACGAGGTTGCAGAGGAACTGAAGCAGTTACGCAAACAGCTGAAGGATACGGCAGATGCCCAAGGCATCAATGCCAAACAAGCCGAATTGAGACGGAAGCTGAATGAGGTTGAGGAAGGCTTTGCAGGCAAACAGAGCGCACCGCAACGTCCCACCCCCACCAGAGAGATCCGCGTGGGGGATACGGTGGAACTTCTCCGCTTCGGCACAAGAGCCACTGTTCTGACAGTGAACAAAGACGGCACTTACGAACTGCAGGCAGGTATCATGAAGGTAAATGTGAAGGCAGACGAGGTCTACCTCATTGAAGAAAAGCCCCAACAGGCCAAGAAGATCATCGAACGGGTACAGAAGGAATTCCGTGCAGCCGGTGCTTCCACAGAGCTGGATATTCGCGGTATGACTGTTGGGGAGGCCATTTCCACTCTGTCTATATTCCTGGATAATGCCCTAATGGCCAATCTTGCCTCTGTGCGGATCATCCACGGAAAGGGAACGGGTGTCCTTAGAAAAGCGGTACATGAAGAGCTGAAACGGAGCAGAGCCGTCAAGCGCTACCGCCTCGGAGTCTACGGAGAAGGGGAAGATGGCGTAACTATTGCAGAATTGTCATAATTTTGCCGAAAATACTGTTGACAAAATCAAAATTATTGCTTATATTATGTATATCGTGTGTGAAACACACGAAACATGAAGGAGTGAAGTTCGTGTATACAGAAAAGACCATCGTAAAGTGTGAGTCCGGTCTCCACAACAAGCAGGCGATTTGCTTCATCCAGAAGGCTAACGAATTCCGTTCCAGCATTTGGGTCGAGGCTGACGATCGCAAGATCAACGCTAAGAGCTTACTGGGCGTTATGTCTATGGGCATCACCACCGGAACAGAGATCTCTCTGATTGCAGACGGCTCTGATGAGGAAGCTGCTGTCAAGGCTCTGGCTGCCCTCCTTGTTAAGGACATTTATTAAGCTCAAACAAATGCTGCCCCAAGCGGTTCTTCGTTTGGGGCGCTTTTGTGTTAAAGAAGAAGGATTATGAATCGAGAAGAACTGAAAGCTTGCGCCCTGTCCCTGCCTCTTGTTCCCGGTGTCTATCTTATGAAGGATGCCCATCACAATGTGATCTATGTAGGCAAGGCAAAAAAACTGAAAAACCGTGTGACCCAGTATTTTCAGGATACTGCATCCCATAACTTAAAGACACGGACAATGGTGTCTCAGGTAGATCATTTTGAAACCATTACCGCAGGCTCTGAGTTTGAAGCGCTGGTGCTGGAATGTTCTCTCATTAAGCATTATCAGCCCAAGTACAACATCCTTCTGAAGGATGACAAGGGCTATCCCTATTTGCGGATTAATTTTAAGGAAGCCTATCCCACCATTGGCCTTGCAAGCAAGGTTGCCAATGACGGGGCAAAGTATTTCGGGCCTTATGGCACCAGAGGCAGATCCCAACAGGTTATAGATACTTTATACCATGTGTTCCGTCTGCCTCTGTGTAGCAGAAAATTTCCCAACGATATCGGAAAGGGAAGACCCTGTCTGAACTTGCAAATGAAGCTTTGCGAGGGTTGGTGCAGAGGGATCCCTCAACAAGAGGAATATGCAAAGCGGATCTCTCAGGCGGTAGAACTGCTGGAGGGCAAGGGACGCAGTCTCTGTGCATCCTTGCGCAAGGAAATGGAACAGGCCGCAGAGGAGCTGAATTTTGAGCTTGCGGCGCAGTGCCGTGACCGCCTGCGTGCTTTGGAGGCCCTCAGTCAAAAGCAAACAGTCACAGCCACTGCTGCCGCCGATACGGATGTGTTTGGGTGGTTCGGAGGCGAAGTGAAGGCTTGCTTGGCAGTACTGCACTTCGTGGGTGGCAACCTTTTAGACAAGGAATATCAGATCCTACCTCCCTCGGAAGATCCTGCGGAAGCAATTTCTGCCTTGGTCAAGCAGTACTATCTCTCCGGTAATCCCGTACCAAAACGTATTCTCTTACCTCAAGAAATAGAAGATGCAGAGCTGTTTTCCCGTATGCTGGAAGAAAACTACGGAAAAAAAGTTTACATTCATGTGCCTCAAAGAGGGGATAACAAGAGATTGACCGAGCTTGCCAACGGCAATGCCTTGGAGGAGGCTCAACGGGTCACTACCCATGCAGAGCGGATCAGCGGTACTCTGATTTTATTACAGAAAATCCTTGCTCTGGACTCTCCGCCTTTACGGATCGAGGCCTATGATATCTCCAATATTTCCGGTACGGATATTGTGGCGTCCATGACCGTTTTTGAAGGTGGCAAGCCCAAGAAAAACGATTATAAGCGCTTTAAGATCCAAGGTCTTGAAGATCAAGATGACTATGCTTCCATGGAGCAGGTTCTCTGCCGTCGTTTCTGTCATTATCTGGATGGAGATCAAGGCTTTGAGAAAAAGCCGGATCTTCTCCTCATTGACGGCGGTCAGACTCATGCAAAGATCGTTTACAATGTCCTGTCGGCTATGGGATTAGATATTCCCATGGTTGGTATGGTCAAGGATCATCGACATCGCACTCGTGCCCTTGTGACACCACAGGGACAGGAAATCGGTATCATCGCCCAACCTGCGGTTTTCGCTCTCATCGGACGCATTCAGGAGGAAACCCACCGTTTTGCCATTACCTATCATAGGAAGCTTCGGAGCAAACGGGTCAGCGGTTCCCGTCTGGATCAAATCCCCGGTGTAGGGGAGAAGCGTCGCAATTTGCTGTTACGACATTTTAAATCCGTCACTGCCGTTTCTCAGGCAGAGATCACGGAGCTTTCCAAGGTAGTTCCCCTGCATGTTGCACAGACGATCTACCAACATTTTCATTCCCCGGAGGGGAAACAGGAGTAAATTATATGCGTGTCATTACAGGTACTGCCAGAGGCACCAATCTGAAAGCCCCCGAGGGACTGCATACCCGTCCCACTGCGGACAAGGTGAAGCAAGCTCTCTTCAACATGATACAGTATGAGATCGCAGGAGATGTTCTGGATCTCTTTGCAGGCTCCGGTCAGCTTGGGATCGAGGCTCTCAGCCGTGGCGCAAATACCGCCGTCTTTGTAGATGAGGGTCGGGATGCCATCGCCGTGATCCGTGATAACCTTAAGCGTACCCATCTGGAAGATCGGGCGCAGGTGATCCGAGGGGATTACCTGACTTATCTCCACAGATGCAATCGGCGTTTCCGTCTGATCTTTTTAGATCCCCCTTACGCAGAAAAATTTTTGGAAAATGCAATAAAATGCATATCTGAAATTGACATTTTGACGGATGGTGGTATAATTATAACAGAGCGGCCTTTAGGCAAGACCTTGGATGAAGATTTTTCGGGCTTGACTCGCTCTAAGGATTACCAGTACGGTAAGACCGTGGTTACCCTTTTTCGTAAGGAAAGGATAGAAACAAGCCTATGAAAATTGCCGTATATCCCGGTAGCTTTGACCCCATTACAAAAGGTCACTTGAATATTATTGAACGTGCGGCTCGTTTGTTTGACCGCTTGGTGGTTTGTGTCATGGTCAACAGTGACAAGAACCCCATGTTCACCTTGGAGGAACGGAAGGAGCTTCTCCGCCGTTCTGTGGCACATATCTCCAATGTAACGGTGGATGCTCACGGTGGCTTGCTGGCGGACTATGCCAAGGAGCATGACTGCTGTACCATCATCAAGGGACTGCGTGCCGGCTCGGATTTTGAAAAAGAGTTCCAGATGGCTATGATCAATCATAAGCTGAACCCTAATCTTGAGTCCCTGTTCCTCACTGCAGAGCATCAATATATGTATCTCAGCTCCAGTGCAGTGAAAGAAATGAGCTATTATGGGGCGGATGTCAGCGACTTCCTGCCGGATGAGATAATAGAGGAATTTATAAACAGAATGAAAAAGATAGCTAATAATAAGGAGGCAAACCCATGAACGACAAGTATTTTGAGGAAACAATTGCCCAGATCTACGAGCTTGTAGACAATGCTAAGAGCGTACCCTTTAGCCAGGATAAGTGCGCTGTTGACAGAAACCAGATCCTCAACCTGCTGGATGAGCTTAATGAACGCTTACCCAGCGAACTGAAGCAGGCCAGAATGATGCTGGAATCTCAGGATGAACTCCAGACTGCCGCAAAGCGTAAGGCTGAACTGCTCCTGAAGGACGCTAGCGAGAAGCAGAGAAAGATGGTCTCCGAGCATGAGATCTATCTTGAGGCAAAGGCACAGGCCAACGAGATGGTTCGTGCAGCTCAGACCAAGATCGCTGAGATGCGCAAGGCTGCTATTGATTTCGTGGATGAGTCTCTCCGCGTCACCGAGGAAACCATTGCAGCATCCCTGAGTGATGTTCGTGAAACTCGTGCAAAGTTCCGCAACATCAAGGGAGCAAGCAACAAGGCCAACAACGCAATTATCGAGGAAGTATAATTTCTTACAGGCCAATTTTACATAAATTGGCCTGTTTTTCCTAAAATCTTATCATTTGAAAATTCTAGGAGGACATTATGGATTATTTGGAAAGATATCAAATCTGGTGTGACAACGCCCCTTTGTCTGAGGAGGAGAAAGCATCCCTCTTGGCTATGGAGTCCGAGGATGAGAAGAAGGGTGCTTTTGGTGCAGAGCTTGCCTTTGGCACAGCCGGCATCCGTGGCATTATGGGTCTTGGCACGAATCGTCTGAATGATTTTACCGTCCGTCGCACCGCGCAGGGACTTGCCGCATGGCTGTGCAGTACCGATCTGCCCCAGAAGTGCGCCATCGGCTACGATTCCCGTCATAATTCAGAGCGGTATGCACATATTTGCGCCTGCGCTCTGGCTGAGAAGGGCATCAAGGTTTATGTATATCATGAGCTTGCGCCCACTCCCATGCTGTCCTATGCTGTCCGTCAGCTTGGTTGCGGTTGCGGTATCGTTGTTTCTGCCAGCCACAATGCCGGCGCTTATAACGGTATCAAGTGCTACGGCCCCGACGGATGCCAGATGACCGACGAGCCTGCCGCCATTGTCTATAATGAGATCTCCGCCATTCCTTACTTCGTTCTACCTCAGGCTACCTTTGCACAGCAGATGGAAGCCGGTATGATCGAGTTCATTGCCACTGAGCTGTGGGACCGTTATTATGACCGTGTCATGGCTGAGCGTATTACCACCGAGTCCGCAGAAAATCTGAATCTGCTGTATACTCCTCTTTGCGGTACAGGCAACAAGCCCGTCCGTGAGGTTTTGTCCCGTATCGGTGCCAATGTGGATGTGGTCAAAATCCAGGAACAGCCCGACGGTGACTTCAAAACCTGTGAATATCCCAATCCCGAAACCGATGCCGCTCTCAATGAGAGCTATAAGATCGCCCGTGAGACCAACCCCGACCTGATCCTTGGCACCGACCCCGACTGTGACCGTGTTGCGGTTGCTGTACCCTGGGAAGGCGGCTTCCGTAAGCTCAGCGGTAATGAGCTTGGTTGTTTGCTTATGGATTATATTCTCGGCGAGCTTTCCGCGCAGGGCAAGCTTCCCAAGGAGCCTGTGGCTGTCCGTAGCATCGTTTCTTCTCCCATGGCTGACCGTATTGCCGAGCAGTACGGTGTGAAGGTCAAGGCTGTCCTCACCGGCTTTAAGTATATCGGCGGCGAGATCCTTGCTCTGGAAGAGGCAGGGGAGGAAGACCGTTTTGTCTTCGGTTTTGAGGAAAGCTGCGGCTATCTCAAGGGCACTTATGCCCGTGACAAGGATGCTGTAGTAGCATCTCTCCTGACCTGCGACATGGCGGCAAAGCTGAAGAGACAGGGTATGAATCTAGCTCAGAAGATGGATGAACTTTACTCCCGTCTTGGCTGGCATGAGGCAAAGGTTGTCAGCTGTGAGCTCACCGGCCCCAATGCTCTGGAACTGTCTGCCAAGTTTATGGCAGATTTCCGTGCCAATGTTCCCACTGCCATTTGCGGTATTCCCGTGACTACCTTCACCGATTATCAAGCTCGTATTACCCGTGACATGATCAGCGGTGAGGAAACTGCCGTCACTCTGCCCAAGTCCAATGTGATCACTCTGGTACTTGGGGACAAGGGCAGTGTCATTGTCCGTCCCTCCGGCACGGAGCCCAAGGTCAAGCTGTATCTGACTGCTGTGGACACCGACCGTGCAAAGGCTCAGGAGCTTCTCCGTGGCCTTGCTGAGGAAATGAATGGATTTTTGCCTTGACAAATCGCTCTTTATGAGCTATGATATCTAATATCAAACACAGTGACGAAGAGGAGTACCTATTCTACGTCTCCAGAGAGGGAACGGATGCTGAAAGTTCTCGACGGAAAATAGGGAAGGTCGCTTCTGAGTGCTTGGGCTGAAAGCTACAGTAAGCCCTTGCGGGTTCTCCCGTTACAGAGACAAAGAGTGCCCGATATGTCATCGGGAATTCAGGTGGTACCGCGGAATGATTTCGCCCTGAACAGCTATCTGTTCAGGGCGTTTTTTGATTTTCGTATTTTTTTAAGGAGATTAAAATAATGGCAAGAGAATTACCCAAGACTTACGATCCTTCTGATGTAGAAGGACGGCTTTACAAGTTCTGGTCCGACGGCGGTTATTTCCGTGCAGAGAGAGACCAGGATAAGAAGCCCTTCACCATCGTTATGCCCCCTCCCAATGTTACCGGCCAGCTCCACATGGGTCACGCTATGGACGCTTCCTTACAGGACGTTCTCATCCGCTTCAAGCGTATGCAGGGCTACAGCGCACTGTGGGTACCCGGTGTTGACCACGCAGGTATTGCAACCCAGATCCGTGTGGAAGAGGAAATGCGCAAGGAAGGTCTCACCCGTTACGATCTGGGCAGAGAGAAGTTCCTGGAGCGTGTCTGGCAGTGGAAGTACCAGTACGGCAACCGCATCGTGGAACAGCAGAAGAAGCTGGGCGCTTCCTGTGACTGGGATCGTTCCGCTTTCACCATGGACGAGAATTGCTCCAATGCTGTCCGTGAAGTCTTTGTTTCCCTGTATGAGAAGGGCCTGATCTACAAGGGCAGTCGTATCATCAACTGGTGCCCCCATTGCGTCACTGCTCTGTCCGATGCAGAGGTTGAGTATGTGGACAAGCCCGGCAATCTGTGGCATATCCGTTATCCTCTGGCAGACGGCAGTGGGGAAGTGGTCGTAGCTACCACCCGTCCCGAGACCATGCTGGGTGATACCGGCGTTTGCGTCAACCCCAATGACGAGCGTTACACCGCTATCGTGGGCAAGAAGGTCATTCTGCCCCTCATGAACAAGGAAATCCCCGTTGTAGCCGATGATTATGCCGAGATGGAATTCGGTACCGGCTGTGTCAAGATGACTCCCGCTCACGACCCCAACGACTTTGAAGTTGGTCTGCGTCATAATCTGGAAGTAATCCGCGTTCTGGACGACAAGGGTATCGTCAACGAGCTTGGCGGTATTTACGAGGGTCTGGATCGCTACGAAGCTCGTAAGAAGATCGTCGCCGATCTGGAAGAGCAGGGCTATCTGGTCAAGATCGAATCCCACGCCCATAATGTCGGCACCTGCTACCGTTGCCATCAGGATGTTGAGCCCATTATCTCCGCTCAGTGGTTCGTCAAGATGCAGCCTCTGGCAGAGGAAGCTCTCCGTGTGGTTTACGAAGGTGAGACCAAGTTCGTTCCCGAACGTTTCACTAAGACATACACCAACTGGATGGAAAATGTCCGTGACTGGTGTATCTCCCGTCAGCTGTGGTGGGGTCATCAGATCCCCGCATGGCAGTGCGCCGACTGTGGCCACATGACCGTCTCCCGTGAGGATGCACAGGTCTGTGAGAAGTGCGGCAGTAAGAACATCACCCGTGAAGAGGATGTTCTGGATACCTGGTTCTCCTCCGCACTGTGGCCCTTCGAGGTTCTGGGCTGGCCCAATACTGATGCAGAGGACTACAAGTACTTCTATCCCACGGATGTTCTGGTTACCGGCTATGATATCATCTTCTTCTGGGTTGCCCGTATGGTTTTCTCCGCTTGCGAGCATACCGGCAAGACTCCCTTCCACACTGTCCTGATCCACGGTCTGGTTCGTGACGACAAGGGCAGAAAGATGTCCAAATCTCTGGGTAACGGCATCGATCCTCTGGAAATGATCGAACGCTTCGGCTCTGATGCTCTGCGTATGAACATGATCACCGCAAACTCTCCCGGCAACGATATGCGTTTCTATGTTGAGCGTTGCGAGGCTATGCGTAACTTCGCCAACAAGCTGTGGAATGCAAGCCGTTATGTTCTCATGAACCTGAGCATGGAAGAGAACACCCTGCCCGCTACCGAGGCTCTGGAAACCGCCGATAAGTGGATCTTGTCCAAACTCAACACCCTCATTGCAGACGTGACCGAGAATCTGGACAAGTATGAGCTGGGTATCGCCGTACAGAAGGTCTATGACTTCATCTGGGACAGCTACTGTGACTGGTACATCGAGCTGACCAAGTCCCGCCTCTACAGCGAGGACGAGGCAAGCAAGGAGACCGCTCAGAAGGTTCTGCTCTACGTTCTGGATCAGATCCTGAGACTCATGCATCCCTTCATGCCCTTCATCACCGAGGAAATTTGGCAGGCTATCCCCCACGAGGGCGAAGCTCTCATCGTGGCTCAGTGGCCCAAGTACCGTGAGGATCTGTCCTTCAAGGCAGAGGAAGCCGCTATGGAGTCCATTATGAACGCCATCCGTGCTGTCCGTAACCGCCGTGCGGAAATGAACGTTCCTCCCTCCAAGAAGTGCAGTCTCTATATCGTTACCCGTAAGACCGATATCTTCTCCACCGGCGCAGGCTTCATGACCCGCCTGGCTTATGCCGATGATGTTGTGATCACCGCGACCGAGCCCGAAGGCTATGAGTCCATGGCTTCCTGCGTCACTCATGATGCAACTCTCTATATGCCCATGAGCCAGCTTGTGGATGTGGAGAAGGAGCTTGCTCGTATTGCCAAGGAGAAGGAAAAGGCAGAAAAGGGGCTTGCCCAGATCAACGGCAAGCTGAACAACCCCGGCTTCCTTGCCAAGGCTCCCGAAGCTGTCGTAGCCGCCGAAAAGGAAAAGGCCGCCAAGTACGAAAGCCTCCTGAAGCAACTGGAAGAAAGCGAAACCCGTCTGAAGTCTCTCTGATCCAAATAATATACCATTTCAGCCTGTGGGCCTCGTGCGAGGCTCACAGGCTTATTTCACTATGCTTTATATTGACAATGTTTGTAAGCTGTGCTAATATATACGTACAGATGAGGGAAGTCTGAATCTAAGTATGGATGGGATATGAATGAAACTTTACGGATTCTTTATCAGAAATATCTTTCGTCTCTTGCTGATCCTTGCCCTTGTCCGGTTTGTCACATATATACTTGAAAAGCCCAATATTATGTTTGAGCGTTTATATTTCGTTCCTATTCTCTTTTTGTTCTTGCATATGTTCCCCTTACGTTGGAGTAAGTGGAAACGGAGCAGAGAGGTTTTTAACGACAATGGGTGTTGAGGATTCCGTGGTTCTCCTTTTGCTTTTTGCTCTTTTTTCAGTGTTTCTTTGGTACCCTTATGCAAGATACGGGAAACTTTGCCTCTCAACGGTTAAATTTACGGAGGATAAAATAGAGTTCGTAGACCATAGAAATGTTTGTTGGAGATCGGTATCGTATAAGGATATTTGCATTGCGAAAAAGACACGGATTTTTGGTGCTTTTTACGGTGTGAAGAAAGATGAGCTTGAGAAAAACTATATCTGCCTCTACCTTAGAAACTGTACGGACATTCCAAAGGTTAGCTATAAGAAATTATTCACGCACCAAAGCTTCACCATGCTCGCAGAACAGGACGGTCTGATAGATTGCCTGCGGAATCACGGAATAGCGGTTGATACAGACTTCGCAAGCATGGAACGGGAATATTTATATTGATTGAGACATAACGGCACAACTCTCAAGTATTTCATATACTGGGAGTTGTGCCGTTTGAACTTTTATCCATAGATGACTTGCAATACATTTCCGATTCTGATATAATGTGAATAACAAAATTCAATCGCTAAGGAGTATGACATTCATGACATTTCAAGAACTGGTGCGGAATGAAAGTGTCCGCGTTTATATTCAGCGTGCAGATGAGTCCCTGGTGGCTCTTGGCTTTACGGAGCATAGCTTCGCCCATGTGACCCATGTGGCACAGATGGCGGGGGATATTCTATCCTCTTTGGGTTACGATGAGCATACTGTGGAGAATGCGAAGATCGCAGGATATCTTCACGATATCGGCAACTTGGTCAACCGTGTGGAGCACTCTCAGAGCGGTGCTATTATGGCCTTCCGTATTCTCAACGATCTGCAATTCCCTGTAGATGACATTGCCACTATCGTTACCGCCATCGGCAATCATGACGAAGGAACAGGTGTTCCCGTCAATGCCGTTGCCGCCGCTGTGATCCTTGCGGATAAGGCTGATGTACGCCGTAGCCGTGTCCGCAACAGAGATATCAGTAAGTTTGATATCCATGACAGAGTGAACTATTCCGTCACTCATTCCAAACTCAACATCAGTGAGGATCGCTCCACTGTGACCCTGGAGCTGAAAGTCGATTCCGAATTCAGCTCCGTCATGGACTATTTTGAGATCTTCCTCCATAGAATGATCTTCTGTCGGAAAGCGGCTGAAAAGCTGGGTATGAAGTTCAAGCTTCTCATCAACGATCAGTCCCTGATTTAAGAGCCCAAATCCAGATCCTTGTAGGGATAAAGACGGCTCCATTTTCCATCTGTCTTCTGTAAGGAGCTTCGGTGGGAGGACAGAAGTCTGACGATATGATAGGGATCGATCCAGATCTCGCTGTTACATTCCTTCTGACTTTCGTCGAAGATCAATTGGATGCCGAAGTGAAGATGGACTGCGTCAATGTTGTTCACATTTTCCTTAGTGGAATATCCCGTGCGACCCATGAAGCCGATGAGCTGACCTGCCTGCACCCTGTCTCCTACTTCCAAACCCTCTGCGAAGGGATGATCCTTCTGTAAATGGGCATAGTAATAATATCGCTTCCTGTCCGAGGAACGGATGCCGATGCGCCAACCGCCGTATTGATTCCAACCCATGGCCTCTACGGTTCCGCCTTCCACGGCTACGATGGGAGTACCTAAAGTACCCATGAGATCATTGCCTAAATGTCTGCGTGCAAAGCCGTAACTACGCTTGCTTCCGAAATCCTCATAGTGGCTGTAGCCGTAACCGGCGGCAATAGGGGAGAAGGCCTTCAGTCCGTATTGAGGCACCCACTGACCCTTGATCTCAATGGCATAAGTGCCCAGTAGTCCGCCCAATACTGCGGTATAGGCTTCTTCATAATAGGCATAAGTGGAATATTGTTTTCCTAAAAGTTTTTTCAAGGCTGTATCTCCCAGGAGCGTTTTCTCAGCATCCTTTATAGCCTTTTCGGATAAGCCAGCTCCACCGTTTCTTGTAGCGGCCAAGGCCAGTAGACTGATCCAGCTAAGGGGCTTCTCCGTATCTCGGGATCGGATATCTATTTCCATAGCTGTTTTCAGAGCTTCGTATTCCACATTGAAATCTACCCAGCGGATATACTCTCCTGTAGCACTGATCGGGAGTTGCAGGAGAGATAAAATCAAAACAAATAGAAAGATCCTCTTTTTCACCGTACCACCTCTGAGGTATTGTGTGAAAAAGAGGATCTTTTATGCTTTTGTATGGGAATTAAGCAGCGGGATAGATTACCACAAGATAAGCTTCGGCTTCTCCCTCTGCGGGGAAGACAGTGGACTCCACATAGGAAAGCTCCGCAAGCTGTTCACTGCTGAGCATGCTCATAAGCAGAGGCTCCTGCTCCTGCTGAAGGTAGAAAGCGTAAGCTTCCTCATTCATAAGGAGCTCTGCGGTATCGGCAAAGAGACCGTCATACACAGGCAGGGTCTTTTGGGGATCTACGAACAGGAAAACCGTGTCGTAGGAAGAGCCTTGCTCAGCGGGGGTAGAAAGGGGAGCTTTAGTCAGAACTTTTTTCTCGACTTCCATATCCGCATCAGCAGGAATGTTTCGTTTTGCGGGCTCCTGTTGGTCAGCAACAAGGGCAATATCGGACAGTGCGGGTTCTTCTGTCTTGTGGCTCGGCAACATGTCGAAGCTCAGTATACACAGGAACAGCACAGCCGCCGTAGCCACACCGGACAGGGTGTAACGGAGGAAGCGGTTCTTACGCTTCTGCTTTTCCTTACGGATCTGCATTATGACATTGGGGATGATGTTCTCCGGGGGCATAAGTTTGCTGTTGCGCAGGGCCTTGTCGTTCTCTTCCATCTGCGTCAGGATCTGACGGCAATGAGGACAGCTTGCCAGATGTTCACTTAAACAGCCTTCTTCAAATTCTGTGTTCGTTCCGTCAATATGCCCGTTTATCCATACAATATAATCTTCGCAATTCATGGCAAACCTCCTTCCGAAGTCTTAGACGCCGGGGAAGCGGATTTGTTCCGTAATTGCAGAAGTTTTTTTCGTAAATTTTCTCTGGCCCTGGACAGTCTGGATTTTACAGTTCCTTCCTTCAGATCCAGGATCTCTGCGATCTCTGTATAGCTTAAATCGTTCACCACTCTCAGGGTGATGATCTGTCTTTGGGTATCCTCTAAGGAGGCCAAAGCTTCTTCCAGTTGTTCCTGTTCCTCCTTGCGGATCAAGGCTTCATCAGGCTGGGGAGTAGGATCTACAGGGTCATAGCTCTGTTTTTCTCCATCCTCACCCTCTGTCACCAGAGAGATGGTGGGTTTTCTCTTCTTGCTCCGCAACAGATCTAAGCAGCAGTTGGTTGCAAGTCTGTATAACCATGTTGAAAAGGAGGACTCAAACTGGAAACTGCTCAGATATTTCCATGCCTTCAAAAAAGCCTCTTGGGTCATATCCGCCGCATCCTCCTGATTTCCCACAGTGCGGTAGCATAAATTATAGATAGGGGTCTGATATTGGAGCATCAGAGATTCAAATGCACTGTCATCCCCTTTGATCGCCTTTCGAATCAATTCTTTTTCGTCTATGGGAATCACCTCAAATCTCGTTTCATTGCTTTGATCATAGTATATACTTCTTCCGCAGTGGAAATATGAGAGATGCGATCCTTGTAATAATTGCTGTGGGGAACACCTCGTAAATACCATGCCAGGTGCTTCCGTGCCTCCAGACAGGCTACATGCTCCCCCTTGTCCTCGAGGGAATATACGAACTGTCTTTCCGCCACATCCAGACGTTGTTCCAGCTCCGGTCTTGAGGGAATGGGTAATCCCATCAGTGCGGCATTGATCTGTGGGAAGATCCAAGGATCACCGAAGGCACTTCTTCCAACCATAAACAGGGAAGCTCCGCTGTGGTCTCTGCAACGCAGGGCATCCTCTGCAGATGCAATATCTCCGTTTGCGATCACAGGGATGGAAACAGCCTTGCTTACCTTGCCGATCTCATCCCAATCCGCATTGCCGGAATAGAGCATGGTTTTTGTGCGTCCGTGGACAGCAATGGCAGATGCACCGTTTGCCTCCATTTCCTTTGCCATATCTACCACATGGATACTGCCTTTATCCCATCCCAGACGGGTTTTTACCGTTACGGGAACAGGGACGGCGTCTTTAACGGCACGGACAATGCGACCTGCAAGGGGAATGTCCTTCATGAGGGCGCTGCCGTCACCGTTGTTTGCGATCTTAGGCATGGGACAGCCCATATTGATATCGATAAAATCGCATCCGCTGTGCTCCAAGGCAAGAACAGCCGCCTGCGCCATGATCTCAGGATCATTGCCAAAAATTTGAGCACCGCAGAGGCTGATGGAATTTTTCTTTAACAAGCTTTTGCTTTTTTTATCCTGGTATACTAAAGCCCGTGAGGAAACCATTTCCGTCACGGTAACTCCTACGCCCAGTTCCGCACAGATCTGACGATATGCAGGATCTGTCACCCCTGCCATAGGAGCAAGGACTGTGGGTGCGGATATCTGTTGACCTAAAAACTTCATATTGATTTCTCCTGTAAATCGATACCTTTCACACTTTTGGAGCAGGGGATGGAGGTATCAGTTTAATGAGGCTTGTTATACTTATAAAATGCTATTTTATCATAGCATAAAACTTGGAAAAACGCAATGGTTCTACACCGCTTCTTTCATAAAAACGGGCAAAGTGACAAGTAAAGCGTTCTTTATGCAGTCGAAATTATAAAATATTCAAAATAATACTTGTAAATCTGTCAGAGATATGATAGTATGGTATCGGTGGCGCTGTATCCTAGTCAAAGCGTTCCGATTTGAAGAAGGGCCTAAAAATCCTTTAAAGGGCATATCGATGAAGTCCCTGGTGCTTGCTTTTTTCGCCCAGATTAGGGTGGGTGCTGGGGGTTAAGGTTTTCGGGCGAGGCGCAATGGCATGTGCCGACCGACCCGATTTCCGTGGAGACCTGCTATTGTGCGACAGCCGTAACGTTGCTTTGCATACCCGGACTGCGTACGACACAGGAAAAGAACCTGCAATGCAGTGCGCAGAATCGCGTTGCTGTGTGCAGTGTAGCCTGCCTTGCGTGGGCATGCGGGGATAGGGGAGCGAAGCGTTCGCATCTGTGGCCGCAGATGACGGCGATATTGCCCCTTGAAACCATGTCTGCAAAAGAGGATAGAATCGGTTCGTGATGTTGTGGAAATCACCTAGGCTGTCTTATTTTAAAGGGCAGATAAGGGATTGCAGTGCGGACTAAGTGGCAATCGGGTAGCGGATGCGGAGACGCTCCGACTAGGCTTTCAACGGAAACGGCTGAGTGGTGACGCTCAGTAGCCAAAGGGGAAATCCAACCCGACCTAAGCCGTAAGATTTACTTTATCTGCTGCCACCATTTACTATATAATTGGAGGGAGTATCTTGAGCAACCCTAGCTCAGAGCCCAGAAACAAACATACCAGAAAGCAGAAAAAACAAAAGAAAAACAGCCCCGTCCGTTGGATCATTTTCATTTTCTTCCTGACGGTTGTGATCTCTTCCAGCATTTCCTTCCTGTCTTCAAGCGTTCTTTCCGGAGCAGGAATGTTTGGCGCATTTGTAGTACTGCTTTTGATCGTGCTTCTTGGCATCCTGTTTGATATTATCGGTGTGGCAGTCATGTCCGCCAACGAAAAGCCCTTCCACTCCATGGCCGCAAAAAAGCGTCCCGGTGCCGCAGAGGCTCTAAAGCTTCTGCGCAGTGCGGAAAAGGTATCCAGCTTCTGCAATGATGTGGTAGGGGACATTTGCGGTGTCGTATCCGGCTCTGCGTCCGCTGTTATTGCGGTCAAAGCACTGTCTTCCCTGAATTCAGAGACTTTTGCAAACATCCTCATGTCTGCACTGGTTGCGGGCGTGACTATCGCAGGCAAGGCCTGCGGGAAAAATGTTGCCATGAAGAATGCCACAAGCATTGTATATATGGTGTCGAAACCTCTATACTATATAAAACACCTTTTTCATAAAAAGAAAAAGTGAGATAAGATAGGTTGTGTGAGCATGCGATTGCTTGAACAGATCAACACACATGAACAGTTGCTTGCCTTAGAAAAAGACAAACTGCCTCAGTTGTGTGAGGAGATTCGTGAATTTCTCGTGGATCGAGTATCCAAAACCGGTGGTCACCTTGCCTCCAATTTGGGAGTCGTGGAACTTACCGTTGCCATAGAACGGGTATTTGATACCTCTAAAGATCGTGTTTTATTTGACGTAGGACACCAGTCCTATGTTCATAAGCTTTTGACAGGACGGCGCAGTGACTTTTCCACCCTTCGTTGCTTCGGTGGAATGGCAGGCTTCCCCAAACCTACGGAAAGTCCCTGTGATGCATTTGTCGCAGGTCATGCATCATCCTCTGTTTCCACCGCTTTGGGCATGGCTCGTGCCCGAACCTTGTTCGGGGATGATTACCATGTGATCGCTGTGATCGGCGATGGTGCAATGACAGGCGGTCTTGCCTATGAAGGCATGAACGATGCCGGTGAGAGCAACGAACCTCTGATCGTTATTCTTAACGATAACGGAATGTCTATCAATCCCAATGTGGGTGGACTTTCCAAGTACCTGTCTTTTTTAAGAACCAGACCCGGTTACTTCCGGGTAAAGAAGGCATACCGTACAGTAACCCATGCCCTTCCCGGCGGAAAAGCCTTTTTTAATTTTACTGCCAAGCTCAAGGACCGTTATAAAGGGGTTGTTCTCGGTTCAACCTTCTTTGAGGAGATGGGCTTTGAGTATTACGGTCCTATTGACGGACACGATATTGACAAGTTGGAATATATGCTTCGCCTTGCCAAGGAATGCAGAAAACCCGTACTCCTTCATGTGATCACCCAGAAAGGCCGAGGCTATAAGCCTGCGGAGGATAGCCCCTCTGTGTTCCACGGCATCGGTGTGTTTGACCCTGAAAAGGGTACTACCAAGGGCAAGGGACAGGCTTCTTTCTCCGATACCTTCGGACAGACTCTGTGCGAGATCGCCCGCGAGGATCCCAGAGTCTGCGCCATTTCAGCCGCTATGGTTCCGGGTACGGGCCTTGACGGTTTTGTGGAGGAATTTCCCGACAGATGCTTTGATGTGGGAATTGCGGAAGGACATGCAGTATCTATGGCAGGCGGATTTGCCATGCAGGGGGGACTTCCTGTTGTTGCCATCTATTCCACCTTCCTCCAGCGTGCTTATGATATGATCCTGCAGGATGTTGCCATGCAGAATCTTCATGTGGTATTCGCCGTAGACCGTGCGGGACTTGTAGGAAATGACGGAGAGACCCATCACGGAGTTTTTGATATCAGCTTCCTTCGATCCATTCCCAACATGCAGATCCTCAGTCCTTCCAATCAGGCAGAGCTTCGGCAAATGCTGAGGCAGGCAGTGCTGGAAATGTCCGGCCCTGTGACTGTTCGCTATCCCCGTGGCTGTGATGGGGATCTGGTGGAAATCCCTCCTTCTCCCATTCTTCGGGAAGGTAAGGACATTACCATGATTGGTTACGGCATCCTTATCAATCAAGTTGTCAAAGCGGCAGAGCTTTTGGAAAAGGAAGGCATTTCCGCAGAGGTCATTAAGTTGGCCTCCGTCAAACCTATCGATCTGGACACCATTGCCACATCTGTACTCAAGACCCGTCACCTTCTGGTTGCGGAGGAAACCGTACGAAATGGCTGTGTGGGCAGAGAAATTGCCGCACTGCTGAGATCCCGTGAGATCCTCGTTCCCACGGTTACCTGTAACATCGGCGATGCGTTTATCGAACACGGAACTGTGTCCCAGCTGTACCGGCTGTGTGGTATAGATGCCCAATCTTTGGCACAGTCTGTAAAGGAGGTGCTTTCCAATGAAACATAAAGAGCGTCTGGATATTCTGCTGGTTCAGCGAGGCCTTTGTGACAGCCGATCCCGTGCCCAGGCCATCATCATGAGTGGTGAGGTCTATGTGGAGGGACAGAAATGCGACAAAGCCGGAACAGCCGTAGATACAGAGGCCAATATTGAGATCCGCGGAAATCACTGTCCTTATGTCTCTCGCGGCGGTCTAAAGCTGGAAAAAGCCCTCCGTGATTTCGGCGTAGATCCCACAGGCTATGTCTGCTCCGACTCCGGTGCATCTACCGGCGGTTTTACAGACTGTCTTTTACAAAAGGGTGCGAAAAAAGTCTTCGCTATTGATGTGGGCTACGGCCAATTGGCATGGAGCATCCGTACCGACCCCAGAGTTGTCTGCATGGAACGGACAAACATCCGATATGTCACTCCCGAACAACTGGGAGTGCCGCTGGATCTTTCCGTAGTGGATGTATCCTTTATTTCTCTGAAAATCGTTCTTCCCGCCATTCGTAATTTACTCAAACCTACGGGTCAGGTACTGTGCCTGATCAAGCCACAGTTTGAAGCAGGGAAGGACAAGGTAGGAAAAAAAGGTGTTGTCCGTGATCCTCAGATCCATTGCGAGGTTCTGGAAAATTTCCTGGCTCTGGCTAAAGAACTGGGAATGACCGTATTAAATCTGACCTTTTCTCCGGTCAAAGGGCCGGAAGGCAATATTGAATTTTTAGGGCATCTTTCTATGCTCCCTGACAACGGGATCGAGCCCGATGTACGGGGTATCGTAGATGCCGCTCATGAGGAATTATGAAAAAAGTAGTTATGACCCCCAATCCGTATCGGGACAGAAATTTTAAATATGCAAATCAAGCTGCCCGCATCCTCAAGGAAGCAGGGATTGAGTCCAAAACCTGTCTGGCATTTGATGTGGATCGGAATTTTGAGATGCCCTCGGATGTTGTCCTTCATGATCTAAATAAGGAACTGAAGGATGCGGATCTGCTGATCTGCTTCGGCGGCGACGGAACTATTCTCCATGCATCTAAGGCAGCTACCAGACTGGGGATTCCGGTTCTTGGGGTGAATATCGGCACTATGGGCTTCATGGCGGAGCTGGAAAGCGGAGAAATGCGTGAGCTTTCCCGCCTTGCTACGGATCAGTACACCATTGACCAGCGGATGATGCTCCATGTCAAGGTCATCCACGAGGGACAGGTCATCCTGGAAGATGATGCACTGAATGATGCTGTTATCACCAAGGGGGCAGTTGCCCGTACCATTCAGCTTGGTGTCAAGTGTGACGGAACAGATATGATGGCCTTTGGCGGTGACGGTGTGGTTATCAGCACCCCTACGGGATCTACAGCATACTCCATGTCCGCAGGTGGTCCCATTGTGGAGCCTACGGCACAGAATATTATCATTACACCTATTTGTGCACATGATATGCTGACAAAAACCGTGGTAACCTCCGCACAGCGAAAGATTACCGTAGATGTTGGCAGGATCGGTAGAAAAAATGCCTTTCTTTCTGTAGACGGAGGCAGAGCCCTGAGACTGTATACGGGGGATCAGATTATCATTACCAATTCCGATTATGTGACAAGACTGGTACATCTCAGCGACCGTAGCTTTTTTGACATCGTGAAAAATAAATTAAAATAGGGGGAAATATGAAAGCTCATCGACAGAAGAAAATCCTTTCTCTCATCAGTGAGAAGAATATTGAGACGCAGGAACAGCTTTTGAAGGAATTGCAAGACAGCGGTTACAAAAGCACTCAGGCTACCGTATCCCGTGATATTAAAGAGCTTCGCATTATCAAGACACTTGACGGCATGGGCGGATATCGCTACTGTGTAGCTGTCAAGAACGAAGGGGATCATTTTGATGATCGTTTCCGTGTGATTTTTCGTGAATGTGTGACCAAGGTTGATTGTGCTTTTAATCAGATCGTGATTCGCACCATGCCGGGCTTAGGTGCCGCAGCCGGAGCAAATATCGATGCTCTCCATATGCCGGAGGTCGTCGGTTGTCTGTCCGGAGACGATACCACTCTGGTTATCATGCGTGATGCGGAGTCAGCTCTGGAATTCAGCACAGAGATCCGCAGAATGTTGGAATAATTCCTATGCTTCGCCTGTTACATATTGAAAATATCGCCGTTATCGAAAGGGCTGATATCAGTTTTGAAGACGGCTTTAATGTATTGACCGGTGAGACCGGTGCAGGTAAATCCATTGTTATTGATGCCATCTCCGCCATTATGGGAGAGCGTGCCTACCGTGATATGATCCGCACAGGAACGACTAAGGCTCTGGTTCGGGCAATTTTTGACAAGATTCCTCAACTGCCTTGGTTTGCTGAACAGGATGTTCCTTACGAAGAAGAATTGACCATTCAGCGAGAGATTTTTCTGGACGGCAAGAATCTTTGCAAGGTCAACGGTATTCCCGTTACCGTCAATGTCCTGAAGAAACTTGGTATTCAACTGATCAATATTCACGGACAGCATGATTCTGCGGCATTGTTTGACGAGAATTATCACCTGTCCTTCCTTGACGGCTTCGGTCAGATGGAGGATCTACTAAGTACATATGGACAAGCCTATTCCCGAGTCCAGAGCTTGCGTCGAGAGATCCAAAGCTTATCTATGGATGAGAGCGAAAAGCTCCGCCGTATGGAAAGTCTGAAATATCAGATCGACGAGATCTCCCGTGCCAACCTAAAGGTTGGGGAAGATGAGGAACTGGAACAGCGGAGAAAAATTGTACAGAATTCCGAAAAGCTTTCCGACGGTCTCCATGAGGCGGCGGCTTGCTTGGATGGAGACGATCAATCTCCCGGTGCGGCAGCTTTGCTGGCTCAGGCAGAGCATGCCCTGGGCAGGATCTGTCGCTTTGACGATTCTCTCAGTTCCATACAGGAATTGTTGGCTGATCTGAAGTATCAGGTGCAGGATGCCGCAGAACAGGTGCAGGATAAATGCTATGCTCTCTCATTCTCCGCAGACGAACTGGAACGAATTGAGGAACGCTTGGACATCATCCACAGACTCCGCAGAAAGTACGGTGTTACTTGCAAGGATATTTTGGAATATCTGGAAAAAGCCAAGATCGAGCTTGATGCTATGACCTTTGCGGATGATCGCATGGCAGAACTGAAAAAACAGCTTGTCCGTGCTGAAAAAGAAGCATGGGATCATGCACTGACCCTCCGTGAGGCAAGGGTCCGTTGCTCGGAAGGACTGACTCAACGGATCTTGAAGGAACTTAGCGAATTGGATATGAAAAAAGTACAATTTGCCTGTATGTTCCGTGAAACAGACCTCGGCCCTCTTGGTGCAGACGAAGTTTCCTTCTATATGTCTGCTAATGTGGGCGAAGCCCTGAAGCCCCTGAATAAAGTAGCTTCCGGCGGTGAGCTTGCCCGTATTATGCTGGCTCTGAAAAATGTTCTTGCGGAGCGGGACCAAGTACCTACTCTGATTTTTGACGAAGTGGACACCGGTGTTTCGGGAAGAGCTGCTCAGCGAGTGGCTGAAAAGCTCCGTACCGTATCCCGTAGCAAGCAGGTGCTGTGTGTTACCCACCTGCCTCAGATCGCCGCTTTGGCAAATACGCACTTCCTGATTTCCAAATCGGAAAGTGACGGACGAACCTATACCACCGTATCCTCCTTAGACTTTGCAGGGAGAAAAGCGGAGCTTGCCCGTATTATCGGTGGAGCAAATATTACAGAAATTACTCTCCGCAGTGCGGAGGAAATGATGATGGGAGGTGGACTCTTATGAGATCCTATCAGTTCCAAAAAATAACCAAGAAACTTATACCCTTTGCCATCATGCTTGGCATCCTTATCGTGTTTTTCTATAATTTTACCGTGTCTTCCGCAGACTATATCCTTTCCGGAGAATCTAGCGAAGGCATTCTTGCCCAGTCCAAAGGGAACTTTTTGTCCGAGCTTATTTTTGCATTAGGTTTTTCCAACGGATTTGCGCGGAATATTCTTTTTGCAGGATGTATGCTTCTTGCTGCTGTTTTGCTCCTTGCCTATGCAGAAGCAGGTAAAAATTATGTGTATTTCTTCAGTGTTGCACTTCTCCTTTCTGCATCTCGTGGAATTTTTGCGCAGACTTATGCCTCTGTACAGGGCGCGGCTGTTGCCATTTTACCTTCTGCACTGCTGATTTCCTACCTGTCCTCTGTTTGTGATTTGTTCCGCTACAAAGGCAAGAAGTCCGTATGGAAGATTCCTTTCTTCTTCTTGTGGGGATTAGCTATCAGCTTCTTTGATGAGGGCATTGCTGTAGCTACGGTTTTACTGTCTCTGCTTATGGCTATCATGCTGATCAAGAATCATGGACTTTCTTATCATTTGATTGCTCATTTCCTGGGATCCCTAGGTGGTGTGTGTATTTCCTTGGCAGTCCCCGGGAGCAGACAGAGCATGACAGATAGCTTCTATGTGTTCTTAGAACAGCTTTCCACTGCTTTGGATGCTTTGTTTGTTTACAACTGGCTTGTAATTGGTGCACTGGCTCTGGCTTGTCTGTTGCTTATTCAACCCATTCGTCAGGAACGATCCAAGAACTGCAACAAGACCTTGTTCTTGCTGTTTTGCTCCATTTTCCTGTTCTTGGCATTCCGTTTTGCCGGTACTGTTTTACAGCTCCATCCTATGATCGGCTATTGTCTGACCATTGTGAAAGCTCTGGCAGCAGCAATGTATCTTTGGGCAGTTGCTCGTACCATGCAACATTATGTCAGCAAGGACTATATTACCCAGCGTGTGCGCAATGATATTTTCACGGTGATCATCTTTGTTCTTGTATTTGCCCTTTGTGGTAAGGCAACACAGGAGATGTTGTTCCTGCCTTTTGTGGTAATAGTTGCTTCTACGATCAGCATTTATGTATACGCTGCCCGTCGTTACAGATTTTTGGACAGCTCCATGTCAAAGTATTTTACCGCTCTTGCCATTGTGATATGCGGACTTATGTGCATTGTGAATGTTTCTAATGCTATGACAGTGGATGTTATAGAGCGTCATGCCACGGAACAGATCTCAGCAGGGGAGACACAAGTCACTGCTCCTGCACTGCCTTTCAGTGCATACGGAGATCCTGCATTTACAGTCGGTTCGGAATTGACAGGGGATTATGGCACCGTTTCCTTCGTTCCTTATGAACGTTGGGATTGGGATGCTTATTGGGAAGTACATAATGTTCCTGTAATCGAGGAATACGACGCAGAAAAAGATAATATGGAAGATATGAGTTTTTTTGAGGAGGACTAACAATGAAATTATACGACGAACTGGTTGCTCGTGGTTTGATTGCACAGGTTACGAATGAAGAAGAAATTCGTGAAATGATCGACAACGGCAAGGCAACCTTCTATATTGGTTTTGACCCCACTGCCGATTCTCTCCATGTGGGTCACTTTATGGCTCTGTGCCTCATGAAGCGTCTGCAGATGGCAGGAAACAGACCCATTGCTCTCATTGGCGGTGGTACTGCTATGATCGGCGACCCTTCCGGTCGTACGGATATGCGTTTCATGATGACCAAGGAGACCATTGATCACAACTGCGCCTGCTTCAAGAAGCAGATGGAACGCTTCATCGAATTCGGCGAGGGTAAAGCTCGTATGGTCAACAACGCCGACTGGCTTCTGGATCTGAACTATGTGGAACTGCTCCGTGAAGTCGGTGCATGCTTCTCTGTCAACAATATGCTCCGTGCCGAATGCTACAAACAGCGTATGGAAAAGGGACTGAGCTTCCTGGAATTCAATTACATGATCATGCAGTCCTACGACTTCTATCATCTGTATCAGAATCTTGGCTGCAACATGCAGTTTGGCGGTAACGATCAGTGGAGCAATATGCTGGGTGGTACTGAACTGATCCGCCGTAAGCTGGGTAAGGATGCTCATGCTATGACCATTACATTGCTCCTGAATTCCGAGGGCAAGAAGATGGGCAAGACTGCCAAGGGTGCTGTTTGGCTCGATCCTAACAAGACCACTCCCTTCGAATTCTTCCAGTACTGGCGCAATGTTGCTGACGGCGATGTTCTCAAGTGCATCCGCATGCTGACCTTCCTGCCTCTGGAACAGATCAACGAAATGGACTCTTGGGAAGGCAGTCAGCTGAACCGTGCCAAGGAGATCCTTGCATTTGAACTGACCAAGCTTGTCCACGGGGAAGAAGAAGCTCAGAAGGCGCTGGAAGCCGCAAAGGCTCTCTTTGCCGGCGGTGCCGATGACTCCAACATGCCCACTACCGAGATCACTGCTGAGATGCTGAAGGATGGTAAGATCGGCATTATGGATCTGATGCTTGCTTGCAAGCTGGCACCTACCAAGTCCGAAGCAAGAAGACTGGTTCAGCAGGGCGGTGTCTTTGTAGATGACGAAAAGGTTTCTTCTATCGATGTAGCCTATACCGAGGAACAACTTTTGGCAGGACTGAAGATCCGCAAAGGCAAGAAGGTCTTCCACAAGGCTATCATGGGAGCCTAATTTACAACTTCGTTCTAAGCTTCTATCGGAGCCCTTCTTCCGGGAGGGGCTCCGATTTGTCTATGATTGACAAAAAAGCTATTTCGACCTATAACTATGGAATATCCCTATGATTACAGTGGAAACGGCCTACTGTATGCCTTTACATTAGACTCTCTTCCGGCCGCAGAGCTGAGAGAAATCGTTAGCGTTCAGATCTTCAACGGAAAGGAAGCAGTTTCTTCCACTATGCAATACAGCGCAGATACCTACGGCAACAACAAATCCGGGGATCTTCCGGAGCTTTGCAAAGCACTGTTTGCTTATTCCGACAGCGCAAAAGCATTTTTCTTAGGCAAAATTGAATCATACACAAACCGTAATCTACGGTCCTTCAAGGTCGAAGGTTGCGGTTCTGTTTAATGGGTGGGATTTGAATTTTTGAATTAAGTCCAAATTTCTCTAATTCACTCTTTATTTCTTCCGGATTATGGTGTATAATAAAAAGTGGAGTATTATGACGTGGAGGAAATTCTTCCATTGTCGTTTGTAAAGAAAGGATGAAATTTATGGAATATAAAGATCAGAATGCAGAAGTCATCCTCCATAAGGAGGAACAAAATATCACACCGGAAGAAGAGTCTGTCCCCGAGATCGAGGAAGCGGTGGAGAAGGAGAGTTCATCGTTCCTCTTTGATATTTACTCCTTACTCCATGATTTGGTTTACCTTCTTGCGGCCATTACCCTTGTGTTTGTATTTTGCGTCAGACTGGTGGGTGTTAACGGTGATTCCATGAATCCCACCCTTGTTCACTCGGATTATCTTGCACTTCAGAGTAATGTAATCATGGGTAAATTGGAATACGGTGATGTGATCGTGGCACGAGAGCTGACCTTTGAAGATGGTGAGCCTATCGTCAAGCGTGTCATAGCTACCGAGGGACAGAAGGTAGAAATTAAATATACCGAAGACAGCACCATCGGTGTTTTCGTCAACGGTGTTCGTCTGGATGAACCCTATATTTTGGAGGATATGCTTCCTTACTATTTTGAACAGGATCAAGACGGTAATCCTTATGGTTTCTCCACTGTTGTGAGTGAGGACTGCATTTTTGTCATGGGTGATAACCGCAACAATTCCTCCGACAGCCGTGCAGCCAGCATTGGTGAAATCAAACTGGATCAGGTGCTGGGAAAGGTTCTTATGATCGTATTCCCGGGACAGGATGAGTCTCATCCCCGTGACTTCGGTCGGATCGGAGTGATTTCCTGATGGATGATAAAATGAATATTCAGTGGTATCCGGGGCATATGACCAAAACCCGTCGCAAGATGGAAGAGGATCTGAAGCTTGTAGACGCTGTTTGTGAGATCGTGGATGCCCGAATCCCTCTGTCCAGCCGTAACCCGGATATTGCTTCTATTTGCGGCGACAAGCCCCGCTTGGTTATTCTTAACCGTATTGATCTTGCAGATCCCAATATGACCTCACAATGGAGTAATTATCTGAAATCTCAGGGCTTTGCAGTTGTTTGCACCGACTGTAAGAGTCGCAAGGGAATCGATAAATTTGTCCCTGCAGTACGGGAGCTTTTGTCGGAAAAGCTCGCAAGATATGCAGAGAGAGGGTTTGTGAACAAGCCCCTGAAGCTCATGATTGTAGGCATTCCCAACGTAGGTAAATCCACCTTTATCAACCAGATCGCAGGACGGAAGGGTGCAAAGACGGAAAATCGTCCCGGTGTGACCCGTGGCAAGCAATGGGTTACGGTGAATTCGAACCTGCTTTTGCTGGATACAGCCGGTATTCTGTGGCCCAAATTTGATGACCCCGAGGTGGGAATGAAACTGGCGTACACCGGTGCAGTGAAGGAAAATATTATGG
>JAZMZW010000026.1:0-11760 GCA_045586205.1 Faecousia sp. | reverse complement strand
GTCAGAGCAACGGGAACAGGTGTGGGTGGTGTAGCCCTGTGCGGTGCAAGTAGGAGCAGTCACTACATTGTTGTAGCTATGTCCTAAAGCTGCCACAGTGTTCTGAGCAGTCAGGACAGCATTACAGACAGAGCAGTGCTTGCCTTCGGTCAAGCCGATGGTTGTACAGGTAGGAGCAACCGCCTTGTCAGTGACCTCAGTGTGACCCTTTGCGGGAACAGATTCGGTCTTGGTTGCCTTACAGACTGTACAAGTATAGGTCTTGATGCCGGTTGCGGTACAGGTAGGTGCAGTGGTGATAGATCCGCTATTATAGCTGTGACCGGTGGCGGCAGTATAAGTATCCTTGTAGCTGTCAGAGCAACGGGAGCAGGTGTGAGTGGTGTAGCCCTGTGCAGTACAGGTAGGAGCAGTTACTACGCTGTTGTAATTGTGTCCCAATGCCTCCACAGTGGTCTGTGCGGTCAAGACAGCATTACAGACGGAGCAGTGTGCGCCTTCTGTAAGGCCGGTTGCGGTACAGGTAGGTGCAACAGCCTTGTCGGTAACGGGAGTATGACCCTTAGCGGCAGTAGTCGCATTGAAATAGAAAGAGCCGTAAGTGGTGGTCTTCCATGTGTACTTATCTGTGCCGGTGGCTGTACAGGTAGGTGCTTTCGTGGTGGTCTTGGTATAATCCGTGGTATTCAGCTTGGGTAGAGTCACGGTAGTCGTGCCATTACACTTGGAGCAAATACCCGTCAGAGTACCGGTTGCGGAAGTTGTAGGATTCTTGGTAGCCTTGTAGGTGTAGCTATGGCCGGTTGCGGCTACATAAGTGTCCTTATAGATGTCAGAACAACGGGAACAGGTGTGAGTAGTGTAACCCTGTGCGGTACAGGTAGGTGCAGTAACCTTGGCAGTATAACTATGCCCCAAAGCTGAAACAGAATTTTGTGCCGTTAATACCTTGTTGCAAACAGAACAGTGAGTGCCCTCTGTTTTGCCCTTTTCAGTACAAGTGGGTTTGACAGCAGGGGTGATCGTTGCCTCATGTCCCAAAGCCGCCGCAGTATCCAGTGTGTGACTATCTCCGCACGTACCACAAAACTCTGTAATAATATTGGCATCGGAAGGTCCAAAGTAAATATAGTCAAAGACGATTTCACCGACTTCATTCACATCTTTACATTCCAAATTAGAGATTTGGATACGCAGAGCGGAAATTTTGGTATGACTTACAGAATCCAAACCGCTGAGGGGTAATTTCAGGGTAACAAATTCCCCACTTGTAATTTGTTCTTCGGCAATATCAATTCCATCTAATGTGTAGAGCTTTTCGGTAGTACCTGAGCTTTCAAAGCGATCTTCGCCGATGAAATAATATAACTGTAACTTCCCTGCCTTTGACCCCTGCTTCAAAACCAGATTCTCAAACTTCAGGCGAAGTTGAACCATATCTCCCGATTGAGGTTTATAATTCAGATCAAAGCCGGAGTTATAATCCCCACCGGTTTGAATCCAAATATGATTGTATCCGTGTGAGACAAAACCGGTAGTCAGAGTACCCGTAGTCTTGTCAACCTTCGGTGAAAAATATCTACCGGTCAAAGCCGACCAATTCTCCGACTTATCATAATCCACATTGGAGTAAACAGGATCTGTTGTATAACGGTCAGACTCCTGTGTGAAGTTGGCAAAGAAAGCTGTTTCCGGAATATATGCCCCAAGTTCGCACATAGGTTTCCCGTCAACATACTCGCAATCATGATCTAAAGCCGGCAGGATTTTCTGTTCCTGTAACACCAGTCCACAATCGGCACAATACTTTCCATCTGTTAAACCATAGGAAGTACAGGTAGGCTCAAAGCCCTTTTGTGTTACGGCAGCATGTCCCTCGGCAGGGATGCTTTCCTGCTTTTGGATTAGCAAATCACAAACAGAGCAATAGCTTCCATCCGTTAATCCGTTTACTGTACAGCTTGCATTTCTTGCAGCTTGATAAACCACAGAATGCCCCATAGCTGTTTCATCCAAAGTTTTTTCCTCGCCACAGCTTGTACAAGTATATGTGGCGATTTTTGCATCTTCGGGACCGAAGTAGATATAGTCAAAGGTCATTGTACCCGGCGAGGAAGGGTCAACACTTTCCAGATTACCAACTTGTACTCGGATGGACGTAAATCTTGTATGGCTTGCAGAGTCGATACCCTTCAGTGGGAATCGGAAGGTCACATAGTCCCCTGTCAGTTGATCAGAAGTTATGGCAATTGCGTCCATAGCATACACAGTTTCACCGGAGCTTCCCGCTCCGATGAAATAGTAAATTTGCATTTTCGCATTGCTTACATCGCTCTTAACCTTCAGACCTTCAAACTTCATGCGGATCTGCGCCACATGTCCGCTTTTGGGCTGATAATTCAGGTTAAATCCGGAATTATAGCTAGCACCAGTTTGAATCCAAAGATGACTATAAGATGTGTTTAGGAATCCTGTCTTCAAAGTCCCCTCTTCCAAGTCGATTTCAGGGGTTAAATACCGACTTGTCAAAAGACTCCAATTCTTCTTATCATCATAATCCACACCGGAATAGGTTTCCCCGGAATAGCGTGTGCTTTCCCCCGTAAAGTTCGCAAAGAAAGCCGTCTCCGGGATCACACTTCCCTCTTCACAAGAAGGATCAGAAAGAGACGATTCATAACTGTGTCCCCTTGCGGGAAGGGTCTGTGACAGAGCAATTTCTTCTTCACAGGTGGCACAATAGCTTCCGCTTTTCAGCCCCTCTGTGGTACAAGTAGGTGCTTGGACAACATCCACAGTATAATTCACATGATAGCTGTGTCCCGTAGCACTCAAATGCATATCTGAAGGATACTCCTTTGCGCCCTTATCCACATAGTGCTTCAGCAGTGCAAGTTCTGTCATAGAGGAAGCGAGTTCGGGATGCATAGAGGCATAGATTGCGGTATCGAAGCTTTCCGACAGCTTCATTCTGGTAGTGGTTTTGCAATTAGAGAGGAAGTGTTTGAATGCCAGTTCATAATTACCCTTATATTGTTCCTGAAAATTCTGTGAATTGTAATTCATATAAATTTTCACATCAAAATAAGGACTTGCACAGCGACCTTCCTCAATACCGTAATTCACGAAATGACAGTATAGCTTCGCCTCGTCCGTTCCGTAGGCTACCTTTAGGTCGGGATATCGGTTTGCATAATATTCTGCATTGAACACATATTGCTTGATATCCGATGGAATGGAAACAGGGTTATCATATCGAAGTACCCCGTAGCTGAGAACATCTACGCCGTCATAGGAAACATAGTTTGTCGTTGCAAGTCTGCGGAACCACTGACGGATATAATAGGTTGTCAATTCATCTCCCGGTCGACAGGAGTACATATTGTAAGGAATACACCATAGAGCAGAGTCCGGGTTGATCAGGTCATAGACTTCACTGCCCATAGATTGCACGCCGTGGTGGGAGACCTGCACAATATCACTTTTCAAATTATAGTACTTAGAGGAGTCCCCAGCATTGATATTGTGATAATACTTCAACATGATTTCTGTAGCAGTCGTGCCATCACCCAAGAACAAAACCGTTTTTCCGCTAAAGGTCAAGCGGAATACCAGACTGGTTTCGTTCATGTTATAGCAAAGCATTTCTGCCACAGTCATATTGTATACCTTGCCGTTGTCTTCCAAATTGCCGGTATACTTGCCGGAGATATGATCTGCACCCCAGTAAACATCCTCCACCGTCAAAAGGATATCAATATGCACCTCATCAAAGTCAAATGTGGAATAACACTTGCCGGAATGACGGGAATTGACGCTGATCATGGGGGTGGTTTTTCCATCTGCTGTTTTCAGTTTGGCAGTATGGGAAACCATCTTGTCCAGATATTTCTGATAAGTGGTGAGATTGAATTTATAGAGATACTGCTCGGCTTCTTCCATTGTGGGGAAACGATGATAAACTGCATCAACCGTAATTTCCTTGTAATGTCTGGCAGCTACGCTCAAAAAAGCACCGAAATGATCCAAGTGTGCATGGGTAAAGAACCATGCATCCACATGAGGTTTGGCTTTTCCTGTGATCCGCTGAAGATAAGAAAACAGATAATTTCCGTCCAGATCCTCCGAAGGACAACCACCATCGATGACGATGATCTTTCCGCCTCGTGTCTGGATGATATAGGACATCATCTTCTCCATGCCGCCCCCTTCCAAGGGAGTTTTGGACGGCAGCTGGTGGATCTTAGTTTCCGCATTTGTTTGAACATCCGATAAGCCTTCAATGCTCAATGTGGTCTTAGGCACATATATACGGAATGTACAATGAATATCCTCGGTGGTATAGTCCGTCATATCAACGGGAGTGGTACGGGAGAGATTAAAAGCCTTTAAGGTATAATCTCCCCACCATTCCTCAGTAACATATATCACATTAGAAGTAATTTCCGGTCTGGTTTCACTTTGAGCCTCGTTAGCCAGCCAAGCCTCCTCTTGTACCGTCCACCCTTTTTCAAAAACGATAACAGATCCAACAGGAATGTGGCTGGGCTTCATGCGCTGAGTGGTGTAATAGTTTACCGCTGTTGTAGAGGAATTGACAGTATAAATCTTATTGGTCGCAGAACTCCAATAGGCACAGCGTTCCAGTTTGGGATAAAAACGCTCGTAACCTGCAGCGATATACTCATCGGGAAGATATATATGGAAAGCCTCGTGAATATCCGATGCAGTAAGATCGCTCAGGTCGCTTCCGTCTGCTTTGCTGATATTAAAGGCACGGTAAGTATAACTTCCCCACCATGCAGATGTGACTTCCACATACTGTTGCGTAGTGGTAGCGGGTCTTTCCGACTGCACAACATTATTTTCCCAAGCCTCAGGACAGTATTGCCAGCCCTCCTCCACAACGATGATAGATCCAACAGGCAACTGGGATTTGCTGAATCTTGGAGTTGCAAAGTAGGCCTTACTGTCCGAGGCAGATGTAATGACTTTGTTGTAACTACCGGGACTCGTAGAGTCCCAGTAGCCACCCTTAGTAAGATCCGGACGCAGTTGACGGTATTTTTGATCTATATTCCAAAGGCCGTCACTGTAGTCTCCTTCCATTGCATTGGATCTCGGTATCATTCCCGGGAGAATAGCACTGAATAATGCAATGATCAAAAGGTAAATAATACATTTTTTCATAGTTCTTACCTTCTTAAGTTTAAGAGTGAGTTTCCGATTTAAATATGATTCCGTTTGGTAAATCAGTTCAAGAAGTAGTTCTTTGCACTGTCAGAATAAGCGATCAGTGCCTTGCACAGTTCCAGAAGATCGCCCTTCTTGTTGTTGCCGTAGGTATCGGCGCTGTACTGAAGGGTTGCGGATACGGGAGTTTCGCCGTTGAAGATCTGTACAGAAACCACCTCTCGCAGTTCGGAAGCCAGAAGAGCCTCCAAGGTGAAGGCGTGGAGGAGACCGTTACCGCTGTAATCGTAGGGATCTGTGAGGGTCAGATGCATTTCTTCCCCGTAGACATCCTTATAGCTTACCTTCAGAGTCAGATCCGCAAGATCTCCGCTATAGCCTGCAGGATTGAAGATGAACTTCAAGCAGACCTTAGAGTCCAGATCCAGACCCTTACCTGCCCATGCAATGGGAGCATTAGGCAGATCGTTCAGCACCTTGTTGGTGTTACCGAAGGTGACAGCTTCGATGTCGGAGAGGTAGTCTCTGTGAGCCTCGGTCATGTTGGCATCCGCCAGTGCAAAGGTGCGGTAGCCCTTGAAGATCTGTGCCTTTGCGCCGTAGCGGAGGAGGTCTGCACACAGAGCCTTCAGGCTGTCCGGCACTCCTACCTTGTTCAACTGAGAATAGGCATACTGAGAAATACTGTAGGAATCCACCTTAGACAGATAGGGCTGACCGTTCTTTTCCATATGGATCTGTGCATTGACAACATCCCCCATATGGACAGCAGTAAGACCTGTCAAGGTGTAGTAATAATAGTTGCCGTTGAGAACAGGCTCGATGGTGACGGTCTTGGTTCCGGTTTGGTCATTTCCTTCGTAAACAGGGATCTCCACCACCATACAGTGGTTTACATAATCTGCAAGAAGAGTGGTTTTTACGGCAAAGTTGACGGAGATATCACTTGCCAGATTCAGGGTGTGATTGATGGTAATGGATTCGTCAACAACGGGATCTCGCTGTTCCTGATTGGTGCAGATGCAAACACCTTCTACATAGATATGATCCTCTACGGCCTCATAGGTGCAGTTCTCACAGCCTACAGTATGGTCTTCCCCATTGTCTGTATATACAGGAACATGGGATGTGGCAGGAATGGTCTCTTGCTTAACCAAAGTAATACCGCATTCGTCACAGCGAGCACCCCAACTCAGACCTTCGGTAGCGCAGGTAGCATCGGTGCCGGGGAGAATGGTGCAGTTTTCATGATAGCGAACACCGCTGGGATCCATAAAGGTATTGGATGCAGGATCATTCTTTTTGCTACCTTCTTCTATATAGTGCTCCAGAAGACCGAGAACGGTTGTGATCCCTGTCTGTGCCAGATCGGGATTTCGGGTTGCATAGTAAGAAGCATCAAAAGTCTCGGACAGCTTCATAAGGGTAGTGGAATTGATATTGGAGAGGAAATGCTTGAAGGCCTTTTCGTAATCGCCCTTCATGGATTCGCGGAAGTTCTGGGTGTTCTGATTCATATAGAACTTCACATCAAAGTAAGGAGAAGCACTGCGACCTTCTTCAATACCGTAGTTGATGAAGTGGTCATAGAGCTTTGCCTCGTCGGTTCCGTAGATGGCCTTCAGATCGGCATAGGCTTGTGCATAGTATTCTGCATCAAAGACATATGCCTTGATTGCTTCCGGAATAGAAACGGGAGCCTCGGATCTCAATCGCGGATAGGCAAAGGTGTGAGGCCCTGCGTAGGCAGGATAGTTTGCCACGCCCATTTCCGAGAACCACTGTCTTGCGTAATAGGTACGATACTGGGTGGATTCCTTGGGAGAATTGTAGACCTCTATTGCAGAAGGCCACAGCCCTACATCAGGATCTACAGCGGTATATACTGTCTTTTGCAGACCGCTCCATCCGTGGTGTGCCAGCTGGACGATATCGGATTTCAGACTGAAATACTTGCTGCTGTCAGATGCATTGGCATCGTGATAGCGTTTCAGCATAATACCGCAGGCATAGGCGGCGTCACCGGTAATCAGAACAGACTTGCCGGAGAAGGTCATGCGGAACACCATGCTGGATTCGTTAAAGTTGATGCTTACAATTTCTTTCAGGGTCTTGTTGGAGAAAGCAGGACGAGCATCATTTGCCTGAGTGGCAGAATACTTGGTGGTGATGGTGTCACAGCCTTGGAACAGATCATCGCAGGTCAGGAGCACATCAATGTGGAGCTCGTCAAAGTCCAGCATAGAATTACACTTGCCGGAGTGGATGGAATTTAGGGTGATCATCTTCACCGGGCCGCCTTCCGCGTTCTTCAGCTTTTTGGCGGCGTTGGGAACCAAGGGCAAGTTAGCCTTCAGAGTAGCCGTATCCGTGCCGGAGAAGTATTTGTCGATCTCCGCCGCAGAAGGCAGATTGGAATAAACCGCATCCACAGTGATCCCATTGGGATAGAGATTGGCAATGCTGAGGAAGGCTCCGTAATGGTCGCTGTGATTGTGGGTAATGAACCAGCCATCTACATGAGGAACGGTCTTACCTGTGATCTTTTGCAGGAAGGAATAGAGATACTTTCCGTCGTAATTGCCGTTTTTCCAGCCACCGTCAATTACCAGGATCTTACCCTCGGCAGTTTTGACTACATAGGACATTTCCTGGAAGTAGGTTCCGTCGTCATGGGCATATTGGGACGGAAGCTGATACAGACAGGTTTCGTCAGTGTCATCCTCGGAAATTGTGAACTGGTTGCTCGTCATATAGTAGGCATCCCGAAGGGTGGAATAGTATTCCACAGTGACCTTGCTGCCGTCTGCACTGAAGTGGAGGAGGGCAACAGCACCGGTAAGAGTTTTCACATCTACCCCCTGGGGATCGATGAGCATCTGAGTGACCACATTGCCATGGTCTCCCTTGGTTTGGTTGACTACGACCTGAGCACAGGGATCATGACCACTGAGGACCATAACAATATTTTCATGTTTCTTTACGAATTTCTCCCAGACCTGATCTCCGTTATTGTATGCGGAACCGCTATCAGAGGGGGGGCAAACATCTCCCTTGTCCAAAGTGGTACCATCTCGGAAGAGATAAGCATGGGTGGTGATGATTACATTGTGATCGGGATGATCCTCCACCACTTTGTCAGCCCAAGCGAGGATTTCGTCTGTGGGACCGTAATCCAAGGTCATGATCAGATAGGGAATCTGATTCGTACCGACGGTCAGGGTCCGCCAAGTGTTGTTCAGCTTGCCGTCAAAGCTACCTTCATAGCTGTTGCTGTAGGGGGAGGTAGCAGGATCATTAAATGTAGCATTGATCTTATCGGAACCGTCGTGGTTGCCTCTGACCAAGGAGTAAGGGATCTTGCCGTTGAGTCGATGGATGGCATTCTTTGCAATAGCCCATTCTTCATCGGTGTTGCCGTCAGTAATGTCTCCCAAGCCCATAACATATTGGATATTTTGTGCTTCCTTTTGGGACAGGATCCAATCATAGACTCGATTCAGGTTTTGGGTGCCGTTTTGCTTGTCCTGACGTGCTACGATCTGAGTATCTCCCACTACGGCAAAGGTATAGTCATAGCCACTGTCCGGCTCCTTCTCTGTCAGCCAGAAGGAATCCTTGTTCAAATGGAAACCATTGACAGTGAGATCGGAATAGCTCTGAGCCGGACTGCTCATATTCCAGTAAGCCAGAGGATCTCCGTTCCCCAGCTTGCTACGGTCTGCCTTAATCTCTGCCTCAGTGCGAACATCGGCGTAAGTGCAGACAGAGCGGATCCGCCCCTTGAAGTACTGTTCGTTGTTGGTTCGAAGGTCGCTACCAACACACATCACTCCTTTAGGCGCAAAAACAGGAGCAGTTATGGATAGGGTCTGAGCCAGTGTGCCGTCCACATAACAGCGCAGAGCCTTGGCAGAAACATCCTGTACCACTGCCAAATGGATCCACTGTCCGGTGTAGACATTCACATTATTGAATACAGCATTGGTCACCGTTCCGTCCGGCGCTATGTAATACAGTCGAGGCTGACCCTTGCCGTAGATCTCAAAGCTGAAAACGCTCTTCCCGGAGCCGGGATAATTGCCCATGATCACACCCCCACGGGTTGCAGGATCTGTATTAGCAGGGAAGCAGATCCATGCTTCAATGGTCATGGGATAGGTGGTGAATTCCTTACTGATCTTGTAGGTGTCGTTTGCCAAGAAGTCCGGCCCCTCTTGGGTGCGGACAATAGGATAGCCCTTACCCCTGAGATCGGCATAGCGGTCTGCTACCACACGAACATCCCAGTATGCCAAGGGGTCTCCACTACCCATAGTGGTCTTGTCTGCCAGCACTTCTTCTTGGGTTCTGGCATCAGCATAAACCGCCACAGAGCGAAGCTGACCCTTGAAATATTGAACATTATTGGATCGACGGTCGCCGCCTACCACCATGGGAGAGGACGGAGCGAAGGTAGCCACATCCAATGCCAGACTTTGGGACAGGGTGCCGTTTACATAGCAATAAGCCTTCTTGGCAATGCTGTCCCGCACTACAGCAAGGTGGATCCATGCACCGGTATATACATTGACATTGGTAAATATCTTATCTACTACAGCTCCGGTGCTGTCGATATAGTACAGACGAGGGTTGCCATTCTTATGGATTTCCAGACTGAATACACCCTTGGCACCATCCTTGTAGTTGCCCAGAATCACGCCTCCACGGGTTGCAGGATCTGTATTGGCAGGAAAACGGATCCATGCCTCTACAGTATCGGGAACAGCGGAGAAAGTGCCGCTGACGGTATTGTGTTCCCCGGCATAGAAGTTTCTGCCATGATTGGACAGTCCGAGGTCATAGGAATAGGGGCTCTGATCCTTGTAGCTGTCAGCTGTTTGGCTCAAATCCCACGCCGCCAGAGGGGTTCCCCCAAGAGTGGTCATATCCTGTACAATGGAAGCTTGACTCCGAGGATCTTTATATACAGCCACAGAACGAAGCTGACCCTTGAAATACTGACCGTTTCCATTACGGAAGTCACCACCAAGAGCAAGACAAGAGGCAGGAATTACAGGAGCCACAGACAGAGGCAGGCTCTGAGCCATGGTGCCATTGAGATAGCAGTAGGCTTTTCCTGCGGCCTGATCCAGAACGATGGCCAGATGGTTCCATGCACCGTTATACACACTCACATTGGAAAAGAGCAAATTGGTAACCTTTCCATTGCTGTCTACCAGATACAGACGGGGACTTCCCCCGTTAAAAATCTCAAAGCTGACAACATCCCGGTTCGTGTCGTGGTAATTTCCCAAGATCACGCCCCCTCGGGAATTTGCATCGGTTTCCACAGGGAAATAGACCCATGCTTCAAAGGTGGTAGGAGCGGCATCCAGAGGACGGCTCGTAGCCAAAAGCTTGTCTGCAGTAAAGCTCCTACCGGTTTCAGCCCCCATAGCAGTGGAACCCAACGACAGCAAAAGAGCAACTGCCAATAGCAAAGAAAATAGTCGTTTATGGAACATAAAAACATCCTTTCTTTCCGTAGTCTCGTCATAAGAAACTGCAGAATCCTTTTTTCATTCTATCACATTTCCCCCAAAAAGAAAAGAATAACATCCCAAATTTTGTTTCAATATAAAATTCCAATAAATTTTCGTCTGTCAAACTGTTCGACAAACTGTGATTTGAAGTACAGATTTTATGCTATTCTTCAACTAAAACACTCAATGATCCATTTGCGTGCAGTGATGCTTTGTATATCACTATGTTTTAGCGAACAGATCGTATCACACAAGCGCTCCACAACTTTATTAAGGGTGGCAAATATTTCGTTTCGGAAGCCACGCTTACGTAGTTCTTTCCATATCTGTTCGATCGGGTTCATTTCCGGTGTATAAGGTGGAATATGGTAGAGGATGATGTTGTCAGGAATCTCCAACCCGGCAGACTTGTGCCATGCCGCACCGTCACAACATAGTAGAATGATTTCATCAGGGTATTGCATTGATAGTTCCCGGAGAAATATCTTCATGCAATCTGTATTACAATATGGTAGGATTAGGAAAAAGGATTCTCCGCTTAATGGCTCTACCGCTCCATAAGCATACCGGTATTCTCGAATATGATGGCATGGCACACAGGGCCTAATTCCCTTTTCACACCAGCAATATTTCGGTTTATTGATCCGTCCAAACCCTGCCTCGTCCTGAAACATAAGTCGGACACCGGTATAGCGATTATGTTGGTTTACATAATCCCGCAACCTCTTTATCTCTGTGTTAATTTTTTTGAGGTATCAATGACCTCTTCGCTGGCTTTCTTTGGGTGCTTGCTTCGGGGCATGACTTTTCTCCAGCCATGTCGACGAAAAACGCGATAAATCTGTCCACTGCTAATACGATGTCCTACACGTTCCTCGTATGCTTGGCGAATATTTGCTGTATCCACAAGCTGTCCTTCCTCGCTCTGTTCCTGATACGCATTCAAAAAATCTTGTTCCTCTTGATAGCTCATATTTCTACGATTGCCCTTGTAGTGGTTCTCGGTGATTGCTGCAAGGCCGTTTTTGCAGTATTTCTCAAC
>JAZMZW010000025.1:0-1790 GCA_045586205.1 Faecousia sp. | reverse complement strand
TAGTTCCAGTTTGGGAGTTTCGAAACGGCAGCTATAAACTGCCAGAGTTCCTCTTGCAGTGGCTTTGCATGAGTGGAATGGCTTCGAGGGTTCCAGAGATTATCGTACGACCTCATCACAGATTGATTGCCTTTCATTTGTTTCTTTCTCTGACAATCACCGAGAAGACCGTAGCGCAAGTGTACTGCACAGAGCTCTCTTTGACAAATGAAATGAGCAAAAGAAAGCTGCACTCCGAATACCTATTCAGACAAGATTGTCTGAGCATGCGCACGAAAGATGTCATCAGTTGTGTTTCTATCGGTGTGATATGTATGTATGTATGTATTCATTTTCTTCCAGGAGGAGTCTCTTGAGGGGACTCCTCATCGCCTCCCTTGGGGCATAGGGACGTGCTAAGCTATGGACTTAAAGTGGTGCCTTAGTTAGCAACTCGTGTTGAAGCGCGCCATTTTTGTGGCATGTCGTACAAAGTGTCTCCCTCCCATTGGAGCATCTTTGTAAGTGTTGAGAGCCGCAAGGCCCCGTAGTGTATGATCTAAAAGATCCGAACAAAAAGAAAATAATAAAGAAAATAGATAGTGCTACGCAAAAGAAGCACACTACCGGGTACAAATATTTGTGTAGAACTCCGTAACTTGCAGAAGGTCAGCAAAGTCCTGGGGACTTGTCATGAGCTGACTGAGATAGGTGAGTCCCTCCTTCCGATCCGTTCGTGGCCAGAGTGGCCGGTTCGGCCATTTTGAAAAGAGGCGCGTTGTGCGCCTGCAATGTATAATATGATCAGGTGTTTTGTCCATGCCACAGCCGCACTCAAGCTTGGCTTCTTCATGATGGAACTTCCTGTGATACCAGGCAAAATCTCCATGGGTTGTGCGAATGGCTATCAGGCGCTGGAGAATGTGTCGTGGAAGTGCAAGCTCTGGTGGTGCCTTTGTCTCATAGGTGAGATTCCAATCGTTATACCATCTGGATAATTTCTGTTTCTTCGTTGCCCACCAGTCCAACTTGACCGACTGCAGTTTGCCCTTTGCAATTGAGCGTATGCCCGAAATTGTTGGCTGGCTGGCCATGCCTTCAGGCTCCTGTGGGTGTTGCGCTTCCACTTCTGCGAGAGCATCCGCAGCCTCGTTCCCCTCAATTTCAGTGTGACCTGGCGCCCATTTGACTGAAATATCCCAGATACTCATAGCATTGTGGCACTGCTTGAATGCCCATTGCGAAGATGGCGATGCATTGCCCTGTAGACCCCAGATAACGGATGTGCTATCAATACACATCCAAATCTTTTGGTGACGGAGTTCAGGTCTGCGTAAAGCGTGTTGAAGTCCTCTCCAAGCGCCAGTGACTTCGGCATCGAATACGTGCGACTGCGGGTGCAGCGATCCGCTTCCCTTGTGCATGATCTTCCCGTGCTGATAGATAACAAAGCCGTATGTGACCCGTCTGACTCCGTCTTTCTCCTGTTCCGATCCATCTGAGAAGATAGTGACATGGGATTCTGGGAGCTGGGCCCACCACTGCTTGAAATTGATGGCTGCCTCCGTCTTGCCAATGCCCTCGGTGGGATCTCTCCTGCATCCTTTTGAATAGTGTGGTGCAGTTAGCTCAAGACGTGGCACTTCCGGTAGCAAGGAACCAAGCCTCTGTACCTTAGTCTTTGGGTGCTGGGGACGTCCTGCTCCCCTACCTCTTCGAATAATGGGCAGGACAGTACGTTGTGCCAGAGGATGGTTTTTATCTACAGTACGTAGATGTATTGCAAAGCGCAGCTTAGCATCTTCCAGAGC
>JAZMZW010000024.1:0-34864 GCA_045586205.1 Faecousia sp. | reverse complement strand
GTTCCTCCTCCACCTCCTACCGTTTCCTGAACGAGGTCATGCCCCAATATGCCGTGATCTCTGTGGGAGAGGACAACAGCTACGGACACCCCGATGACACCGTCCTCAGCCGTCTGAGGGATGCAGATGTGACTGTCTACCGCACGGACAAGGACGGCGACCTGCTGTGCATCAGCGACGGCAGGAAAATCACCTTCTCCAAGCCAAAGAACTGACAGTTTCATACCCGAACCTTTAACACAGCTGACAAACAGGCACTCTCCGCTTCAGAAGGGAGAGTGCCTGTTCTTCTTAAAAAACGGCCTGCCATCCGGGGGAGATGGCAGGCCGTCATTATACGGCTCTATGTCAGGAACCGCATAATTGCACTTTCACAGCTACGAAGCAGGCGTAGCTCCTTGGAAGAATTTTAATAATAATAACGGTACAGGAAAGTCACGATCTGCGCGCGGGTACACTGCGCATCCGGAGCAAAGAGACCCTTGCCCACGTCCTCAGTAATCCCGCTCCCATAGGCCCATGCAACAGCTTTGGTGTAGTAGCTGTTGTCAGGAACATCCGCAAAGTCCGTTTCCCAATCGGCATAGTAGTCAAGCTTTCCGTCCGCTCTCCACAGGAAGGTCACAACCTGAGCACGGGTACAGGTCTCATTGGGAGCAAAGGTGTCCTTGGTCATACCCTTGGTGATGCCTTCTCCCACTGCCCAGAGGACAGCCTTATAATAGTAGTCCTTTGGGCGAATATCCTTGAAGGGATTTTCCACGCTTCCGGGCTCGGGACAGCCGACAGCACGCCACAGGAAGGTCACGATCTGACCGCGGGTACAGTCCTCATTGGGAGAGAAGGTCAACTCTCCCGTACCGTTGGTAATGCCTCGTTCTACCGCCCAATGTACAGCCTGCTCATAATAGCTGAAGGGCTCTACATCCACAAAAGTCCCTGTCCAAGACTGTGTAGGATAGCCGTTCCACTCAGGATCCCACCAACCAGAGCAGTATGCAGGATAGTACAGGGTAAGATCCGGGATAACATGAAGCTCCGCAACATTCGCAAAGCCGTAGTAGGCATGGAAGGGATGAGATCCGATGACAGGAGCATCCCCCTTGAAGTAGACGTCCTTCAGTGCAATGCAATCCATAAAAGCCTCATTGCCAATGCTCTCAACCGTAGATGGGATCACAATGGACTCCATCCTCTTGCAGAAATTGAAGGCATGGCCTTCAATCTTCGTCAGACCTTCGGGAAGGTTGATCTTACGCAAATGCCTGCACTCCTGGAAAGCCCCTTCGCCAATAAGCGTCACAGCTTTGGGAAGAACCACCTCTTCCAGAAGATAACAGCTCTTGAATAGGTAATCGGAGATCCGGCTCAGTTTATGGGGAAGCTTCACATAAGCCAAGATATCCTCCGAGAAATATTTGGGATCCAACGTCCCTGTACCGTAGACGGTCAAAACACGGCTCTCTTCGTCATAGGTGTAGGTGTACATGGGTCCACCTTCTGTTGCAGAGGCAAGCATGGTGGGTAAGGCTATGCACATACACAAGAGCAGGATACCGGAATACAGCAGTTTTTTCAACATTGCGCCTTTTATAACATACTTCCTTTCTTGCCTTCAAAAGGTCATTTTCGATTTCAACAGGGAGACTTATGTCTTATTTCTCCATCACCTTCCTGTCATATGGAATCATAGCATAAATTTATGAAAATTGCAATAGAGATACACTGTATTTTCTTGTATTTTTCACTTTTATCACAATCTTACTTATACCTATCACTTTACAAACATAACTCAAATGGATTATTCATGGATAATGTGCAAAAGCAAATATAAAAACACTCTCCGCACCAAAACAGATGGGAGAGTGTCGATAATCCATTGGCTCAGGAAAACAGCAGGGACAGGACAATACCTACAACCACGCTGAAGCAGTAGAGGGTTGCGGTAATGATCAGGTTCTCCCTGCGATTCTTGTTGCTGCGGATCAGCACCAGCAGACCGATGCCCGCATTGGACAGGAGACCTGCAAACAGTCCCCCCAGTCCGATGATCCCGCTGAGATAGCTACGGGTCAGGATCACAGATACGGAGCAATTGGGGATCAAGCCAAACAATGCCAGGAACAGGATCCCAAGGACAGGTCGGGTCAAGAATGTGCCGGAGAGTCTTTCCATGCCCACATAGAGGAACAGGACATTAAAGACAAAAATCACAAGGATCAGCATAATACCGATCTTCAGCGTATGCTTCAGGGCGGATTTCAGTGCCAGTAGGACGGGATGTCCCTCCTCCTCGCAATGGCAGTGTTCCCGTTCACAGAAGCTGTGGATGTCCTTTCCCGGGCGGATGATCCGCTTCAGGAGCAGGTCTGCCAGATAGCCCAGTACAATTGCAAGTGCGGCTTTGCCCAGCAAGATCCACAGAACCTTTGTCAGGGACATACTGTCCTCTCTGAGGGCAGAGAGTAAAATAGGGATCATCTCATCGGAGGTTGCAAAGAACACCGCCAACATAGTACCCACCGTAACAGAACCGGTGGAGAACAGGGTTGCCGCCGCACCGGAGATCCCGCACTGGGGCACGATGCCCAGAAGACCGCCTACAAGGGGTCCTGCCTTACGGGAATATCCGTGTAGCATATCCTCATTGAAACGCTTGCTGTTTTCCAGCAATTCCATTGCAAAATATGCAAAAAACAAAATGGGCAAACTCCACAGCCCATCCCACAGGGCATCCTTTGCCCCATCTGCAAGGAGCGCCCACAGACCCTCATAAGATCCGTGTCCTCCATGGAAGAAAAGATTCAAAGCTTGTACACCTTCTTTATTTATTCACCGGTCAAGGGCTTGAGGACTGCACGTTCCCGGAAACGCTCATCTTTGGAGGAGGTCAGGAATACCACTTCCTTTGCCCCGGACCGTTCTTCATAGCTCTTTGCGTACTTGTCTGCCTGCGTACCGTCAATATCCGCAACATAGATTCTGCCCGCCGCTACATCCGATGGAAATTCTGTTCCCTCAACAAGGAAGGAAATGAGAATGTCGCTACCGGCCATAAGGGCAGTAAGCTTCTCCACCCCATTGCGGATCACCTGTTCCTTGGGAAGATCGGAATCATAGTGATAGCTGTCTCCCTCCGGGAACTTGAATTCAGAGAAGCAGACCTCACGGAAGCCCATTTCCCCCAGATCCAGTGCCATCTGCATCAGGCGGGTCACAGAGGCATCATTGGCAGGGTCGAGCCAGTAACAGCCACGGCTGTCCATCCAGCTATAGCCACCGTATTTCCGCAGGCTGATGCTTTCATTCTCCAAAATATAAGCTCTATCGGGGAAGGCAGGGATGGAAGCTACCAGGTAGAAGCCCCGTTCCACCAGTTCCCCGATCAGAGCATCTACAGCAACTACATCAACGTCCTCAGGGTAATTTCCGAAGGCAAAGGATGAGCTGTAATAATAATTACCGAAGACGCTCTTCAGTTCCATATACACGGCACAGGGCTCTGTGATCTGTGCCATCAGCTCCGTAACCGCAGGAATATCCTTGAGCATTTTGGTGGTGATGTATACACCGTTCATATCCTTGATCTGCACCGTATCGGCTTCCTTTTCCTGAAGGACGATCACAGGATTGTCTATTTGCGGTCTTGGCTCTGTGGGAGCTTGTGTCTCTGCTTCCGCCACAGCTTTGCCAACCAGCACCGCACCGTTACGGTCATAGCGGATCATACTGTCTGCATAAATCAGCGCCAGTACAGCACCCACAAACAGCACAGCCACAGAGATCAAAAGACCGTGAAATATCTTCTTTAACCGCAGTTTACTACGATAGGGGATCCGTAGCATAGCCCCCCTCCTTTCTTATTTCCGTGCAATGAGACAGCACCATTCCTCGGTATGCAAGCTGTCCACGATCCGCAGACCCACAGCCTCCAGTGCCCGACGAACCTCCTGCTCCCGTTCACGGAGAATGCCGGAGCAAAGGAACACTCCATCCTCTCTGAGGAAGCAGGGAACAACCGGTGCCAAAGCCACAAGGACACCTGCAACGATATTGGCACAAACCACATCGTATCCGCCCTCAGCAAGTCTCTGCATGGTTGCCTTATCCTCAATGACATTGCCGGTGCAAGCCGTGAAGGCAGGGGCTTTGAAGCCGTTGAGTTCCGCATTTCGGGCGGCAATATGTTCTGCCGCAGGGTCTACATCGATACCCACAGCACTTTCCGCGCCCAGTCGCAGGGCGCAGATGGACAGGATGCCGCTACCGCTGCCAAGGTCGGCCACACGCTCTCCTCCACGGATCAGGCTTTCCAGAGCCTTCATACACATCTGGGTGGAGTCATGCGCCCCTGTGCCGAAGGTCAGCCCAAGATCCAATATGACAGGAAGCCGTCCCTGAGGATCATCCACCGACATCCAACGGGGAACCACAAGGAACTTGTCTCCCACAGGCAGGGGGCGATAATGCTTCTTCCAGGAATTCTCCCAGTCCTCATCCGGAACATTCTCCAAGGAAACAGTCAGCTCCCCAAAGGGGCAGGCAGGATAGATTTGGGGAAGCTGTTCCAGCAATTGGGTCAATTTCCCGATCCGCTCTTGGGCGCTGTCCTCCTCCAAATACAGGCGAACCTGAGACAGGCTCTCCATCCGTTGACTTAATTCTTCATCTACATAATCCCAGTAATCCCCGGCGGTCTCCAGGAATTGGGAAAATTCTTCTTGATCTTCTACCATAAAGCTGTCAAAACCCGCTTCCGTAAGCTCCGCACACAGGAGCTCCACACCGCGGGAATCGGTCTTGATAGTCAATTCCAGCCACTGCATCATACAAATTCTTCCTTTTTCTTCAAACTGTTTCCATTGCGATACATGAAACAAAAACATTTTACTAAATATTTGCCCAAAAGACAAGCAATATTTTTTAAAACTCTTTCTTTTTACAAAAAATTGTGTATAATAGAGGTGTGACTCTTTGAATCAGCACTTTTGAAAGGACGACTTTCTTTGACAACAAACATTTTACTGGCTCCCGGGGTAACCCTGAGAGCTTTGCAAACCCATAAATTTAAAACCGGCTGTTTCAGTATCAACTTCCTGCGACAGCACAACAAAGAGAACGCTTCCCTTGACGCCCTACTCCCCAGCGTGTTGCTCCGGGGAACGGAACGCTACCCGGATATTCAGTCTATTTCCAACCGTCTGGATGCCCTTTACGGCTCTACCTTCGGTACTATGGTACGGCGAAAGGGTGAAACAAAACTACTGGGCTTTTACGGGGATTTTCTGGAAGACTGCTTTGTCCCCGAGAGTGGGATCTTCAGCGGAATGCTGGAATTTCTGGAGCAGGTGCTCTACCATCCCTATTTGGAAAACGGGATCTTCTGTACAGAGTACGTTGAGGGTGAGCGCCGTAACCTGATCAATACCCTGGAAGCCTCCCTGAATGACAAGCGTGCCTACGCCTATGACCGCCTCATGAAAGAGATGTGCAAAGACGAGGACTACGGTGTTCCCCGTCTGGGTACCATTGAGGATGTGGAAGCTATTACCCCCCGGGTTCTCTATGCCCATTACCAAAAAACACTGGAAACCTGCCCCATTGAGATCTTCTACAGTGGCAGACTGTCTCCCCAAGAGGCCGCAGAGGCCTTCCGTCCCCTATTTACACACCGCACAGAGCAGGTATGGGAGCGTAGCAGTACCAAGCTCGTTCCCCCTCCCACAGAGCCCGGAATCGTCACCGAGTCCCTGCCCGTCACCCAGGGCAATCTGGTCATCGGTATGCGCTCCGGCATCACCTCCGTAGATCCGGACTACATGGCACTGGTACTTCTTGCCACGGTTTACGGTGGAGGTACCTGCGGAAAGCTCTATCGCAATGTCCGCGAGAAGCTTTCCCTGTGCTATTATGCCTCTGCTTCCTATGACCGCTATAAGGGCATTTTCCTCATCAGCTCCGGCATCGCTTCGGAAAATTATGAAATAGCCAAGGATGCCATTCTGGCGGAGCTGGATGCCTGCAAAAACGGCAACATTACCCCTTGGGAGTTGGATTCTGCCCGCACCCAGATCCTTTCTGCCTTCCGCTCTGCTATGGATACCCCCAACCGCCTGGATGACTTCTTTATCGGTCAAGGGATCCTCCCCTGTCCGGACATTCCCGAACAGATGCGTCTGATCCAAAAGTTGACCGTAGAGGATCTTGCCCGAGTCGCTCGCAGACTCTGTCTTGACACCATTTATTTCTTAAAGGGGGAAACGGAATGCAACTGAATTCTTACCCCCGGCTTGCGGAAGAGTTGTATACCAACACCCTGCCCAACGGCCTGCGGATCCGCATTGTCCCCAAGAAGGACTTTGCCCGTAAATACGCCTTTTTAGCAGTGGATTTCGGCTCTATCGACACAAAATTCTCCTTTGCCGGTGAGGATCATGATCTCCCCGCAGGCATTGCCCATTATTTGGAACACAAGATGTTTGATCTGCCGGACATGGATGCTAGCGCTCGTTTTGTGGAGCTTGGAGCCTCCTCCAATGCCTTCACCTCCTATTCCATGACCGCATATCATTTCTCCTGTACGGACAATTTCTCCGAGTCTCTGGCACTTCTGCTCCGCATGGTCACCGTCCCCTATTTCACCGAAGAATCCGTGGAAAAGGAACGGGGCATCATCGAGCAAGAGATCCGCATGTATGAAGACAGTGCAGAGTCCCGTGTGTATGAGGAGCTGTTCAGCATTCTCTTCCCCAAGCATCCTGCCTCCGTCCCCATCTCCGGTACGGTGGAGTCCATCTCCCAAATTACGGTACAAATGCTCTATGATTGTCATAAGGCATTTTATACCCCTGCAAACATGATCCTGTCCATTGCGGGAGATGTAGATCCCCAAGAGATCCTGGAGCTGGCTGAGAAATACACCCATCCCGTCAGAGTCCCCCTTCCCATCCGGGATCACGGAGATCCCTCCGGCCCTAAGGAAGCGGTATTTGCTCAACGCTCCATGCCCATTTCCATGCCCACTCTTGCAATGGCCTTCCCCTGTCCCCCCGTATCCTCTGAGGAGATCATCAAACGGGAGCTTGTCGGGGAACTGGCCTCGGAGATCCTTGCAGGAGAGTCCTCTCCCCTTTATACCGAACTGTATAACGAAGGCCTCATTGATGCAAGCTTCTCTGTGGGTTATGAAAGCATCAAGGATCTGTGCCTCCTGTCCCTGACAGGTGACAGCGACAAGCCCGAAGATGTCTATAAAGCTGTGATCGCAGAAGGCCTACGCATCGCAAAGGAGGGCCTTGACGAGGAATGGTTTCACCGTCTGCTCCATTCTTCCCTTGGCAGACGGATGCGAGATCTGGACAGCTTCTCCAGTATCTGCTACCGTCTGTGTGCATATGAATTTGACGGCTACTCCTACTTTGACTTCCCCGATGCCTATGCAAAACTCCGACCCGAGGATGTGCAGGACTTCCTTGCCCAATGCATCCGTGCAGACAGTTCGGGCTTGTCTGTGATCTATCCCAAGGAGGACACTTATGACTAATATTTTAAGAGATATGCCCATCAGCTTTCCGGGCTTGGGCATAGAGAATATCGATCCCCCCGAAGGCTTCAAGATCTTCGGTACGGACTTTGAGATCAAGTTCTACGGTGTGATCATTGCCCTTGGCGTTCTTTTGGCAGTACTGTATGCCATGAAGCGTGCCAAGGAATTCGGTTTAACAAGTGACGATATCCTCAATGTTGCCATTGTGGGCATCCCTTGTGCCGTGGTCGGTGCAAGATTGTATTATGTGATCTTCAACGGCACACCCCTGAATGAGTGGCTACGGATCCGTGACGGAGGCCTTGCCATTTACGGCGGTGTCATCGGTGCAGTGCTGGGCTTCTTCCTCTTCAGCATCACCTCACGGGATCGCCTGAGGAAATTCCTCCCCAGTGCGGATGTTGCCGGTCTGGGTCTGCTGATCGGGCAGGCTATGGGGCGTTGGGGGAATTTCTTCAACCGGGAAGCCTTCGGAAGCTATTGCGAGAATATTCTTGCCATGCGTCTGCCGGATTCCGTACTCCGGGGTCTTGCAGAGGGTCCTGCACTGGAGGAACTCCGTGCCAAGGCCGTATCGGGAGGCTATGAGGGCTTTGTGCAAGTCCACCCCACCTTCCTGTATGAATCCCTGTGGAATGTTGCAGGTCTTGTACTCCTGCATTTCCTATCCAAGAAACGCCGTTTTGACGGACAGATCTTCCTGTACTATATTGCGTGGTATGGTCTGGGTCGCTTCTTTATTGAGGGCTTGCGAACAGACAGCCTCATGGGCGGTGGTATCCGTGCAAGTCAGCTTCTTGCCATTGTGAGTTTAGCACTGTCTCTTGCCATCATCGCCATTGTTCTTATCTTTAGAAAACCAAGCAAAAGCAATATGTTAGTTAACCGCCAAACCATTGAGAATGAAACGGAGGAATAAAATTATGTCAACCTTTGAAGAACTGAAGGACAAAGCCATCCATGTAGCAGGTGTTACTGCCGATGCCGCCAAGCAGCTGGCAATGGTGTCCAAGTGCCGTATCCAGATCGCCGCAGAGCAGGAAAAGATCCGCAACCTGTATACCAAGCTGGGTAAGCTGTATTACAAGGACTTTGTCACTGACGAAGAACCCGACGAAGCCGAATACCAGCCCCTGTGCGACGGCATTTCCGATCACTACCGCAAAATCAGCCGTCTGCGTGACCTGATGGAGCAGGCCAAGAACGACTACCAGTCCGTAAAGAACAGCTGTAAGAAATCTCAGGAAAAGCAGAACAGAGAAGAAGACCGCCTCATCGCACTGGCCAACGGTCAGAAATCCCCCGTCATTGCAGAGGAAGAGCTTCTCGAGGAGCTGAACAACCTGAACAACGACAACGGCTATGGTGAGATCCCCGACTGATCCCCCATAGAAAACACATAATTTTGGGACTGCTGAACTCATCCTTCAGCAGTCCCTTTTTTATTCCTTACATATTGTCAAGGGTATAGAGCAAACATACGGTCTGTTCTCTGGTCAGAGGGGATTTGCCGGAGACACCCAAACCTGCTTCACGGAGAGCTTGTACAGAAGCCGCCGCCCAGAACGGCTCCGAGCTGTCCTCTGCCGCCGCACTGACAGGAAGCTGTAAGATATTCTGTAGCATGACCGCTGCCTCCTGCCCTGTAATGGGATCATCAGGGCGGAAGATCATGCCTTTCTCCCCCACTTCTCCACGGACAATCCCTTTACGCATGGCATTGGCAAAATACACCTGCATCCATTCCGGACAATGCTGTACATCCGTAAAGCCGGAGGTCTTCAGTTCCTTCTCTAATGGCTGTTGGGTCAGATCCATAACCATCACCAGAAATTCTCCACGGGTCACCGTCTGTCCGGGACGGAAGCACTGATGGCCTGCCAGCTCTACAGCCCCCACAAGTCCCTTTTCCTTAGCCCAGAGCGCCTCAAAATGATTTTCGGATCCTTCCATATCCCCGTAAGTCATAGCTTGATTGGGCTTCAAAATACGGATCTTCACGGTAGCAGGATCGGACATATTCCCCGCCTCGTCGGTGACAGTAAAGGTAAAGGTATCCTCCCCCACCTTATTCTTGTTGGGGATATAGAGGAAAGAGCCGTCGCTTTTCAGTTCCACTTTACCTAGTTTGGGTTCTTGTGCAAGAGTAAATACCAGAGCAGAGCCTTCGGGATCGGAGGCCGTGAGCTTGCCGTTATTGGCAATGTTTTTGTAGGTGTCCATTGTCAGAGCTTCTGCCTTGGGACTTTCGTTTTTCCCGGAACGGATACGGATGACCATATTTTCTTCCTGCCCCAAGCTACGGTCTGCAATGGGAAGATAGCGGAAGACCGCCTCGGAATTATCCATGCAAAGGGGTTTGAGATACAATTCCCCCAAACGACCGGCATCCAATACATCCCCCGCACAGATCTGACGCTGTCCCAGACAGATCACGGCAACCTGAGGATCAGGTACCCGGCGGACAAGGATGCCACCGGTAGCAGAGGCAAATTCTTCTTCCCGGAAGCAGTAGATCTCTCCGCACAGTGTCTCCCCCTGCGCCCCCAAAACAGGCAGACACAATAGCCCCAGCAGGAGCAGAAGCGCACTGCAACGAACCATGTTTTTCATGTGTATTCCTCCTTTATTTGCTTCTCCCATAGGATAAGCCGAATTCTGCAAAGTATGCAAAAAACTTCCGTTTTCTCCATATTTCAAAAGAAAAAAGAGCTGTGCCGGAAAGGCACAGCTCAGAGAGTATGGATCAGATCCTTTCAGCTCCTGCCGAATTTGATCATGGGGTAGGAAAGGTCAGCATAATCGGGGATACGCTCCTTGCTATCCTCACGGAGAGCAAGGCTGATAGCACCTACCAACGCAAACATCAGTCCCAGAAATACATTCATCACAAAGACCCTCAGGCTGGAAGAGTCCTTGCCCAAGGTGGAAAACAGCAGATTCAGACTGTAGAGGAAGCTGATATCCCTGCCGTGAATCCGCAGGTCACGAACCACAAGCAGGCAGTCTCCCAAAATATTGCCCATAAGAACACCCAGAACCACCGCAATGCACAGGATCCAGATACGTTTCTTGCCTTCTTTGCCACCAAGGAGGCTGTAACCTCTGTCAACCAGAAGCCCTGTAAGGAAGCCCACAATAGAGGCCATGTATCCCAGTAGAAGGATCACCGCCCATGTAACAGCACCGACAGCCGCACCTAAGGTCGCTCCCAAAGCTCCCCTGAAATAGCTCCCCTTTTGCTGTACGGGGGCTTTATTTTTCTCTACAGAAGCCTGCAAGTCACGGGCGCAGTCCTCGTGGACACAGTATGCAACACCCTTGACCAGCTTCCAATTGCCCTGTCCCAAGACCTTGCCACAGCAGGGACAGATATGATCCTTGCAAACTCCGTACTCCTCCAGAACAGGAATAAACCAGTCCAGAAAACAGCGCAGGAGTTTGATCCGATTCCCCTTGCAGGGGAAGAGAACACGGATGCGATCCTTGCGGATATCCACAGCGGTGACTTCGAAGCTCTTGTCCAGTGCTTGGGTCTGTAAATACTCACCCAAGGTCTCTGCCCCGTTTTTGTCCGCGAAGTAGGCAGTCAAAACAAGGGATAGAAAGCCGTCCCCCTCGGATAGGGTCACACAGTATCCGTGAAGAGAGCCGTATGCTCTGGCATATTCCATTTGCAGTCCCTGCTCGTAGGCAAATTTCCATAGCTTTCGACTGACCAAGGCCTTCTCCCCCCTTTTACTGTAGTTACCTTGAATTTATCATAAACGAGACAAAAAGTCAATAGAAAATCCACATTTCCATAGGATATTTCTTCTGAATTTATGTTTTTCGACACAATACCGTCTCCAAAAGGGATCTCTCCCTTATGAAATATAAAGGGACGGAGGAACCGGTATCTGTCACAATTCCTCCGTCCTTTTTCCATTCATCGGTTCTCCCCACAGGCAGGGGAAACATTCTCATTCTTCCGTAAGCTCTACGCCACCCCATTCCACAGCTACAAAGCCCTTGCGTTCCGGGGCAATCAGCTCTTGGGCAGGCAGATCCACCCATTGTTCGGATGCCTTCCATGTCATGTAAATACGGATCAGACTGTCCGGTTGCGGACTGATCTTCAGCTCAGTGGTGTCGGTATAGGACTTGCCTTGGAAGTAGATCAGATTATAGGCATTGTCTTCCATCTGCGGCAGCCAGTAGACGATAAACTCGTTAGCCTCCCGACGGGTGAGTCCCAGTTCTGCCAATGCCCATTCCAAGAAGCTTGCCGTATCCTTCCCCGCTACACAGAAGCCCTTGGAATAGTCCATATTGCCACGGACTTCTCCCTCCCAGTACAGGTAGTTGTAGCTCTGTCCCTTCCCATCGGTCAAGGTGCCGTCGGGCTGTGCCGTCACTGTCCATCCATCTTCATAAGCAGGATAGGTGCAGGTTAGTTCACCCTTCAGAGAAAGCTCCACATCCACAAGGGTTTCTGTCTCCGGGTAGAGATAAAGGACCGGCTTCAAGGTCTCAACAATATCCTCTTCCTCCTCATAGCAATTCCCCATCTCTATATCCCACAGATCATCTACACTTTTATAAGCACGAGGTGGCAGGTATAGGCTGAGCTTGCTGTAAGTCTCACATTCGTCCGTCCGATTCCAGTCCACCAAGGTATAGGTAGCCGCACGGTAGACCCGTGTCCCTCCATCCTCATAAGCTTTCACAGACAGGGGTACGATTAGCAGAATTACAAAAACAATGATCCCTAAGATCCAAATTTTCTTTTTCATAATTTCTTTCCTCCTATTGACAATTCAGTGTCTACTACATATCATAAATACAGAAGATGCTGCAAGATCATTCGCCGGTAACTCATTCAGCCGGGGGATAAAGTGTGTAGCATCTTCTCTTTTTTATCAACGCAGATTCGGTAGGGTCGTCCGCCCCTACAGTTCACTCAACCATTGCTCCGCCCCATTCTACGGCTACAAAGCCCTTCCGTTCCGGGGAGGTCAGCTCTTGGATGGGGAGGTCTACCCACTCCTCGGAGGTCTTCCATGTCATGAAGACACGGATCAGGGTATCGGGCATCGGGCTGATGTTCAGCTGAGCCGACTGCTCATATGCTTCCGTATCAAAAGAAATCAGATTGTAGGCATTGTCCTCCATGAGAGGCAGCCAATAGACAATAAACTCATTGGCTTCCCGTCGGTTTAACCCAAGTCGATCCAAGGCCCATTCCAAAAAGGCAGCAGTCTCTTCTCCCGGAATGCAAAAGCCCTCAGAGAAGTCTGACTCTCCATAGATCTCCCCCTCCCAGTACAGATAGCTGTAGGTCTGCCCCTTGTCATCCGTGAGCATACCATCGGGCTGTGCTGTCACTGTCCAGCCGTCTTGATAGACAGGATAGGTGCAGAGGAATTCCCCTTGCAGATCCAACTCCACATTGACAGGAATCTCTTCCTGAGGGTAGAGATAGATCACAGGTTTATAACAGATCATATCCTCAATATTTTCTGTAGTCATGAAAACATCCGTGTCAAGATAGGGCAGGGGCGGTATCATGCTGTATGGATCATATTCCGAGACTTTTGCAAGATCTCCTTTGAGTGCCATAAGCTCTTGGGAATAGGTAGCATTGTCTAAACCCACGGTCACATAGTCCCCCAAATTCCATTGGGGATCCAAGGTTCCTCTGACCATAGTAGGAATGGTTTCGGGGTACTGCACAGTGAGGAAAAAGGCATCAGCATAAATTTCCGTGATCCATCCTGCCACAGTGACAGTTTCCTCTCCCATTTCTTGAAATTCGGATTCTACCCACGGATCTTCCCCAGGCTTCTGCCGCCAATCCCCTGCAAGAGACCATTCCGTAGCCACGATCTGTGCAGGGTAAGACTCCATGATATGTCCGTCATACTTCACAGACACCAGACAGCCCTCATACAGAGGAAGCTCTTGCAAGTTTTCAATTCCAAAGGTAATGCGATGGGCGCTGTTTCTTTCCACACTGCCCTCTAGGGGCTCTACCTCTACTCCGGTATCCCCGTGGATCTGTGTAATAACTGCCAGGAATTCCTTTTCCTCAGGCATTTCAATTTTTCCCTTTTCTTCCCCCCACAGGCGGCCAATACTGCCGTAGCACTTGGGCGGAAAGTACAGTCTGACAGCACTGTGAGTATAATCTGCAGTGACCATGCGATTCCAGTCCACAACAGTATATGTAGCTGCACGGTAGACCCTTGTGCCCCCGTCCCTATATGTTCCCACGGGAATGGGGATCAGAAGCACCAAGGCAATCAAAATTATCCATATAAAGCGAAAGTTCTTTTTCATCTTGTTCACCTCCGGAATACTATGTAATGTCTGCTGAATAAGTCGCCCTTGCGACTTATTCCCCACAGCCATGCTGTGGGGACCTATAAAAACGGCTTAATCAGCCGTTTTTATAGGTTTGCTGATATTATACACTGTGTTTTTTTCTTCGAGTATCTTGATGCTCGAAGGAAACACATTATGTAGCTTCGGCAGCCTTTACTCCCCAAGCTCCTCTAAGGTCGGAAGCTCAAGAAGTGCCGATATTTCTGCATATTCATCCTCTGTCAAGTTATTTTGATTGCCGTTGAAGATGTCCTCCAGAATGGTATCAAAAAGAAAATAGCATCCGTAGCGTCCCTCAGAGTCTACCACATCAATCAGAAAGCCGTCTTCCGGCTCCTGTCCGTAACTGATCTGCATATCGGGTGTGGAGACTTCCGGGACGGCTTCCGAAGGAATTGCAATTTCTTCGTCCTCTTGGGTCAGTTCCTGCAAACGGTTGCTCAAGCTGTCTACAATGGCTTCATCCCAAATATGATTATAAAAGTCGACATAAGCTCCGTTACCGCTAACAGACACATAGATATCCGGTGCGGCATCCATAGGCATACCTGCATAGACAAAATCCATATCTGTACCGGCAACAGCTTCTTCGGTAACAGCTTCCATCGTTTCCCCTTCCCAAAGTGCCTCGGTTTCCACAAAGCCGGTAGTAGGTGCGAACTCGGAGCTTTCGAAACCTTTGGTGAGTCTCAAGTGGTCAAACAGGCCACCTCTGACACCGGCAAAGATGCCCAAGGTTAAACACAGGGGGATACAGAAGCCCACTGCGATTTTCCTCCGCCTGTTCCGCTCTCTGATTTTCTTTGCACTTCTGCGGAATATCTCGTTTTTACATTCCTGTATAGATCTCATAAGACAATGGCCTCCTTTCCCAAGATTTGCCGAAGTTCTTTCTTGCCCCGATAGACCAGATTATCCACCTGCTTGGGAGTCTTCTTCATGACCTTTGCCGCTTCCTCATAGGTCAGATCTTCAAAATAAATCAAATGAAGGACTGCGGACATTTCCTGCGGTATCTTTGCCAGTGCCTCATGGACAAGCCGTTGTTGCTCCTGTAGCTGCAGTTGATCCTCCAAGCTTGTCCCCTGCTCCGCCGAGTCCTTCAGGGATGCCACAGGATCTGTCCTTCTGCGATTTTTCTTCCTGAGATGATCCAGCGCCTTGCTCTTGCCCAGCAAGAAAAGGTAAGTCTTCAGGCTCACGGTAAAACGGTATTTCTTGGGATGTACCACCAGTTCCGTCATGGTTTCAATGGCAAGATCCTCTGCTTCGTAAGGATCCTGCACATAGCGATCTATAAAGAACACCAAACGGTGAAACAGCAATTCCATGATCTCATCAAAGGCAGACTCCTGTCCTTCCAAAAATCGTTTGTAACAAACAGCCCCTTGATCCACGGATTCGCCCCCTTTCCTCTCCCGACCCGAAACACACAGGTCTTTTCATCCATTATACGACATAAGTGAGAAATTTTCCTTATCTTTTTCATAGATTTTCAAAAATTTTTTGCAAGTTGGTTGACAAATATAATCCAGTATGCTACAATAGGTTTACAAACATAATCCAGCTTAGGAGGAGCTATCTTATGACCATCACCGTTTCCCCTGCCGAATGGCAGGTCATGGAGGTTCTCTGGCAGGAGCCTCACACCCTTATGGAGCTGGTTCGGATCTTAGGAGACACCGAGGGATGGGCTAAGAGTACCGTCACCACCTTGATCCGCCGACTGGAGCAGAAGGGCATCATCGGCTACGAGGCCGAAGGTCGTACCAAGACCTTCCACCCCATTGTTACCCGTGAAGAAGTCGTCGCCCAACAATCGGAGTCCTTATTAAAGCGTGCCTACAACGGCAGTTTAGGGCTCTTCCTCAGCACCATGGTCCGCCAGAATGATCTGACCCGGGAGGATATCGACGAGCTCCATGCCATCCTCCACAAGGCAGAAGAGGATCTGGAGTGACCGAACTTTCTTACAGGAGGTGCATTTTCCATGACAGGATCCCTGCTCAGTTCTACTGTTTTGATCCTCGTGATCATAGGCCTTCGCTATGCTTTCGGACGGAAGATCAGTCTCCGCATCCGCTATGCCCTATGGCTCTTAGTCGCCCTTCGACTTTTGATCCCCCTTGAGATCGGGTCTTCCCCCCTAAGCCTACAGAATTTCACAGCCCAAGCCGATCCCCCTGCTATTACGGAACACAATACCCATATTGTTCCCTCTGCCCCTGTAGAGTCGGTATCTCCCACCCTCGATCACAGCCCCGAAGGTTATACTCCTCCACTCGTCACTTCACCGACCCTTCAAACATCCTCCAACAGTTCCGCCGTAATACAGCCTACCCTCGCCGTTCCCCCAAGGAGCATCCCATGGTCACAGATTGCCATAGGTCTTTGGGCATTGGGCGCGGGAGTTATGGCACTGTGGTTCCTCACGGTGAATCTCCGATTCCGTCAGAGAGCCAAGAAAAACGCTTATCCCATGAATGTAGAGGTCTATCCCTTCCCCGTATACATAAACGAGGAACTGCCTTCTCCCTGTCTCGTAGGACTCATCCGCCCTCGGGTCTATAATCCCCGTGAGACCGACGATCGGACCTTACGACACATTCTCATCCATGAGCAGACCCATCACCGGCATCTGGATCCTCTGTGGGCAGGGGTACGGGGACTGTGTCTGTGCCTGTACTGGTTCCATCCCCTTGTTTGGTGGGCGGCGATCCTGTCCCGACAGGATTGTGAGCTTGCCTGTGACGAGGGTGCTTTACAGACCTTGGGAGAACAGGAACGGATCCCCTACGGAGACACCCTCCTGTCCATGATCTCCCACGCAAGCCATCCTCAAAGACTTCTCCGCACCGCAACCACCATGGCCGCTTCTAAGAATCAACTGAGAGAAAGGGTGGAAATGATCGTGAAACAGCCAAAGAAGCTATGGTTCGTCCTCCTCTGCCTCCTTTTGCTCATTTCTCTTACCGTAGGCTGTACCTTCACAGGTGCAAACAAGAAGGACTTTATCAGCCCCACGAGCTTTTGGTGCAGTGCTTTCAGCAACCTCATCGCCCGCTCCGTGGACGATACCTACGACGGAGACATTGAATCCCTTCAGCGCACAACCGCCCTCCTTGCAGAGTACTCAGGCCGTCTCGAAACCTTAGAGCCCGAATCCCATGCCTATGCCCTCCTGCAAAACACCCTGCAGATTGCGGATCTGTTGGAGAAAGAAGTGGGCGAATCCTTCTTCGACCTCCCCCAATGGGAACAGGAGGCACTGTTGGAGCTGTGGTATCTCTTGGGTAACGCAAATTACGCCACATCTGAAGAAGAATACCTGGACATTCTCGAAGCCAATGCAGGCTCCTGGCTGGATCTCTGGATCTTCGGAAGCACCGGCCACATTCTCCCCGTTGAAAATCCCGTCCTGCCTCCCTCTATGCCCCCAAAGGAGGCTGCAAAGCCCACCACTCCCACAAAGGACATTTCTCTTGACACCTTTGTAGAGCCCTATTATGAGGAAAACTCCTACCAACGCCCCCAAACAGAGCTGACCCTTACCCCGGGATGCAATTTAATGGGGTACACCATCGAGAGCCTCCCCAATGGGAACCCTCTGGGTGTATACGCCACAGACTCTGACTTCCGCTTTGGCTGTGATGGCATTTATGAAGATCCCTATCCCTCCGGTCAGGTCGGCCCTATGTATGAAGATTCCCCTGAACTCCTCAAAGTGAAGGAAGATAATCTCCGCCGATATTTGACCCTGCTCTTAGGAGAGGGAGATTACACCTTCCAATATGACGAAGCATTCTCTATTAAGACCCCTTCCTATACTGCAGATGATCTCACCGTATACGGCACTGCTGAAGGCGTAAACATCACTGTTACAGAAAATGTCCCTCTTACGGAGCTGACTCCGGGGGCAATTACGGAGATTCCCGTCATAGAGGCCGCACTCCACTTCGCAGACATTCATGCACCTATGATCCAACAGCGGATCACTTATGAGAACACCATTGATCCCACCGCGGCATCCGTAAAGGATTACCGCTACACCGTGGTAGAGGCTGCGGAATATCCCTCTGCCATCCTGTCTCTGTGCAAGTCGATCAACATTACCTACGATCCCCAAACCTCCAACCTCCGTATGGGTATTACGAATACTACCGAGCCTTCAGCCGTGGCCACCGCAGAGATCCCCTGCAATGCAGATTTTATGGAAGCTGTGGGAGACCGCATCCCCGAAACAGACAGATATACCGCGGAGTATGTGGAGTGCTACTATTCCTCTCAGGTAGTGTTAGGATACCTCGTTCCCTGCTATAGAGTCTATATCCACAACAACGCCCTATCAGAGCATTGCGGCATCCCCACTTATACCGTCTTTGACCTGTGTAGCTCCCAATTCCCCACCAACCGCTCCAAAGTCCTCCCCTGGAACAATTAAGCATAAGCCCTGCCTGATCCGCGAGACATGTTAGTGCAAGCTGACACTGGCAAGCTGTGACAAGTTGGCAGTTCTTGGCGGCTTTGCCGCCATGCCGCTTACCAGCGGCATAATAAAACGGTTAATCCGTTTTATTAGAAATAAGCATAAAAACCCCTCTGCATGGATGATGATCCTATGCAGAGGGGTTTTTATCATGATTCTGTTACAGTTGTTCGCCCTCGAAGGACTTGGTGGCGTAGGCGTTGAGGGTCTGGTCTGCCAGATTGCCTGCCAGATATTCGTAGTAGCCCTGTGCGCCGATCATGGCGGCGTTGTCACCGCAGAGGGACAGAGGGGGCATACACAGACGGACACCGCGCTTTTCGCACTCTGCCGTGAGGGCGGCACGGATGTGGGAATTGGCCGCCACGCCGCCTGCAACTGCAAGGGTCTTCCGCCCTGTCTGCTCCAAAGCCTGCATGGTACGGGGTACAAGCATCTGGGTCACAGCACCGCAGAAGGAGGCACAGAGATCGGACACATGGATCTCCTCCCCTTTCTGCTGTTTGTTGTGGATCAGATTCACCGCCGCAGTTTTCAGACCGGAGAAGGACATATCCAAGGGGTTTCCGCTGAGCTTACTCTGGGGCAGAGGGTACACAGAAGGATCTCCCCCCTGTGCCGCACGATCCAGAGCCGCACCCCCGGGATAGGGCATATTCAGCATACGGCCGACCTTGTCAAAGCATTCCCCTGCCGCATCGTCACGGGTGGAGCCAAGGACTTCCATATCCGTATAGTCCTTCACATCCACCAGCATGGTATGACCGCCGGAAACCACCAGACAGAGGAAGGGAGGCTTCAGATCCGGGTAGGCAATATAATTGGCGGCAATGTGACCCCGAATATGGTGTACGGGGATCAGGGGCTTGTCCAGTGCCAGAGCCGCAGCCTTGGCGAAGTTCACACCCACCAATAGAGCCCCAATCAGACCGGGAGCATAGGTCACCGCAATGGCATCAATGTCCCCACGGCTGACTCCCGCCTTTTCCAAGGCCTGATCTGCCAAGCCGTAAATGGCCTCAATGTGCTTGCGGGAGGCGATTTCCGGAACTACGCCACCGTAAATTCTGTGAAGTTCCACCTGAGAAGCGATGCAGTCACACAGCACCTGTCTGCCGTCGCGGACTAAGGCAACGGCAGTTTCATCACAAGAAGATTCAATAGATAAAATCAGCATATTACAGCTCCTTTCTCAGGATCAGGGCATCCTCGATCGGGTTTACATAATATCTCGGTCTCAGCCCCACTTGAAGGAAGCCAAGCTTCTCATACAGACGGATAGCGGGCTCATTCCCCGCTCTGACTTCCAAGGTCAGACTTTCCATGCCCTGCTTCCGCAGATCCTCCATGAGCGTACGCATAAGCTGTTCTCCGATGCCACGGCCTCTGTATTGGGGATAGACCGCCACATTCATCACGTCCGACTCCGGCGGGCAGGACTGGGAGCCAACATAGCCCGCCACACGGTCATCCTCCACTGCCACCAGCCAGTAGCTGTAGTCGCTTTCCAACTCGGAGGCAATGGATCTCTCACTCCAAGGAGCGGAGAAGCAAAGCTTTTCCAATTCTGCCACTTGGGACACGTGGATCTCTTGCATTTTTTGGATCATTTGGCATCAAACCAGCTTTCTCCCATTTTTGCCTCTGCAATGAGGGGGACGGAGAGCTTCACCGCATTCTCCATCTCACGGGTGATCATATCCATGACACTGTATGCCTCATAGACAGGGCACTCAATGATGAGCTCGTCGTGTACCTGTAAGAGCAGTCGTGCTTGCAAGGCCTCCTGCTCCAGGGCTTGGAACACACGAACCATGGCAAGCTTAATAATATCTGCCGCCGTACCCTGAATGGGGGTGTTGAGGGCAATACGCTCCGCACCGCTACGAACATTGAAATTACTGCTCTTGATCTCCGGCAAATAGCGACGGCGACCGAAGGCAGTGGACACATAGCCCTGCTCCCTTGCAGTGTCAACGATGTCACGCATATAGTTGCGGACACCCTGGTATTTGTTCAAATAGCTTTCAATATAAGCCTTGGCTTCGTATCGGGACACTCCCAGATCCTCTGCCAGAGAGAACTCAGAAATGCCGTAGACGATGCCGAAGTTAACTGCCTTGGCATTGCTTCTCATTTGAGAAGTAACCTCATCCAAAGGCGTGTTGAAGACCTGAGAGGCAGTGACCTTGTGGAAGTCCTCTCCGGACTTGAAGGCCTGCTCCATGGTCTTGTCCCCTGCAATATGGGCAAGGACACGGAGCTCGATCTGGCTGTAGTCCGCATCCACAAAAACCCAGCCCTCACGGGGGACGAACATTCTGCGGATCTCACTGCCCAGTTCCTTGCGCACAGGGATGTTCTGCAAGTTGGGCTCCGTGGAGGACAGTCTGCCGGTAGCTGTGACCAGATTCTTGAAGGTGGTGTGGATCCGTCCATCCTCTGCAATGACCTTCTGCAAGCCCTCTGCATAGGTGGAATTCAGCTTGGTCAGCTCCCTGTATTCCATAATGGCGGGAATAATAGGATGCTTATCCTTGAGCTTCTGCAAGACCTCCACATTGGTGGAGTAACCGCTCTTGGTCTTCTTCACAGGAGGAAGTTCAAGCTTTTCAAAGAGCAACTCGCCCAACTGCTTTGTGGAATTGATATTAAATTCTCCCTCGGAATAGGAGAAGATCAGCTTCTCACAAGCACAAATCCGCTGACGGAGCATGGTGCCGAAGTCGTGGAGGGCGTTCCGATCCACACAGACTCCGGCCACCTCCATATGGGCAAGAACACGGCACAGAGGGAACTCAATGTCATAATAGAGCTTCTCTACTCCCTGTTCTGCGATCTTTCTCTTCAGCACCTCATATAGCGCCTCCACTGCGGCGGCACCGCTGAAAAGGGCTGACAGTGCCGGCTCTGTGGGAGGCTCAAAGCGCAGATACTGCATGCAGACCTGAGACAGTCCGTATTCCCCACGGGTAGCATCCAGCAGATAAGCCGCAACCGCCGTGTCAAAGACGAAGCCCTCCACAGGTAAGCCCTCTTGGAGAAGCTCTCGCATAAGGGGCTTCACATCGTGGGCGATCTTGGAGACCTCCGCACTCAGGAGCTCACGGAGAATGGGAAGATACGCTTCTCCCAAGGCAGATTTTTCGTAATAATACATCATACCCTCGGTGCCGGGGGCATAAATCACAAAACCGCTGTTGTCACGGGCAAAAACCACGTGATCCAGAGAACTATAGAGCTTCTTCAGCTCTGCGGCACAGTTGGGATCTGTGACAGTTTCACTGCAACATTCTCCCTCCACCATGCACTCCGTCTCCGGCTCCGATTCCTCAAAGGCGGCAGAGCGGAGCTTGTAGCGGTCAATAAGCTTCTGGAATTCCAGCTTCACGAAAAGCTCATACAATTCCTTCCGTTTTGGCTCTGTCAGGAGATTCCCCTCCGGTTGGAAGTCAATGGGCGCATCCCTGCGGATGGTGGCAAGGTCATAGGACAAATAAGCAGAATCCTTGCCGTTCGTAAGCTTTTCAAAAAGCTTCCCCTTCATATTCTGAGGGGTCAAATTTTCATATACCCCGTCCAAGGTGCCGTACTTCACCAGCAGATCCGTGGCAGTCTTGGGGCCTACCCCCGCTACGCCGGGGATATTGTCGGAGCTGTCCCCCATGAGAGCCTTCAGATCAATGAGACGGATGGGCTCCATGGCATATTCCTTGCGGAATACCTCGGGGGTATAGTTTTGAGTCACCGTCTGCCCGCCCTGGGTGCGGACAAGCTTGACGGTTACCTTCTCATCCACCAATTGCAGGCTGTCACGGTCACCGGTGAGGATGACACAGTTCCACTCCTGCTCCCCGCAGAGGCGGGAGACCGTGCCGATCACGTCGTCAGCCTCCCAGCCCTGACATTCGTAAATGGGAATGTTCATAGCAGACAGAACTTCCTTCATAATCGGCATCTGCATGGCAAGCTCTTCCGGCATGCCGTGACGGGTGGCCTTGTAGCCCTCGTATTGCAGATGGCGGAAGGTAGGGCCGTGGAGGTCAAAGGCCACGCATAAAGCATCGGGCTTTTCCTCATTGCGCACCTTTTCCAGAATGTTCAAGAAGCCGTAAATGGCATTGGTGTGCAGACCTTCCCTTGTGGTCAGGGGGCGTACGCCGTAAAAGGCGCGGTTAATGACGCTGTTACCGTCTAAAATCAGGAGCTTCATACGCGCTTCCACTTGGTGCCCTGGGGGGTGTCGATGATCTCGATGCCCTTGGCCTTCAGCTCGTCGCGGATGCGGTCAGCCTCTGCCCAATTCTTTTCCTTCTTGGCAGCAGTACGGGCGGCAACCAGTGCGTCGATCTCGGGATCTACCTCGTCCTTGGGCTGTGCGTCCTTGAACTTCTTGGCGGACTCCAAGAGGTTCAGACCCAGAACATAGTCGAAATCAGCCAGAGCCGCACGCTTGGTGGCATCGTTGCACTTTGCCTTCAGCACATCGTAAACTGCGGTCACAGCCAGAGAGGTGTTCAGGTCGCCGTTGAGGGCGGTCTCAAATTTCTGCTTCAGAGAGGCAAAAGCTTCGGATTCCACTTCGCCATCTTCTTCCAGAGTTGCGATCTTGGCAATGAGCTTGTCGTAAGTGACCTTGGCGTTCTCCAGATTCTCCCAAGAGAAGACCAGATTACGGCGATAGTGGCTCTGGAGGCAGAACAGGCGGTAAACCAGAGGATCGAAGCCCTTTTCTTCCAGCAGGGAAACGGTAAGGAACTCGCCCTTGGACTTGGACATTTTACCGCCCTCGGTATTCAGGTGATGGACATGGAACCAGTAGTTGCACCACTTGTGTCCCAGATATGCCTCAGACTGTGCGATCTCATTGGTGTGATGGGGGAAGGCATTGTCGATACCACCGCAGTGGATATCCATGTCCTCGCCCAGATGCTTCATGGAAATGCAGGAGCACTCAATGTGCCAGCCGGGATAGCCCACGCCCCAAGGGGAGTCCCACTTAAGAGCCTGATCCTCGAACTTGGACTTGGTGAACCAGAGCACAAAGTCGTTCTTATTACGCTTGTTGGAGTCTTCCTCAACGCCTTCACGGACACCGATTTCCAGATCCTCTTCCTTGTGGTCGTTGAAGACATAGTACTTCTCCAGCTTGGAGGTGTCGAAGTATACGTTGCCACCTGCCAAATAGGCGAAGTCCTTCTCAATGAGGGTGGAAACCATGTGGATATACTCGTCAATGCAGTTGGTAGCAGGCTCTACCACATCAGGAGTCTTAATATTCAGCTTGGCGCAATCGGCAAAGAAAGCATCGGTGTAGAACTTGGCAATGTCCATGACGGTCTTGTTCTCACGCTTTGTGCCCTTGACCATCTTATCCTCACCGGTATCTGCATCGGAAGCCAAATGTCCCACGTCGGTGATGTTCATAACACGCTTCACATTGTAGCCCACATAGCGCAGTGCCTTTTCCAGCACGTCTTCCATGATGTAGCTACGGAGATTACCGATGTGGGCATAGTGATAGACCGTGGGACCACAGGTGTACATTTTGACCAGATCGGGATTATTGGGAACAAAGAGTTCCTTCTTGTGACTGACAGAATTATACAAATACATATTCCAATTTCTCCTTTTGAAATTTATTTCTTTATTTTAAGCAAGCCTTCACCCCTACGGGTAGTTTGTGCATACAATCAGAGATTTTCCCTTTCCTGCAACTGTTTTTCCAGAGTTGCAATACGCTGTTGCAGGTAATCCAGCTCTGCACGGACAGGGTCGGGGGTGTGGATGTGGTCAAGCTTCTCACCGTTGATCTTCACCACACGACCGGGAACACCGACCACGGTGGAGTTTGGAGGAACTTCCTTGAGCACCACGGAGTTTGCCGCAATACGGGCATTATCCCCAACCTTGAAAGGCCCTAAAACCTTAGCGCCTGCTCCCACCATGACATTGTTGCCCAAGGTGGGATGTCGCTTGCCCTTATGGGCACCGGTACCGCCCAAGGTCACATTCTGATACAGCAGACAGTCATCCCCGATGATAGCCGTAGCACCGATGACGATACCCGTACCGTGGTCAATGACCAAACGCCTGCCGATAGTCGCCGCCGGATGGATCTCAACCCCCGTCCGACGCTTGGCGATCTGAGAAACCCAACGTGCCATAAAGAACATCCTGTGCCCATAAAACCAATGAGCAACCCTATAATAAATCTGCGCATGCAGACCGTTGTACAACCAAAAAATCTCAAACTTACTCCGCGCCGCCGGATCGTTTCTCTGATAAGCCTCAATCGTTTCCATCAATCTCATATAATACAGCTCCTTTACAAGTTGACAGTGGACAGTGGATAGTGGATAGTTTCCGAAATTAAAGTTTTTCTATCTTCTTGCGAAGATTAATTTTGCATGTTTTAATGATTGCCGTAAGAAGTCTCTCTACTTCTTGGCAATCAACCATAATAGATTGAAACTCTTCTTCCGTCAAATACCCCGTTGCATTTAACAGTCTGAGCCAATACTTTGTCTCTACAGCTTCTTTTAAAGATATGCTCAACTTAGATACAAAATCCAGTCTGCTTTGTGCCTGTTCCGCCTCAACAACATTTGCACCAATACTGGTTCCGGAGCGCAAAAGCTGTTTTGACATAATTCGTTCTTTTTTCTCATTCTGCAAGTATTTGCAAAGCTTTACAACTCGAACTGCAAACAGAAAACTTTTTTGTTCAATAGCTCCCACACTCATTCACTCCGATCTTCAATAGATAAAGCCGAAAATACGGGCAACTGTCCACTGTCAACTATCAACTTTCAACTAAAAAAAAGCTTCGCCTCTGAAATTGCTTCCAGAGGCGAAGATACTCCGCGGTTCCACTCTGATTTTTCACTCTTGCCTTGACGCGGCAAACGGGGTCTCCCCTTCGCTCCCGAACGCACTTTCTCCCTCCTCCGCCTATGTCCGCTTCCAGCCGCTGACGGACACTCTCTGTCGGTTTCTGCAGGGATACTCTTTTCGATCAACGCGATATTTTTCTTTCCATTATATTACCACTTTCTCTCCAATGTGTCAAGGAAAAATTACGTACTTAGGGTAGTCGTTTGTGTCAAGTAGGAGTTGGCAAGTATTATTTGGGCATATACATCCATTTCAATATATAGCTTCATTGTGGTGCCCTCCGTTTGCTTCTGGAAATTTACTCCGGGACAGGGGGTAGTTTGCGCTTTTTTAGGCTTCACTCTTTAAGAGGGTTCACGCAAACCGTTCCATTATGCTAAAAATTCGCACCTGTCGGAGCCGGATAAGTAGCGATCCATTCGCCTAATATCCCGGTTTCTTGTTCGGCACACGCTGTTTCAAAAGCCTCTTTATCGGAAAAAGGCCCCAAAACTTCACCATTCTGTGCTAGGTCTCACTTTTTAAGAGGGTTCACGCAAACCGTCCCCTGTGCTATCTTTCTCCCTCACTTGTTTTATCCATCTAATGGTTCTCTTGCATTATATTATAGTTTCTTACAGACAACAAGCATTTTTCAGAAAAACCTTCGGTGTGAGTCATTGCGCGAAATAGGCGCTTGCGCTATCTGCGTAGGCGAAGAGAGCCTTGCAGACCTCACCCAGGGCGCCGGTCTTGCCGTTGCCGTAGGTGTCTGCGCTATAAAGCAGGCTTTCGGAGACCTGCGTCCCCCCCGCATAGACTGCCACGGTGACCGGTTTTCTCAGTTCCGCCGCCAAAAGTCCGTCAAAGTCAAAGACATAGGTTCCCCCAATGGGGGTGTATGGGCCCTTTTCGGTGATCACCTCCGTGACCTCCCTGCCGCTGTAATCGATGTAGGTGACATGGAGAGACAGTTCCGTCACTTCCCCCTCAAATCCGACAGGATCCACAACAAAAAGCAAGCTTACCTTGGTTCCCAGGTTCATGCCCTTTCCCACCCAGGTCACAGAAGGCGCTTGGCAGTCCGCCAGATAGCTGTTGGTATTTCCGAAGGTCACAGTTTCCAAATCGCTGCAATACTCTCTCTGCTCCTCTGTCATAGCAGCATCTGCCAGGGCTTCCGTACGGTGATCCTTATAGATCTGTGCCTTGGTGCCATAGACCAGCAGATCCGCACAGAGGAGCTTCAAGCTTTCCTCAGCCGTCTCTTTGTTCAGCTGATTGTAGGCATATTGGGTAACGGAATACCGGTCCGCAGAAGAGTAATATTCCTGTCCGTTCTTGCTCCAGCGCAGTACCGCCACCAGCTCGTCGTTCATCTGAACAGCGGTAAGTCCCTCCAAGGTAAAGTAGTAATACTGTCCCTTTTCCTCGGGAGTCAGAGGCACCAGCCAGTAGCTGCTGTCCGGATTTCCCTCGTAGGTGGGGATCTGAACCTCTAACACAAGGTCTTCACAGCCCTCCAGATCTGCCACCGGCACCACATAGTTAACAGCAATATCGCTGGCCAGGTTCAAAGAGTGATAGAGCTTCACAGAAATATCCTCTATGGGCTCCATGCTTTCCTTTTCTCCGCAGATACAGAAGCCGTCTGTGTAGCTGTGGGAGGCCTCTGCGGAATATCCGCATTCCTTGCAGTTTATCAAATGTGTAGAAGCGTCGATCCTGGTATAGGTAAACCCGTGGGCCGCGGAAGTGAATTGGGCCGTGACCAGGGTGTCGGCCGTAATATTGGTCAGAGTCTTATCCCAGCCTGCAAAGCTGTAATGATATTCCGTATCGGCAGGACGGGCAGGGCTAGCCCCTATGTAGGCAGCAGTTTCTCCCTTCAATACACCCACAGTTTGGAGGGTGACTCCATCCCAATTGCGGAAGGTGACAGTATGATCCGTGGCAGGAAGCTGGCTGCGGGGTCCCACATAGATATAGTCTATCACAAGCTTGCCCCCCGTGCTACTCTTCACATGTTGGAAGCGGAGCCCGAAATCCTCCACCAGATCCACAGATTTAAATTTGCTGCTGGCAGGAACTGTAAGGGTCACATACCTCCCCTCCGTCACCGTCCAGGTCCCACGGATGTCATTGGCATAATTCCGCACCCCATTGTCCAAATAATAATACTCAAGTACCAACTGAGGGGTTTTCCCCGTATCTGCCACACAGCCCTCGGTCTTAAACCGGATCTGGAAATAGTCCGTGGATGAGGGCTGATACATTAGGGGGAAGAAATCGTGGGTATCCTTCAGGGGCATGGTGTTGTTATATTTCGTAGGCTTCAGCCAAGGACCATAGATCACATTTCCATTTGCTGCCGTACCGCTGTGTCCCTCGTTCACATTCACCGCTATCACACCGGTAGTATTGTCTATGGTATATCCGTTTGCTGCGCCGTTATATTGGGTAGCCCAAGCGGTAGTGGAAGCAGCATCGAAGTTGTGGTACGTATAAACGGGGGCTGCATAGCGGAGGCGGGATGCCTGATCCCCGGTAAAGTCAAAGAACAGGGGTGCCCCTTGATTTATCCCGAAGTAGATGTAGTCCACAACCAGCTTTCCTCCGGAACTGCTGTAAATATTTTGGAATCGGAAGCCAATGTTGGTGATCACATCCGCATTCTTAAATGTAGCACTTAGGGGGATCGTCAGGGTTTGATAGACCCCGTCCGTATAGGAATATGCCGAGGACACATCCGTTCCGTAGCCGAAGGTCCCATTCTTCTTGTAATGGTATGCCAATACCACCTTCGGCTCCTTCCCTGTATCTGTTACACAGTTCTCCAACTTGAAGCGAATACGTAAAAACTCAGCCTGAGAAGGATTATAGCTTAGAGCGTGGTAGGGCTCGTCATAACCCCGGATATCAAAGGTCCCGTCCTTCAGAATAGCAAAGTATGCCTCGGGGTCGTCCACATCGGATCTCTGTACCAAATTCCCTTCCAGAATGATACAACCTCTGGAATCGTTTCCATCAATCTCATATAATACAGCTCCTTTACAAGTTGACAGTTGACAGTGGATAGTGGATAGTTTCCGAAATTAAAGTTTTTCTATCTTCATGCGAAGATTAATTTTGCATGTTTTAATGATTGCCGTAAGAAGTCTCTCTACTTCTTGGCAATCAACCATAATAGATTGAAACTCTTCTTCCGTCAAATACCCCGTTGCGTTTAACAGTCTGAGCCAATACTTTGTCGCTACAGCTTCTTTTAAAGATATGCTCAACTTAGATACAAAATCCAGTCTGCTTTGTGCCTGTTCCGCCTCAACAACATTTGCACCAATACTGGTTCCGGAGCGCCTTTCTCTCCAATGTGTCAAGTAAAAATGTACTTCTCAGCTTCCGAACCGACTGATACACTGTTGATTTTGAGAGTAGAAGATGGTAAAATATCTCAGAAAGGAGGGAGCGCCAATGGACGATATGCACTATCAACGCAGACGGAAACTTCTTGCAGGGATCTCTATAGCCGTGGTGATCGCCTTGACAGCCTTTGCCACATGGTTTTTCGGACGTTGGCTGACTTCCTTTACACAGGAAGGTCTGCGAGATTATATTCTCTCCTTCGGTGGCGCAAGCCGGGGAGTGTTCTTAGGCTTGCAGATCTTGCAGGTATTTATTGCCCTGATCCCCGGTGAAATTTTAGAAAGCGTAGCAGGCTTCCTCTACGGGCCGATTTTGGGAACCCTCCTGTGTTACATGGGGCTTGCGGTGGCTTCTTCCATGGTGTTTTTTCTCACACGGAGATTCGGCATCAAGCTGGTGGAGGTCTTCGTCAGCAGAGAGAAGATCAACAGCCTGCGCTTCCTGAACACAGAGAAAAAGCGAAACGGTTTGATCTTCCTGATCTTCTTTATTCCGGGAACGCCGAAGGATCTTGTAACCTACTTCGTAGGCTTGACGGACATTAAATTCGGGACGTTTCTCATACTGTCTCTGGTTGCAAGATTCCCCTCCATCATATCCTCCACCTTAGGGGGACATTTCTTATGTGAAAAAAATTATACACCGGCCATACTCGTCTACAGTCTGACAGCAATTTTAAGTCTCTTAGGTATGATTCTATACAGCAAATGGTCGAAGAAGCGGAAACCATCCTCCTGTGCCCACAAAAATCCCGATCTCGCAAAGTCGAAATAGCACAATCACCCGGAAGCAAACAGCCTTGTGCGTCATATTTTATGATTCCCAAGGCTGTTCTCTATATTACTCTATGCCGTAAACCCTTGTGTACAGTTCTTTGCGGATTTGGGTAAAGGGAAGCTTCGTTTCCTCTTCGGTAGATAAAATCTGCAGAGGGATCGGATTCCGACCTGAACCCAGAGAGGGTTGGATGTAGGCTTGCTCCCTCGGAGAAAAGCCGTTGCGTTTATAAAATTCCAGCCGCCTACGGCTCAGTTTCTCCGTAGGAAGCTCTGCCTCCAGACAGATAGCTTTGGGGGCGTAGAGAGCCTTTAATTGCCCCAGAAGGGCTGATCCCAAGCCACTGTTCCGACAAGAGGGTGCAACAGCGAAATGCTCCAGAAACAGAAAATCTGAAAACTCCCACACCGCCATCAGTGCTATGACAGATCCCTTTGGATCTGTGAGCCCCAAGAGCTTGTATTCTTCCCGTAGGAGCAAGGCTTTCTGCCCCCGGTAGCTACGACGCTCCTCCATAGGAAAGCTTGCCTCCAGAAGTGTATACACTTGAGGAAAATCCCCCTCTTCCAGCCTTGTCAATGTCCTTTGTATGCCGGTCTTTTCCATAGTTCCTGCGCTCCCTTTCTTCCCTTCAGCGGTTCAAGATCTTCGCCGGCAGGGGTCTGGCGACCTCCATTGCTCCTACGGGACAGAATTCCTGACAGCAGAAGCAACGGATACAGTTCTTTCTGTGAATGACTGCTTTCTTGTTTTTGATCTCAATGGCCTTTGCAGGGCAGACTCGTTGGCAATGACCGCATCCCACACAGGCAGAAGCCTTCAGCTTGGGTCTGGCTTGCATGCAGAGCCTTGCCAGATCTCCGAACAGCTTACCCAGCTTCCCCGGAAATACATTAGCAAACTGCATACTCTTGGTCTGTTGGATCCGCTGAAAATCCTTGAGCACAAAGTGTTCCGGAGCTCCGAAGACTTTGATCTCATCCGCAGTTTCTCCCACCAGACCAAAGTTTGCGGCGGCTCGGAGAGTGGGAACACTCATTGGCTCTACACCAATGAGCTTGGCGCAGATCATATCTAACTTATGGCAGTCCGAACCTGCAAGCAACGCCCCCATAAACCGGGGTGTCCCTGCAGTTGGGCCGTTGCCTTCCATTGCAAATACTCCATCTACCAGAAACAGCTTGGGCTTAAAATAGCTGTTCAGATCCACGATCATCCCCGAAAAGTCCAAGGGCTCGGGAAAACGGAAATGGTACTCCGGCTTTGTGGTTCCCGGCACAGCCCCAAAGAGATTCTTGGTAGCCGCAGACAGCCCCATCATACCGTGGGTCTTGAGCTTGCAGAAACTGATAATGGCATCTGCCTTGTCCAAATAGGCAGTATAAAGGAAGCTCTTTGCCACCTTCCCCTCGGGGTAGGTGGCTTCCTTTTGGGAAAAATCATAATTCAATTCCGCCCCTGCCGCCACAACCTCGTCCATGCCTGTGAGCTTGTATACCTTCTTCAAGAAAGGTAAATTATATAAGCCGCCGGGGCTGTCCCCTACAATGACTCTTGCTCCCCTGGCTTTCAACAATCGGGTTAGAGAGGCAAGTAAGGCAGGGTGGGTGGTAGCCGCCTTTTCCGGCTCTAAGGCCCCCACTAGATTGGCCTTGATGGCCACGCACATGCCGGGCTGTACCCAGTCCAATCCCCCAAGAGGCTTCAGAACCTCGGCCATTGCCCGATCACATTCCTCCGTCTCATAGCTCCCACAAGAAACCAAAGACACATCAATCATAACAAATCCTCTTTTCTTTCACAGCAGGCTCATGGGGCATCCCACTGTATAGATGCCCAAATATGTTTTAATATATGGGATTGCAAAGGGTATAGTGGTAAGAACTGCCGGAAAACGCACGGACACAGCAGGGACTGTAAGAAGCTGTTGCAGAGCCGGTATAGGCAATGGTCAGAGAAAGATTTCCCGTTATTTTCGGGAATTCCTTGCCTGTAAGGGTAATGGTTTTCCCGTCTGCACTGATGCTTGCACTCCAGCCTGTCATCCTGCTGTCCAAATTCACCTTGGTGGCCTTGGTCGACCCCTGCATGTCAATGAGGATCTTATTCACCGTTTTTGTTCCGACACCTTGGGAATTGTGGAGTCTAAGGGTGATGGAGGTCGCACCGGTTTTTGCATTTGTTTTCAGCATAGCTCCCGCATGCACACCGCATCCGTAGTGGAAGGTGGCATAGCCAAGGAGATTGGGGTCTTTACTCCTTGCTGTCATAACATTCTGAATCTGTGCAAAGATATTCTTGCTGGTGGGTCTTGCACAGCCTTCCTCCGTATAAAACTGAATGCCTGCAATCACGCCCTTGGAGCTGTTATTCCCCAACTTTCCCGCCAGAACTTTTGCACAATTGGCGGCGTAATTGACTCCCTTGCCGTAGGCCTCCGCATAGGACATGATGCAAATCACATCGCAACAGGCACTCATTGCTACAGGATACTGTCCGTATACAGCTCTGTCATAGATCCCCTCTACCGTGTCGGGCATAATATCTGCAGACATGGGCATTCCATGCTTTTTGGCAGTGCTGTATAAGGTCTCCATAGCAGCATTGACCGTATTCTTGCGGAAATCGGCAATGAGCTTTGTTCCCTTATTGACTGCATAGGAAGTTGTGGCAGTCAGAGCAGCGGAAAAGCTTGTTCCGCTTTCTACCTTACCATTAGGGGCATAGACCCGCAGTCCGTTTTCCGTTTTTGTGGTATAAGTATTCTTTCCCAAAGACACGCACATAGCTCTTACCGCCTCGTTGTACTGTGTCCGGGTAATGCCGTAGGTCTTCAGTTCTTCATAGGTATCCGCACCCCAATCGTAGGACAGGCTACCGTATCGAATACTGTCAAGCCGGATCCCTGCCAAGTCGGGATACTTCACACAAAGCTCCTCTACCAGGAAGCGCATATAGTCCAAATATTCCTCATTGCGGAGATTTACCCAGGCAACACCTGCATTGGGGTCGTAATTGGGGTTACAGCTTCCCGTACAAGCTGCGGAACATTTTGCAGTAGAACCGTAGCCATAGAGAAAATGAGACAAATTAGAGCCGGGATGATGTGCCACATAATGATCATCTCTGCCCACCATGATCCAGGCATGGAGGCGGATCCCCCGTGCAGTGGCGGAAGTCAGGGCTTTGTCCAACAGATCGTATTCATAGGCTTCTGCGGCATCTTCCCATTGGGTATCCCAAATGACAGTGCCCTTCGTCCCCTTACAAAGCAGGTAAACATCTGTAAAGCCCGTTCCCGCAAGCTGTTGCATGGTATTCTCCACCCCTTGACTCACCAGATCCGAACTCCAAAGCCAAGTTGCCACAACCGGCTTGTCGGCATTTGCCGCCTTCGCCACCGTGCTTGCAGATCCTGTACTCATGAGCATCAGGATCGCCAGAAGGAATGCAAGCATACATCTGATTTTTTCATAATTCCACTCCTTTCATTTTTAAAAAACGGTTCTCCATGCCATGCTTGTATCCAAGTGGGAGGAGAACCGTTTTCTGTTTTATTATTTCAGAGCAGTCAGGGCGCATTGGGCGGCGGCCTGTTCCGCACGCTTCTTGCTGGTGCCTTCTCCCCTGCCGATTTCCCTATCGTTCAGGAGTACCTGTACAAGGAATTCCTTGCAGTGATCCGGGCCTTTTTCTTCCAGAACCCGATATTGGAGAACCTGTCCCTTTTTCTGCTGGATCAGCTCCTGCAATTCGGTCTTGTAGTCGTGTTTCCCTGCCAACTCCTTGAGCTTGGGCAGGATCAGACGGGTGACAATGCCTTTAGCCTCCTCAAAGCCTCCATCCAGATATGCTGCGGCAATAAGTGCCTCCATGACATCACAAAGAATGGCACTGCGATGTCTTCCACCGCCTTTTGCCTCTCCGTGACCCAAGAGGAGAAAATCACCCAAACAGATCTCCTCTGCCACTTCCGAAAGATTCTTTTCACACACCAACTCCGCACGGATGCGGGTCAGCTCTCCCTCGAGCTTTTCAGGGAAGGTATGGTATAAGTACTCCGCAGTGACAAAACCTAAAATGGAATCTCCCAGAAATTCCAATCGCTCATAGCTGCACAAGCTGTTCTTGCGGGTTTCATTGGCATGGGAGGAGTGGCACAGAGCCTGCTCCAAGAGGGAGCGATCCTTGTAGCTGTACCCAACAGCCTGTTCCAACTCCTTATACATCTTTTACCTCACGGGGCAGGGACATATTCTGCACATTTTCCCGAATATCCTTGCAATAGTCACTTTCCACAGCGGCGATGGCCTGCTTGATGGCGCCACGGATGGCACGGGCGTCGGAAGACCCGTGTGCCTTGATGACGGGCTTGGAAATACCGATGATCAAAGAGCCACCTACCTCACGGTAGTCCAGTTGCTTCTTGACGGACTCGCCCTTCTTGCACAGGAGAGCGCCGATCATGGTGAAGATATTACGGGTGAACATTTTCTTGATGAGACCTGCCATGTACAGCGCAGTGCCTTCGATGGTCTTGAGGAAGATATTGCCGGAGAAGCCGTCTGCAACGATGACATCCACCTCTCCGCCAACGGCTTCACGAGCCTCAATATTGCCCACGAAATTGATGATCCCCTTATCTCCGGCTTCCTTCAGCAGGCGGTAAGCTTCCTTGTGGAGGTCATCGCCCTTGCAATCCTCAGCACCATTATTCAGCAGAGCAACACGGGGATTTTCCTTTCCCTGTGCCTTGCGCGCATAGACAGAAGCCATGCAACCGAATTGCAGGAGGAATTCGGGAGTGCAGACCACATTAGCACCGGCATCCATAAGGATCGCACCTGTACCGATGGGCAGGACGGGAGCAAAGGCCGCACGGCGGATGCCCTTAATACGCTTGACCACCAAAGTGGCGGCAGACAGGAGGGCTCCGGTATTGCCTGCAGAAATAAAGGCATCACCCTGATCCTCTGCCAGCATCTTCAAGCCCTGAACCATGGAAGATCCACGGTGCTGTTTGACAACCTCGCTACCGTCTGCGTGCATATCCACCACATCATCGGCATGAGATATCTCTACCCCTTGGGGAAGGGTCTCATAGCCACAGCTACGCATGGCGGAGAGAATTTCCTCTCCCCGACCTACTAAGATAATATTGACACCAAATTCTTTGGCAGAGTCCAATGCACCTTGTACAATGGCCTGAGGGGCGTGATCCCCACCCATTGCATCTACGATGATCTTCATGCATCCACCTCATTCTTCATAGATTCCAGATAAGCCAGCGCTCTGTTGGCAATTGCCAAATTCTTGTTGGTCTTGCCCTTCACACGCTCCTCCAAGGGAGCAATAATGCCGAAATTCACATTCATGGGCTGGAAGTTCAC
>JAZMZW010000023.1:0-11977 GCA_045586205.1 Faecousia sp. | reverse complement strand
CGACTTCAACGAAGTACAAGAACATATCTTCGTGGATGGTTCTTGTATCTGCGGAGAAGTGGAGGAGAAGGAAGCGGTTCTTGATCCTTCCATTAAGATCGGTCACAGCTTGAATTTGGCAAGTGATATTTCCATTAACTTCGGTGTTGCAAAAACCCTCCTTGCAGGCTTTGACATGAGCACTGTTTATGTGGAAAGCACCATCGAGATCTACGAAGGCGAGGAGTACAAGGGAACTACCACCGTCCGCATCGATCCCGTAGACAGCGGTTACTATTATTACTTCACTCTCACCGGATTGACTGCCGTACAGATGAATGATACCATTACCTCTGTCTTCTACGGTACGAAGGACGGACAGCCCTATTATTCCAATGCGGATGTCTACAAGATCGCAGATTATGCCTACTCTCAGCTCAATAAGACCGGCGCTTCCGATACTTTGAAGATTCTTTGTGCAGATCTGCTCCGCTACGGTGCAAAGGCACAGATCTTCAAGGGCTACCGCACCACGGCCCTTGCCGACGGCAATATGACGGAGGCTCACATGGCATACCTTTCCGACATTGAGGCCGTCACCTTCGGCAACACCAACAGGGTGCTGAACGATCTGCCCAACGCTCCCATTGCATGGGCAGGTAAGGGCTTGGATCTGGACAGCAAGGTCTGCCTGAAGTTCATCTTCAACCCCGCAGGCTTTACAGGGGATCTAGCCGATCTGACTCTGAAGGTCAGCTACAAGGATGTATTCGGAGAAGAAATGAACCTGACCCTCACCGATCCTCACGATTACAGCGGTAACGGCATTCTCTACGCCTTTACCCTGGATGCCCTCCTGGCTTCCGAACTGAGAGAGGTGGTCTCCGTGCAGATCTTCTGCGGGGAAACTCCTGTTTCCGCCACCCTTCAGTACAGCGCCGACACCTACGGCAACAATAAGAAAGGCGATCTGCTGGAGCTGTGCAAAGCCCTTGTAGCATACTCCGACAGCGCAAAGGCCTACTTTGTTAGCTAAATACGCAAGCTTATTTTCGGTAATTTGCTGTGGATGACTGCAGAGGAGGGCGGGGATGAAAAATTTTTGTCCTGCGGGGGAGAAAAATGGAAATTGGGGCTTTTTATTACAGATGTAATGTGGTATGATGAAGATACTATGTGCAAAAAAGGAGATAGATTTATGAAAAAGACCTGTATCCGCATTCTGAGTGTGGTGCTGATCCTGACATTGCTGTTGGGCAATCTGGCACTGATGAGCTTTGCGGCTCAGAAAAACACCGGCACGCGCCATGAGCCCTGCCTGACCCTTTCTTCTCAGGCTGTTGCCTATTATCAGAAGAACGGCTTTGACTACGAGACCTACACCTCTTATGAGGGTGAGGCTTCCGGTAGCTGTCTGGCCGCTGTGAACAGCGAGCTGTTCGGCAAGCTCCATGACCTCATGGCAAACACCATGACCAACAGCATTACCTACAAGTCCCTGACCAGCTACTGGCCCGACACCGACCGCAGCAACGGCTCTTCCAATGCCATCCTGTTCTATTCCGACAAGGTTTCCGGTAGCTACAACCGTGAGCATGTTTGGCCCAAGTCCCGTGCATCCTTCCTGCAGACCCTTGGCGGTGCGGATCTGCATCACCTGCGTCCCACCAATTCTACCGTAAACTCTACCCGTTCCAACTACTGCTTTGGCAATGTCAAGATGACCTCCGGCTATGATTCCTACGAGTACAGCGGAAATACCGTTATTTGGTATGACGGCGACTATATGGAAAACAGCTCCGACCGTGTAGGCAATGACATTCTTGGTCTGGTAGAAGTCAATGACAACATCAAGGGTGATGTTGCCCGTATCCTTCTGTATGTCTATGTCCGTTGGGTAGAGCCCAATCTCTTTGAGAACACCTCCAATCCCGTTGTTGGCTCCGATGACAACGAAAATGTCGGCCTGCGTGTTATGTACAATCTGGACACCCTGCTCCAGTGGTGTCAGATCGACCCCGTTGACACATGGGAAATGAGCCGTAACGATGCCACTGAGTCTGTTCAGGGCAACCGCAATATCTTTATCGATTATCCCGAATTTGCATGGCTTCTCTTTGGCAGAGAGGTTGGCACTTACATTGAGGAGAATGTTGTTCCCAACGGCTCCAACGGCTCTTCCGGCGGCTCTTCCGGCGGTGGCAATACCGGCGGTGCAATTCCCGAGGGTGAAAATGTTGCTATTTTCAACAATACCTACAGCGTAGCACTGTCTACGGAAACCACTGTTTACACCAGCAGCAGCGGTTCTTCCAAGAATCAGCTGAAGCCCGTTTCCGCAAGCTTGAACGGTGACAAGCTGAGCGTGGAAGATGAAACTGTGGCTCTGTTCTCTGTGAAGACCACGGATGACGGCATTACCACTTTCGTGACCAAGGACGGCAAGTATCTGGAATCCGATGGCACCAACCTGGGCTTTGCAGATGCTCCCAACAGCAATACGGAATTTATCCTTGAGCCTGTGAACGGCGGTTACTATGTCAAACTGGCTAACTTCAAGTATCAGGGTACAAAGGATCAGTATCTGGAATATTACAATGATAAGTCTGCCTTCACCGTATACGGCATGGGTAGCAATACCGGCATGTACACCTTTAATTTCTATGTGGTGGATAATGAAGGCGGCGGCTCCGGTGAGATCCCCACTCCCTGCCGTCATGAGAATGTGAGCTATGTTCCCGCAGTGGAATACTGCGCACAGGATGGCACTGTAGCGTATTACTACTGCGCCGACTGCAAGCTGAACTTCGCAGATCAGGCCTGCACCACACAGCTCAGCAAGAGCGATATGGTGCTTGCGCCTGTGGGTCATAACTGGAATGAGGGCGTTGTGAGCATTGCTCCCACCGCTACCCAGACCGGTCTGAAGATCTACACTTGCCTCCGTTGCTCTCATGCCAAGACCGAGCTGATCCCTGCCACCGGTGAGGAAGAGCCCAAGTGTGACGGCGGTGCGACCTGCCCCGGCAAGATCTTCACCGATATGCCCGAAAGCTGGTACTGGTCTCATGAAGGCATTGACTACGCAGTGAAGCATCAGCTCTTCAAGGGCATGACTGAAACCACCTTCGGTCTGGACATTGCCATGACCCGTGGTATGCTGGTTACCGTCCTGTGGAGAAACGAAGGCTCTCCCATTGAGGGAAGCAACAGCTTTACCGATGTGGCATCCGATGCATGGTATGCAGAGGCTGTGGCATGGGCGGCAGAAAATGGCATTGTGACCGGTATCGGTGACGGCACTTTCGCTCCCGACAAGGAGATTAGCCGTGAACAGATCGCAACCATCCTGTTCCGCTATGCCAAGTTCAAGGACTTTGACACCGACGCAAAGGGAAGCCTTGCACAGTTCCCCGATGCCAACATTGCCAATGACTATGCTATCGATGCCCTGCAGTGGGCAGTGGCAGAGGGCTACATCAACGGCGTCAGCGTGGTAGGTCAGTCCTATCTTCAGCCTCTGGGCTTCGCTACCCGTTCTCAGGTGGCAACCATCCTCATGCGCTTCCTGGAAGCCAACTAACATCCAAATAGAAAGAAGATCCCGTAAGCCGAAAAAGCTTACGGGATCTTTCTGCTGTGCAGTTTTAACGGGTGAAATAGGCATAGGCACTGTCGCTGTAGGCCATGAGAGCCTTGCAAACATCACCCAGGCTGTCGGTCTTATCCAAGCCGTAGGTATCGGCGCTGTAGATCAGGGTGTTGGAAAGAGCCTCGCCTGTAGTGGCAGAGCGGATGGTGACGGAAACAGGGGAGCGAAGCTCGGCGGCAGTGAGACCGGAGAATTCGAAGTTATAAACAGAATCGGACAGGCTCATATCTGCGGGGGAGATCTTTTGCATAAGCTCCCTGCCATCCATATCCTTATAGCGGATCTCGGCATACCAATCCGTATCTGCAAGGGTAGCGTCGGTCTTTTCCGTGTAGAAGATCAGACCTACACGGGTGGAAAGATTCAGGCTCTTGCCTGTCCACCGGAAGAGGGTGCTTTCGTTGCTGATTTCCTCATAGTGATCGGTGAAGCTTACGGCATTCAAGTCACTGAGGTAGGTCTTGTGCTTTGCTGTCAGCTTGCTGTCTGCAAGGTCGCTTGTGCGGTAGCCCTTGTAAGCTTGTGCTTTTCCGCCGTAACGCAGGAGCTCGGCACAGAGGGTCTTCAGCTCGGCACTTGTGCCGGGATTGTTCAGCTGGCTCAGAGCATAGGTCACAATGGAATACCGATCTACGGGGAAGCTGTAGCTAACTCCGTCACGGGATGCGTGGAGTGTGGCGGTGAGGGTGTCGTTCATCTGCAGGGCGGTCATTCCTTCAAGGGTGAAATAATAGTAGCCGTCCCGATATTGGGGGGAAAGGGTTTGCAGGGTACTGCCATCGTAACTTCCGTTTGCTGTGTCGTAGATGGGGATGGCAATCTCCAAATAGGCGGTGTGTGCATCATAGCCTGCCAGATCGGCTTCAGGGATCATATAATTCATGGAGATGTCGCTTGCCAGATTGAGGCTGTGGCGGAGCTTTACGCTTTCTTCTGCGGGAATGGAGGGAGGAGTGTCGGAAAGTGTGCCGATCCGAATATAGTCAATCTGAATACCGGCTACCTGAGCGTAGTACAGATTGTCAAAAGACAAGCTAAAGCTTTCCAGCTTACCGCTGAGTCCCATAGGAACGGTAGTGGAGTTGTGGTAACGTTCCATGGACCAAATGTCATCCAAATAGAAATAGTAGGACTTGCCGTCTACTCTGATGCTCAAGGAGCAAGAGCCCGTCATCCAGTTGGAGTAAACACTGGGAATGAAGGATATGCTGAAAGTGTCGGAGGGCTTTACGGTATAATCAAAATCATCGGGGGAGTAGAGGGTGGTATCGATATAATTGGTGGCAAAGGACAGGTGGCCGTCTTTGATAGTGGGAGTTTTGGAAATATATATGGGATCCAACCATATATCATAATCTACGGCAAAGGTAGACCAGCCACTGTTGTCCGTGGGATTATCAAATTCCATAGACAGGCCGTCGAAGTATTGGGTCTCCTCCTCTGCGAAAGCGGGGAGACACAGGGACAGAAGCAGGGAGAGAGCAAGGACAATGCTGAAAAGTGATCTTGCTGTTTTCATAACGGGGCATCCTTTCTGATAAATTTTCAAATTGTTTTAAAATCCCTTTTGCGGTAATGTTTTCTACAGCTGTATCATAACACTGTACGATCCCATTGTCAATGGAAAACCGTGAAAATTCTTTCATGAACAGCTTTTAGGAAGAAAAAGCCCCTTGGCTCTTTGGCAGAGCCAAGGGGTCTTGTGTGGCTTTATTTTGCTTTGGTGGCGATCTCCATAAGGCACTTTGTCATGAATTCCTCGGGAGTCATTGCGCCCAAATCCTCGCCGGTACGGGTACGGACGGAAACGGTGCCGTTTTCCATGTCGCGGTCACCGATGACCAGCATGTAGGGGATCTTCTGAAGCTGTGCTTCACGGATCTTGTAACCCAGCTTCTCGGAGCGGAGGTCAACCTCTGTACGGATACCGGCATTGTCCAGCTTGGCTGCCAGCTCCTTGCCGTACTCGTGAGCGCGGTCGGTAATGGGCAGGACCTTGACCTGGGTGGGCATCATCCACAGAGGCAGAGCCCCGGCGAAACGCTCGATGAGGTATGCCAGAGTACGCTCGTAGCAGCCCAGAGAGGTGCGGTGGATGATATAGGGGGTCTTCTTTTGGCCGTCGGCATCGGTGTATTCCATGCCGAACTTCTGAGCCAGAAGCATATCGACCTGAATGGTGACGATGGTATCTTCCTTGCCGAAGACATTCTTGTACTGGATATCCAGCTTAGGACCGTAGAAGGCGGCTTCGTCAATGCCGATGGAATAATTAACGCCCAGATTATCCAGGATCTGACCCATGACACGCTGTGCCTCTTCCCACTGCTCCGCAGTGCCCTCGTACTTGATGCCTGCACGGGCAGGATCCCACTGGGAGAAACGGAAGGTGCAGTTTTCCAGCATGCCTACAGTATCCAGCATGTACTTGGCAAGCTCCAGACAGCCCTTGAATTCCTCTTCCAGCTGTTCGGGACGGAGAATCAGGTGACCTTCGGAAATGGTGAACTGGCGGACACGGATCAGACCGTGCATTTCGCCGGAGTCTTCGTTACGGAAAAGGGTAGAGGTCTCGCCCAGACGCATGGGCAGATCACGGTAGGAACGGGCGCGGTTCAGATAGACCTGATACTGGAAGGGGCAGGTCATGGGACGCAGGGCGAAGCATTCCTTGCCGTCATCCTCGGGGTCGCCCATGATGAACATGCCGTCACGGTAATGATCCCAGTGGCCGGAGATCTTGTACAGATCGCTCTTTGCCATGAGGGGGGTCTTGGTCAGCAGGTAACCGTTCTTTTCTTCCACATCTTCTACCCAACGCTGGAGGAGCTGAATGACTCTTGCGCCCTTGGGCAGGAGGATGGGCAGACCCTGACCGATGGATTCCACAGTGGTGAAGAATTCCAGCTCACGGCCGAGCTTGTTGTGGTCACGCTTGCGGGCTTCTTCCTGCTGCTTCAGGTATTCTTCCAGCTCGTCCTTGCTGGGGTAAGCAACGCCGTAAATTCTCTGGAGCATCTTGCGGTTGGAGTCGCCGCGCCAGTAAGCGCCACAGCACTGGGTCAGCTTGAAGCCGTTGTGCTTGATACGACCGGTGTGATCCAGATGAGGACCTGCACAGAGGTCGGTGAACTCTCCCTGGGTGTAGAAGGAGATGACAGCATCCTCGGGCAGATCGTTGATGAGCTCTACCTTATAGGGCTCGCCCAGACCTTCCATGTAAGCAATGGCCTCTGCACGGGGCTTCTCGCTCCGTTCCAGACGCAGGCGTTCCTTGATGATCTTCTTCATCTCGGCCTCGATGGCATCCAGATGCTCCTGAGTGAAGGAGAAGTCGCAATCGAAGTCATAGTAGAAGCCGTTGTCGATGGAAGGGCCGATGGCCAGCTTCACAGCGGGGTACAGGCGTTTGACAGCCTGCGCCATGACGTGGGAGCAGGTGTGCCAGTAAGTCTTGCGGTAGGACTCGTTTTCAAAGGTGTACAGGTTTTCTTCGGACATAATTTTTTCCTCCTTTTTGATGAGGGGTAAATAAAAAACTCACCCCTGAATACATCAGGGGTGAGATAAGTATCCCACGGTTCCACCCTGCTTGCCCCGCAGTGCGAGGCCGCTCTTTTGCGCGGTAACGGGCGCACCCGTCTTTCCTTACTGCGACTTCGGGAAAGCGGCTCGGAAGTGGTTCGGTTACAGAAAGATCCCGGAGGCTCGCACCAACCGCCTCTGTCTCTGAGAGATCCGTTTTTCTGCACAGGTCTTCGTCATCACCAATTTGTGGACTCATTTTAGCACACTTTTGACGGTTTGTCAAATGGTTTTCAGTAATTGTAATTATGTTAACCGAAATGTTATTATGTTTACAAGGTGCAACAATATATGGTGGTCGAAATGGCGGAAACCACAAGAATTTCTATGTTGCGGGCTTTACATAATTTCAATAAAAGTTGTCGAAAAAGTGCGAAATGAATAAAAAACTTGACAAATCGCAAAAAAATGTTATAATTAGCATGCGGTTACAATAGAGTTACAATAGTTTCAACCGCAAAATCGAAGATTATGGAAAGGAGGTTACCCTATTGCAAAGAATGGAAAAACAGCCTAACTCCCGTAGTTTTGTTCTCCGTATCGCCGCTTTGGTCCTGATGATCGGCATGCTGGCGGGGCTATTTTCACAGTCGGTTTTTGCGCAAAACAGCTATGTGATCACCGACGGTGACAATGTGACTGTTCACCAATCCTACAGTACGGATCCCGATGTGGTTCTGTATGAGGTGGGGATCGAGCTGAGCGATGAGGATACCTACACTACCAGTTATAATGACGGCGTAAGTCGCATTGACATCCAGCGTATGCAGCTGGTGACGGTGGAATACCGTGGCCAGAGCCATGTGGTAGGTACTTACGGAGAATCCGTGGGACAGCTTCTGGAGCGTATGGGTCTGGAGATCACCGAGCGTGACCGTATTTCCTGTCAGACCGATCAGCTGACCTATGACGGCCTGCTGGTACAGGTGGTACATACGGAAGTGAAGATCGAGCAGACGGAGATCGTGATCCCCTACGAGACCAATTACTTTGAAGATCCCACCTTAGAACCCGGGGAAGAAATCGTTCTTCTGGAAGGTGTTGATGGCTGTGTATACCGGAAGTACCGTGTTGTCTATGAGAACAATGTAGAGGTTTCCCGTGACATCATCCGTGAAAGCACTGCAGGAGAGCCTGTGACCAAGCTTGTCATCCGCGGTCCTCAGAGCGTTCTGCGGAGTCAGCCCGATGAGCCGGAATATCTGGCGCAGACCGATCCTGCCGACTCACAGGAACGGAAGGAGAACATCAGCGGTAACACCATCACCACCGACAGCGGTGTGACTTACAACTATAGTAAGAAGGTGAATGTTACCTGTACGGCATATTCCTGCGAGGGCTATACCGGCATTACCGCAACGGGAAGCGTTGCCCGTGTAGGTGCAGTTGCTGTTGATCCCAAGTACATCCCTCTGGGAACAAAAATGTACATCGTATCCAATGACGGAAAGTATGTTTACGGCTACTGCGTGGCAGAGGATACGGGCGGATCTATTAAGGGTATGAAGATCGACCTGTATTTCGACACGGAAGATGAGTGTTGGGATTTCGGTGTTCGTTCCTGTACCGCATATATTCTGCAAGATTGATTTGCAAAATTGCCTCTTTTCTGATATAATGTCGGAAAAGAGGTTTTTGCTTGATTGTTCCCTTCCTGTTTCCGCAGTGGAAATCGAAGGAACAGGACAAAAGAACATGGGAGGATGCTTGCATGATCGATGTGTGTAATATGCAACAGATCAAAATGTTGCTTGCAAAATACGGATTCCACTTTTCCAAGTCCAAGGGACAGAATTTCCTGACCCAGCGCTGGGTGCCGGAGCAGATCGTTCGCGGCTCGGAGATCGACAAAAGCTGTGGTGTCATTGAGATCGGCCCGGGCTTCGGCCCTTTGACTCAGGAGCTGTGCAAATCTGCAGGGAAGGTAGTGGCTCTGGAGCTGGATACCACCCTGAAGCCCGTCCTTGCAGAAACGGTAGGGGAATTTGACAATCTGGAAATCATCTTCACCGATGCCATGAAGGCTGACCTTCCCGCTCTGGTAGAGGAGAAATTCCAAGGTCTCCGTCCGGCGGCCTGTGCCAATCTGCCTTATTATATCACCTCTCCCGTGCTGACCAAGCTCTTGGAGAGCAAGTGTTTCTCCTCTGTTACGGTCATGGTGCAGAAGGAGGTTGCCCAGCGGATCTGCGCCAAGGCCGGTGCGGGGGATTACTCCTCCTTTACGGTGCTGTGCAATTATTATGCAGAGCCGGAAATGCTCTTTGATGTGCCTGCCCATTGCTTCATCCCTCAGCCCAAGGTCACCAGTGCGGTGGTACGGCTGAAGATCCGCAAAGAGCCTCCTGCGGAGATTTCGGATGAGACCATGTTCTTCCGCACTGTACGGGGAGCATTTGCCCTGCGGAGAAAGACCTTGCTCAACTGCCTGACGGCGGCCTTTGGGGAGTTTCGCAAGGAGGAGCTGACGGAGATCATGGAATCTGTGGGCTTAGCGCCCTCCGTCCGTGGAGAGACCTTGAACATTGCCCAGTTTGCCACCCTGTCCAATGCTCTGCTGAAGGCAAAAGAGGGAAAGTAAGGAGAAAGGAAGGTCAAATATGTTTCGCAGTATTTTGATCGACATTGATGATACTTTGCTGGATTTCGGTTGGGCAGAGAGGAATGCCATTTCTCAGTCCTACAGGGACTACGGCATTGATCCCAGTGAGGAAAACCTTGCCAGATACAGCGCCATCAATATTTCCCAGTGGGAAGCTATGGAACGGGGAGAGCTGAACCGTGAGCAGGTGCTGATCCGCCGTCATGAGATTTTCTTCAAGGAGCTGGGAGTGGAGATCCCCTTGCAGGAGTTTGAGGATCATTACCGCAGACTTCTGGGAGTAGGTCATTGCTTTATCCGGGGAGCAGAGGCTCTCCTGGAATATTTGTTCCCCAAGTACGATCTGTACATTGCCTCCAACGGCGTGGCGGAGACCCAGTATTCCCGTATGGCCAGCGCAGGCATCGGGAGGTATTTCAAGGAAGTGTTCATTTCCGAAACCACAGGCTCACATAAGCCGGAGAAGGAGTATTTCGACTACTGCTTCGCCCGTATGAGAGACTTTGATCCTGCAAAGACCCTGATCATCGGGGACAGTCTTACCAGTGATATCCTGGGAGGACTGAAGGCAGGCATCCAAACCTGCTGGTTCAATCCCAAGGACAAAGCCGGCCGTCCCGACATCGTACCCCACTATGAGATCCGCTCATTGGAAGAGGTCAAAAAGATTTTATAAAAAATTTCAAAAATTTCGAAAAAAGGTATTGACTTTTTCAAAAAAATGAGTATAATCATATATGCGCTCAGGGATGAGCCACTTAGGGGGTTTGTGTAATGGTAGCACACCGGACTCTGACTCCGTTTGTGAGGGTTCGAATCCTTCACCCCCTGCCAGGAAAAAAGTCACTTTTGTCTACTGACAAAGGTGACTTTTTTCAATGATATCCGTTCCTGTCGGAACGGGTGATATATCTTCGATATGATATCGCACTATCGTGCGATGATATACGCTTCGCGTATGAAGGAACGGATATTATATCATGCTTGCGAAGCAAGTATATCATACGGCTTGCCGTATATCATATCGCGTCAGCGATATATCATTGAAATACACAACAAATTGTGATATAATAATGGCGAAAGAGGGTGCATTTATGTCAGAAAACAAATTACTTGACTTATCCTTTGAATTTGCTGTTGCTATCGTAAATCTTGTTGACGGTGTAACTGCACCGAAAAGTTCTTATATGACCGATCAGCTTGCAAGAGCGGGTACATCGGTCGGTGCCAATATTCACGAAGCACAGTACGCGCAGAGCAAGAAAGACTTTGTAGCAAAATTGGAAATTGCATTGAAAGAATCTAACGAAACTAGTTATTGGTTGAAATTGATGTATGAAACTAAAAGAATAGATATTGCCACATATCAATATACCGAGAAACTTTGTGGCAACATTCGTAGGCTTTTAATTGCTTCCTGCAAAACCGCAAAGGAGAACACAAAATGATAACTGAAAAATCCTGCGGTGCCATTGTTTACACATACGAGAACAGTACAATAAAATATGTAATTATCCGTTCCAAAGAAGATATATACGGATTCCCTAAAGGTCGTATAGAAGGAATAGAAAGTGAATTAGAAACCGCTTTACGCGAAATCTCAGAGGAAACAGGCTTGACTGTACGGTTGATCGACGGTTTTAGAACTGAGGATACTCACAGTTTTATGCGTAATGGTGAAACAAGGTTGAAGCATATAGTATACTTTTTAGCTGAATATTCCGACCAAGTACCAACTGCACAGGAGGCAGAGTTAAGCAGTGTTCATTTAATGGATTATGAAACTGCTATATCAGTGTTTCAGTTCGAGAGTTCAAAAAGACTGCTGACTGAAGCTCACAATTTTCTGATGCGACAGTAGGTTTACACTACTTTTACGATTTCTTACCTCGTGTTATACTGCTTTTGGTCAGTCCTTTTCAACTAAGTGCGCCTTACAGCACGATAAGCACACCTTCGGTGGGTGATATTTGCTTTGCAAGTGATATGCCTGCGGGCGTTAGGGGCGAATATAACATCACTGAAACCGTAGGTTTCAATATCACATTTTGCGTAGCAAAATATATCACTCCGTTGAAAACGGAATATCACTAAAACCAATGGTTATGTGAGAGTTCGAATGATTCTCGAAATACGCAATGGTATCCATTTTTTGAGTG
>JAZMZW010000022.1:0-52607 GCA_045586205.1 Faecousia sp. | reverse complement strand
TATTAACCGTAGGGCAAGCTGCCTCAGCTTGCCGTCCGCGAAGCGGCAGACTTGTGTGACTTGCAAAACGGCACAAATCAGGTAGTTCCACCAAGAAAACGAACTGCGGCACAAATTTTCGCTTCCTGCACCGGCAAGCTGGGGCAGCTTGCCCTACGATCGGTGCATACCTCTGAAGAAAGGCTTGACAGTCATTGAAGTGCCATCTACGCCGATCAATGATCGGCGCTACATATTCTTACGGTAGATTGTACAAAACATCAAACAGGCGGACAAACTGAAATTGGCTTGGCAAAAGATTCCTGTGAAAAAATGTAAAGTTTTTATTTCTTCTACTTGCACTGTTCTGGGTTTTGTAGTATAATTTTTTGTATAGTCCAGTACTATCGCCTTTTTGCAAACCCACTTGTGTTTTTCACAAGGAAGAAATGAGGTTTTACCGATATGTCTACATTTTTTGTCAACGGAAAAGAAGTCAGTGTAGAGAAGAATCAAAAGCTCCTGCGTTACCTCCGTGATGTGTTGCAGATCCACTCTGCCAAGGACGGTTGCAGTGAGGGTGCTTGCGGAGCTTGTACCGTACTCATCGAGGGAGAACCCTGCCGTGCCTGTATTCCCGACACCAACCGTCTGGAGGGCAAGCATGTCCTCACCGTGGAAGGTCTCAGCGATTGGGAAAAGACCGTCTATGTCTATGCCTTCGGAGAAGCCGGAGCAGTCCAGTGTGGCTTCTGTATCCCCGGTATGGTGCTGTGTGCCAAGAGCCTGTTGGATAAGATCGCCGACCCCACGGAGGAGCAGATCCGTTTTGCCATCCGCAACAACTACTGCCGTTGCACCGGCTATGTGAAGATCGTCGATGCCATCCGTCTGGCAGGCAAGATCCTGCGGGAAGGCACTGTGCCCCTGCCCTCCACCACCGATTGGAAGATCGGCTCCCGTGTCCACCGTCTGGACGTGGAAGAAAAGGTCTTGGGCTTCGGCAAATATCCCGATGATTACTATCCGGAGAATATGTGCTACGGCTCCGCAGTCCGTTCCAAGTATCCCCGTGCCCGTATTATCAAAATTGACACCTCTGCCGCAGAGGCTCTGCCCGGTGTGATCTGTGTCCTGACCGCCGCAGACATTCCCGGCAAGAACCACATCGGTCACCTTGTCCACGACTGGCCTGTTATGATCCCTGTGGGCGGTATTACCCACTTCCTGGGAGATGCCATTGCTCTGGTTGCAGGTGAGACACAGGAGATCGTGGAGAAGGCCAAGAAGCTGGTCAAGGTGGAATATGAGATCCTCGCTCCCGTGACCAATCCCACAGAGGCCGCCGCTCCCTATGCTCCTCTGGTACATAAGAAGGGCAACCTCCTTGCCCATAAGCATGTTTCCAGAGGCAATGCAGAGGAAGCCATCCGCAATTCCAAGTATGTTCTGCAGGAGCATTTTGAAACTCCCTGGACGGAGCATGCCTTCCTTGAGCCGGAATGCTGTGTGGCAGTACCCGACGGAGACGGTGTCCTGCTGTATACTACCGACCAAAGCTCCCATACTACCCTTCACGAGGTAGCCCTTATGCTGGGTCTGCCCTATGAGAAGGTCAAGGTACAGAATGCCTTGGTAGGCGGCGGCTTCGGCGGTAAGGAGGATATGACCGTACAGCCTCTGGCGGCGCTCATTGCTTACAAGACCGGAAGAGCTGTCAAGTGCAAGCTGAGCCGTGCAGAGTCCCTGCTGATCCACCCCAAGCGCCATCCCTTCGAGATGGACTTCACTTTGGGTGTAGACGAAAAGGGCATCATTCAGGGGGTCAAGGCAAAGGTCATTTCCGATACCGGTGCCTATGCCTCTCTGGGCGGCCCTGTTCTGGAGCGTGCCTGTACCCATGCCGCAGGCCCTTATGCTTATGAGAATTTTGAGATCGAGGGCTTTGCTTATTATACCAACAATCCCCCTGCCGGTGCGTTCCGTGGCTTCGGCGTGACCCAGACCTGCTTTGCCATTGAAACTCTGCTGAATATGGCGGCGGATCTGGTGGGCATCAGCCCCTGGGAGATCCGCTACCGCAATGCCATCCGTCCCGGCGGTGTCCTGCCCAACGGTCAGATCGTGGATGAATCCACCGGCTTGGTGGAGACCCTTCTGGCAGTGAAGGAGGACTTCGACAATGCCAAGGTCAAGGGCATTGCCTGTGCTATGAAGAATGCCGGCGTAGGCGTGGGCATTCCCGACTGGGGTCGTTGCAAGCTGATCATTGAAAAAGACCACAAGGTCCACATTTATACCGGTGCTTCCTGTATCGGTCAGGGCTTGGGTACGGTGCTGGTGCAGATGATCGTTTCCAACACCAACCTCCGCCGTGAGGACATAGTTTACGAACGCTCCAATACCTGGATCGCTCCCGACTCCGGCGATACCTCCGGCTCCCGTCAGACCATGGTCACCGGCGAGGCCTGTCGCAGAGCCTGCCTCCAACTTCATGAGGCGCTGGCAGGGAAGACCCTTGCAGATATGGAGGGCAGAGAATTCTACGGAGAATATCTGGCAAAGACCGATCCTCTGGGTGCGGATGTTCCCAATCCCGTATCCCATGTGGCATACGGCTATGCGACTCAGCTATGCATTCTGGATGAGAACACCGGCTACATCAAGGAGATCGTTGCGGCTCACGATGTGGGCAAGGCTATTAACCCCCTGTCCTGTGAAGGTCAGATCGAAGGCGGTGTGGTTATGTCTATGGGCTATGCCCTGACAGAGCAGTATCATCTGGAGAACAACAAGCCCACCAACAAGTTTGGCACTCTGGGTCTGTTCCGTGCCCACCGGACACCCAAGATCAAGGCCATCGTCGTTGATAAGCCCGGTCTGAACATTGCCTGCGGTGCTATCGGCATCGGCGAGATCACCTCCATCCCCACCGCCCCTGCCATTGCGGATGCTTATTTCCGTCTTGACGGAGAACGGCGTTTCAGCCTGCCTCTGGGCGGAACTCCCTACGAACGCAGATAAGAAGGAGGCCTATGTATGATCGTTAAGAAAAAATTCCCCCAAAAGGTCGCCTGTGTCCACTGTAACGGCGGTTGCCGTGCCAAGAAGAAGGAAGACGGCTCCGACCTGTGTCAATACGGCTGTACCGGTTGCGGTGCTTGCATTGATGTGTGCCGTTTCGGCGCCATCTCCCTCAATGCCTACGGAGTTGCAGAGGTAGATGAGAGCAAGTGCATCGGTTGCGGTGCTTGCTATCTGGCTTGCACCCAGCGTGTTATCCACCTCCGTGTGGAGGCCAACCCCATTGTTGTCCTCTGCTCCAACAAGGATGCCCGTTGCCTCCATGTGTGCGATGTAGCCTGTATCGGCTGCCGTTTGTGCGAAAAGACCTGCCCTGCCGCCGCCATCAAGGTATCGGAAAACCGTGCATTTATCTTCTCCGATAAGTGCCTGTCCTGCGGTGCTTGTGCCATGGTCTGCCCCAGAAATGTCATCCACGACAAGCGTGGCATTTTGACCCGAAGGATCTGAGGCGTTATTCCTCACTCTCTATAAATATGTAACAGGCTGTTCCTTGTGGGACAGCCTGTTTTTATTGACAAACAATGGGGAGAGGCAAGTGGTCTGTGCGAAATTTCAAACAGGTCGACAAACTGAAATTGGCGGTTCCTTACGGACGCTAATTTCAAATCCGTCACCGCAGGTGATACATTCATAGCGTAGCTGTATTATACCGCAGGTATATCATTTCCAACAATTCCTCTATATGGTGGTTTTTTACAATAATATTCCCGAAAAACCACAAAATCTGCCATAAACCCTTGCGGAGGGGATTGTTTCATGCTATAATAAAGTGTATTGGTCAAAATAGACCCTTTTTTAGGCCGCATATTTTTATGATGGGAGAATGCCCTATGAAGAAGAAAAAGAACCATTTTCAGACGATTTTCTACCTTGTCTTGCTCTTGGTGGCAGTGGTGGTACTGTACACCCAATTCCGTCAACAGGAGGAACGGGACTACCCCGTACGATTGCGATTCTACGGAGAATATTCTCAGGACAACGGCCCCTGGATGCCACTTGAGGATACCAAGATCTCTGCTATGAAGGGAGACCTGATCCTCCGGGGCAACTTCGGCATGCAGATCCCCGAAGACAGCACGATCACCTTCTACTCCTTCCACTTAGGGGTCAGCTTTGAGGTCAACGGCAAGGTTCTGGCAAGAACCTCCGCACAGGACTGTAGCTATGCCCGATGGATCACTGTTCAAACACCCCTTATTGCCCAGGGGGATGAGGTGCGTATCCGCCTGGTCAATCACCACAGTCTGGGCAATGCACAGGCCTACAAGGATTTGCTGGAGTCCTTCTATCTGGGAGACCGTGACATGGTGGAAAGTGCTGTCAATGACAGCAGTCTGTCCCGCAGGATCGCCGGTATCTCTGTCATTGTCTTTGCCCTTGCCCTTCTTGCCATTGCCCTGGTCTTTGCGGTTCTGCGCCTGCCTACAGGAAAGAGACTCTGGACCATCGGTCTTATGGCGCTGTGCTTCGGCGGTTACCTGTGTTTCATTTCTCCTGCGGCGGCTCTGGATACCCGATGGTCGGCGGTCAACACCTGCGCCCTGTACCTCTGCGTGATCATGGTGGCCTTCATTCTGGGTGTCATGCTCTGTGAAGGGCTGACCTCCTACCGCAAGAGATTTGCCAGCACCATGATCCGTATTCAGGGGACTGTTCTGCTGTGCATTTTCCTGTGCTTCCTTTTTGGTTGGATCGAGCTGTGCGATATTTTGGAGCTGTGGGTGCCTCTGCAAATTTCCTGCGCTCTTGTTCTGCTGATCCTGTCCCTTGCCCAGTGGCAGAGCCGGCAACGGAAAGGTTTCGGTATTCTGGGAACCAGTGGTATTTTGCTTCTGCTGGCGATTTTGGAGGTGGCAAACGAATTCCTCCTCCTGTGGCCTCAACGCATTCTCATTGACTCCGGTGCGGCACTGTTCTTCTTCTCTTATGCCGTTCACGGGGCAGTCAGCGTGCCTCTGAGCTTCCGTGATGCCGCTCAGACAGAGAAGCTTCGTGCAGATCTGGAGCACAGTCGCATTGTTCTGGCCATGAGCCAGATCCGCGCCCATTTTATTTTCAATGTTCTCAATGCTATCAGCGGAATGTGCAAATACGATCCGGGAAAGGCCGATGAGACCATCATCCGCTTCGCCCGTTATCTCCGTGGCAACATCGATGTTATGCAGGAGGATCGCACCGAGAGCTTCCTTGTGACTCTGCGACATCTGGAGGACTATGTTGCCCTGGAGCAGATCCGCTTCGGCGATCACATTGCCTTTGAGGTAGAACCGGAGGTCACGGACTTCAAGTTACCTCCCCTGATCATCCAGCCCATTGTGGAAAATGCCATCAAGCACGGTCTGAACCCCAAGGAGGAGGGGGGCTTCATCCTTCTGCGTACCCGTCGGGAGAACGGTGGTGTGATCATTACCGTTACCGATGACGGCGTGGGCTTCGATCCCAACGCCAAGACCGATAAGAGGTCCGTTGGTCTGAGCAATGTCCGTTTCCGTCTGAAAGAGATGGTCAACGGCGAACTGTACATCAACAGTGTCCCCGATGTGGGCACAACTGTCACCATTTTTATTCCCGAAGGAGGAAACAAAGTATGCGAGTGATCTATATTGACGACGAAAAGCCCGCAAGAGATAATTTCTGTTTGACCGTATCCCAGATGCCCGAGGTACGGGATTCACAGGTGTTCCGTTCCGCAGAGCAGGCTCTGGAATGGGTCAGGGACAACCCCGTGGATGTAGCATTTCTGGACATTGAGATGCCCGGCTGTGACGGTCTGAGCCTCAGTCGGGAGCTTCACGAGCTGAGACCGGATATGCGTATCGTATTCGTCACCGCTTATATTCAGTATGCGCTGGATGCATGGCAGACCGAGGCCGTGGGCTATGTTCTCAAGCCCTATTCCGTTTCCGACCTGCGCAAGTGGCTGGAACGAGCCTCCTGCTACCGTCCCAAGCCCCGTCAGCGGGTGGAGATCCGCACATTCCCCAACCTTTCTGTCTTTGTGGACGGCAAGCCCGTTCTCCTCAAGCGTGCCAAGCCCAGAGAGCTTCTCGCCCTTCTTGTGGAGCGTGGGGATGCAGGTGTCAACCCGGGACACGCTATTGCCTGCCTGTGGCCGGAGCGGAGAAGCGGCAACGATACCCAGTCTCTCTTCCGCATGACCTACAAGCGTCTGGTGGAGGATCTGGAGAAGGAGGGTATTGCCAATATTCTCACCACCAAGGGTAACATCAGAGCCCTGCGGACAGACCTTGTGGACTGCGATCTGTATCGCTTCTTGGCAGGGGAGCAGGACGCCATTGACCTCTATCGGGGAGAGTTCCTGCAGGAATATACCTGGGCGGAATCCCGCAATGCCCAGCTTTATTTCAACGGCGGAAAATAATCTTGAAAAAATTTTTTTGAAGAAGGAAAAATTTTTGAAAAAACACAGAATCTGTTACGCTTTGGTTACGGCCTATCTTGTATAGTATAGCCAAGATAGTATATCCATGACCAACGATGATTCATAAAAAGCAAGGAGTGGCAGTATGAATCACGATACCATAGCTAGAACACAACAATTTAAAAGAAAACACAGAATCAAATCCAGACTGCAAAAGGTCGTGGTGGTTCTTGCTTGTGTTGTAGTTTTCTGTACTACCTACGCGCTGATCTTGCCGGCGCTGACCAGCGGAACTGAGACCTTCTGCGGATATGAAGAGCATGTCCATACCCAGGATTGCTACCGCAGATTGTCCAATCTGACTATGACTCTGGACTGTGAACTCCATGAACACAGCCCCCACACCCACAGCGGTGAATGCTACAATGAAGCAGGGGGACTGATCTGCGGAAAGGCGGAGTATTACGCTCACACCCATGCGGAGCAATGCTACGACGCCGAGGGGACTTTGGTCTGCAAAATGGAGGAGCAAAGCACCCATGTTCACACAGCCCAATGTTATGAGGTCATTGAGCCGACTCCCGTACATCAGCACGGGGAAGATTGCTACAATACCATTCAAGACCAGCTGATCTGCGAGGTAGAGGAAGCTGAGGGACACAGCCACACAGAGAGCTGTTACGCACAGACCCTCCTGTGTACCCTTGAGGATGAGACCCATGTCCATGAGGAGGCCTGCTATGAGCAGAGCCTGCAATGCACCTTAGAGGAGCAAGAAGGACATGCTCACGGAGAGGACTGCTATTCCTACAGACAGGAACTGATCTGCACCTTGGAAGAAACCACCCCCTCCGGGGAGGCTTTCGTCAGCCCTCAGAAGCAGGTTCTCATCTGCGGAGAGTTGGAAGCCATGGTTCACGCTCACAACGATGCCTGCTTCCGCACCACGGAGCTGGTGCTTACCTGTGAGCTGCCCGAGGATATCAATCACAGCCACAGCGATCTGTGCTACGGCAACTGGGAGCTGTACTGTGATCTGACGGAGCATACTCACAGCCTGATCTGTTATTCCAACCCCAAGGCAGACCTTGAGTCCCGCGAGGATTGGGAAAGCAGTCTTGAGACTGTCAAGCCCACCGGCCGGTGGACAAAGGATATGGTTGCTGTTGCCGTAAGCCAGCTTGGCTACAAGGAAAGTGCCAAGAACTATCTGGTAATGGATGACGGTACCGTCAAGGGATACACCCGTTACGGACAGTGGTACGGTGATCCTTACGGAGATTGGTGTGCCATGTTTGTGTCCTTCTGTATGCAGTACAGCGGTGTGGAGAACGTTCCCACCAATTCCAGCTGCAGCAGATGGGTAGAGATCCTCAACTCCGAGAATGTGGATCTGTACAACGAGGCTGCCTTCCACAGCCCCTTGCCCGGCGACATCATCTTCTTTGATTTTGACGGCAACGGTAAGAGCGAGCATGTGGGTCTTGTGGCAGAGTTGATCCGCAACAGAGATGACGACAAGATCGAAAAGGTCAAGGTCATCGAGGGCAACTCCTCCAACCGTGTCCAGTATGTGACCTACGATATTGACGACGAGGTCATCTACGGCTACGGCGATGTGAACCGTGCCTACGAGGAATACCGCATCACTCATGCGGTGGATCGTGTCTACCATGGCAAGGACTTCACTGTTACCGTGACTCTGGAACATTCCAACGGCATTCCCGACTCTGCGGAGCTTGTGGTTGAGAAGATCACTCCCGAACTTGCCCCGGATGTTTACAATGCAGGCTATGCACAGGCACATGCGCTCCTTCTGGAAAACAGCTCCGAGGATCTGCCTCCCACCATTGAAGATTATCATTTCTATGATATTGGCTTCTATGAGGACGGCAAGCGGATCGACCCTGAGGGAGAGCCGGAGTACCGCATCAGCTATACCGCCGATGGGGAGATCTATGAAAGCTGTGCCACATATGTCATTACTTACAACAGTGACGGAGAAGCAAGCCGTCCCGATGGACAGACCTGCTCTTCCGAGTACGATACCGTTACAGCCTCCTTCCGGTCCAATACCATGCACATGGTTGCGGTTCTGGCAGCAGACTTCCGCTCCAACGACTATATGAGTCGCAAGGATGTGGATGAGGGAAATCTGGAGGAGCTGGAAGGCACCTACGCCCTGATCGCTGATAATTTCGCACTGCTTACCGAGGGTACGGAGCCTGTGGTCATCGAACAGGAAACCGTCCTTGTGGATGGCAAGTCCTTCATCCCCAGAGATGTTGCTCTGGAGGTCTGGTACTTCAGCCATCAGGCAGACAATACTTATTATATTACCACAGACATTGAGGAGACCACCTACTACCTCTGCATGAGGAATGACGGTGCCGGAGGAACCTCCCTCTACCTGCTGGCGCAGGGGGCGGAAGGGGAAGACGAGCCCACCCTCTGGACTGCGGAAGCCGTTGCACCGGAGCTGAAGCTCAAGGGCAACGGAGCCTACCTGCAGATCTCTCCCAAGGTCGTAAGAGCAAAGGTCGAAGATCCTACCATCGGCTTGTACAAGGCCAATGATTATCAGGCTCTCTTCGACGGACAGTTCGGTGCCCACCAGTACTACAATGGCAGTGAGACCAAGTACGCAGGGGCAAGTCGAGTTCTGGTGAACTGTGACAACAACAACCAGGTCACCTTACCTACCAAGCTGGATGATACCGGTGCTTATGACTTCAAGGTTGTGGGCTGGTACGACATCGTCAACAAGGTATACTACGGTGAGGATAAGCTTGGGACTAAGATCACCCTTACCAAGGATATCATCCTGTATCCGGACTATGTGGCAACCAGCTACGACATCGGTCAGAATATCGATGTGGTTCAGAATCAGCCCACCTTGACCTTCGTCAAGAATCACATGTTCGACTACAACGAATTGTTCAACACCTACGGTGCAACCTACGGTGGCGGTAATCCCAACCTAAATACTAACGCAAACAACACCTCCGGCTGGGACTCCAACGATTGGACCACCAACGCCAACGGCTTCAACTTCGTTCTTACTGACTGGATCCATTCCAACAGTGAGAATGTGGACGGCAATATCGGCAGACCCCTGAGCCTTGGAGAAACCAATACAGTTCACAATATCGACAGAGACGAGGGACATACCTATACCGTAAACGGCAAGACCGTTCAGATGCCCAACTTTGCAGGTATCATTGAACCGGGGATTTTTAATGATACCATTAAGAACTACCTCTTTGATCCTGCGACTACTGCTCGCGGTGTCCACTACCTGGGTGAAGCGGATATGCTCTACCAGTACGATGCGGAACACGGCTTCTACTACTATAACAGTGCCTTGAACGCCGCATCTTACAACCAGAGCGAGCAACGCTTCTTCGTTTACAACTACACCTCCAGCGTTGAGAACACCGGTTCTATCAACGACTTCCTGCCTCTGAACTACGGCAATGCCGAAGGAGAAACTTACGACGATACCGGCTCAGAGGTCAACTTCTGGTTCGGTATGACCAGTGAGATCAGCTTCTACCTCCCCGATGAGGTCGGCAGTGCTGAGAATGTGGACGCCTTGGGCAATGATATGCAGTTCCGCTTCTCCGGTGACGATGATGTTTGGGTCTTCATCGATGATCAGCTGGTACTGGATATGGGCGGTGTCCACGATATCGTTTACGGCGAGATCAACTTCCGTACCGGCAAGGTCGTTACGGGTGAGAATCTGGCAGAAAACACCGCAAATCCCGACAACAACTTCATGCCCGGTGTCTCCGGTAACAGTGGTGTTACCACCACCAATCTTATGGATATCACACCCGGCGAAATGCACACTCTGAAGGTTTACTACATGGAGCGTGGCTCTTCTCTTTCCAACTGTGCCATTTACTTCAACATTGCTCCTATGTATGAACTGCAGATCATCAAGCGTGATGCCAAGGGTATGAACCTTCTGAAGGGTGCGGAATTCCAGATCTTTACCGATCCCGAATGCACCCAGTTAGCCAATATGATGGTCGTAGAAGAGGACGGCAGTACCTCCCACCCCACCAGCTTCACCACTGATGAAAACGGCTACATTTACTGCTCCGGCCTGATGGCAGGCAGAACCTATTACATCAAAGAGATCAAGCCACCTGATAAACCCATAGACCATCCGGGCTACCCGGATATGTCCAAGTATGTGATCCGTTTGGATCTGGCAGGCGACGGCGAACCTACGGTCATCCTCCTGAACTCCGAGGACGATGAATGGATCTTCGCCGATGCCTACAAGGTTTCCGAAAACGGCTCTCTGATCTCTCTGGATGTTTACAACGAGGCCTATGTTGGCGGTGACCTGAAGGTCTACATGGAAAAGATCTGGGAGGAAGAAGATCCTCAGAACCATGATCCCATTCAGGTTAGACTCCTTGCCAACGGACAGCCTACGGATCGCGTCCTGACTCTGGGCGACAACAATCACTGGACGGGACACTTCTCCGAGCTTCCCGAAAAGGACGCCGACGGAAACAAGATCATCTACACCATTCAGGAAATCGATGCACCTCCCGGTTACAAGGTCAGCTACACCCAGTATAAGGTAGAAGACACCAAGGTCACCTACGACTACGAGTGGGTAAAGGCAACGGCCTTTGAAACCGGACAGAAATACCTCCTGATCACAGGAAACAATGCACTGGCAACGGCAGACGGAGATAAGCTGGCATTGACCGTAAGCTCCGCAAGCGCCCTTGCTACCACCGATGTCAATCAGCCTTATGTCTGGACCGCTACGGCAAGCGGAAGCGGTTTCTATCTGAAGAGCGGTACCGGCGGATACTTGAACCTGACGGTATCCGGTGCCCAGCGCACCTTCCGACAGGGCTCCGCTACCACTGCCAATTCCCTGATGAATATGACCACTGCGGGCAAGTTCTACGGATTGCAGAACGGTACTACCAAGCGTTACTTCCAGGCCTTGAATGCCAACGGCTACGGCACAGCCAATGACCATGAGAACAACGGTGCCACCTTTACCGTCTACAAATTGGTCGAAACAGAGATCCCTGTTTATACCGAGAGTGACGGCTGGCGTATTACCAATACCCTCATCCCGGAGGAAGAAAAGGTTGCGATCCCTGTCAGAAAGATCTGGGGCGACAATGTGGCCTCCCATAAGATCGTACCTGTTGAGGTGGAGCTGTACTTAGCTCCCGATGACGGCGGTCAGGCTACCCTGATCAGCACCGTGACTCTGGATCAGCAAAACGGCTGGGCAGAGATCTTCAGCGGACTGGTCAAGCCCGAGGAAGGCTATCACTATTACATCCGCGAGGTCAACAACGGCGGCTTCATCGTGACCTACAACGGTCAGATGGCACAGATCCAAATCGGCCCGGATCCGGACGATGTGGTATCCGCTGTTCTGGCAGAGCCTGTAGCGGAGGAAACAGCAAAGCGCAAGCTGGTACGGAGCAAATCCACAAGAGCCACTCCCTCTGTGATCGCTCCCGACAGTCTGTACCTCCCCTTTGACACTGCCACCAAACCTGCTCCGGGCTGGTCACAGTCCAGACAGACCTCCATGGGTGACCCCGTTGGTCAGAACATTGCTCCCTATACCGAAGGTGGCAATCTGGTGTTGAGCTATGTCTACAACACCTACACCATTGTGGAATATACCCCCGATACCCCTTACACCATTTCTCCCACGGATCACTTCGAGATCGCCATGACTCCGGAAGGCTCTATGTACGATCCCGCAGACTTGACCCTCCGCCTCACGGTGGACGGTGTCCTTCATGAGATCGATCTGGGTAAGGTACAGCCCACCAACGGCAAGTTCCAGAGCTTCTCCACCGAAGCCCTGGGAATCAGCGGAAATGTGACTAAGATCGGCTTTGAGGTCAACGGCTATGACCTCTGGGCAGATATCCTCCGTGTAGATTATATGTATCTGGGCGGAGATACCATCCCCGAGGAAACCGAGCCTACGGAGCCTCCCACAGAGCCTCAGCCCTCTGAGCCTGAGGAAACCGAGCCTACAGAACCTACCGAGCCCACAGAGCCGGAGCAGCCCGAAGATCCTACCTACACCGGTACGGTCATCACCAACCGCTGTCCCACAACGGATATCCCCATTGAAAAGCTCTGGGAGGGGGTCAACCCCGATATTATGAATCCCATTTCCTTCCGCCTCTATCTGGTGGAGGAAACCACGGGAGAAGGTGGTAGTCATACCACCGAAGTGACCTTCATTCAGGAAGTCACACTGAACAAGGATGGTCAGTGGAAGGGTACTTTCACCGATATCGTCCTCCCCGACAGCAATTCCTACTATGTTGTCGTGGAAACTGCCGTGTCCGGCTATCAGGCCTTCTACGAAGGGGAGACCACTCAGATCTCCATCAACGGCGGAATGCCTGTTACCGGTGTGCGTGTGGAAATTCTTGACGGTGAGTCGACCACGGTCAGGGTTGCCAACGCACCCGCTACCGAGCTGCCCTCAACCGGCGGCGAAGGATTACTCTTATATACAATGGGTGGTGCGCTCTTGACCTCTCTGGCAGGCGTCCTCCTCATGTATAACAGGAAGAACAAGCGCAGAAAGGGGGATATGTTGCCGTTCTAACCGTCCCCCAACCACCAACCACCCTCGCAAATCCCCTCGCAACTACCCTCGCAAATCCCTTCGCAACCCCAAAAAATCTAAATTAAGAAAGGAAAAACAAATCATGAAGAAATTCACTCGTTTTGCCAGCATTCTGTTGGCCCTGGCTATGATCTTTGTCATGGCTCTCCCCGCATTTGCTCTGGATGAAATTGCAGCCGATTCCGGTAGCATCTTCATCGAAAACAGCGACAATGTCGACGCATCCAAGAAGACCTTTGCAGCATACAAGGTCCTCGACCTGAAGGCTTTCACCGACGAGAACGGCGAAATCACCACCTACGACTACTCCGTACCCGCAAACCTGGCTGACTTCTATGCAGCTCGCTATGGTCTGAATAAGAACGATCCCGACTTCACCACCGAAGTTGTTGCTCACATCGGCGCAGAAGAAGACCTCTATGCATTCGCTACCGCAGTTCTGGAAGCAGTTACCTCTGCTCCCTACACCGGCAGGGCTGTTGATGGTGGCTTCCAGTTCACCGGCCTGCCCCTCGGCTACTATGTCATTGAGGACAACACTGCTCAGGGCGACCATGTCAAGCCCGTTTCCGCTCTGATGCTGGATACCGTTGTTCCCGATGTTGAGATCCAGGTCAAGGCTGAAAAGCCCCCCATTGAGAAGGAAATCGACGAAGACGGCGATCTCGGCACCACCGAGGACCGTACCGATGTCAACGAAGCTTCCATCGGCGACGATGTGACCTTCGTCATCGAGTCCGCTGTTCCCGACATGACCGGCTACGACAAGTTCTACTTCATTGTTAAGGATACCATGTCCAAGGGCCTGTCCTACAACGAAGATATGGTCATCACCGTTGGTGACAAGACTCTGGTTGAGGGTGTTGACTACACCGTCACCGAGACCAATAAGGAAGACGGCACCACCGAGCTGCGTGTTGTTTTCAACAACTTCATCCAGTACAACACCGCTGAGTTCGTTGGCGATCCCATCATTGTTTCCTACACCGCAAAGCTGAACGAGGACGCAGTTATCTACACCGAAGCTAACACCAACACCGTAAAGCTCGAGTACTCCGACGATCCCACTGTCGATTGCGAAGGCGAGAACGAGCCCACCGAGGAAGACCTGACTAATGATCCCACCGGCGAGACCGGCTCCGAAGAGACCAAGACCTACACCACCGCTCTCGAGATCGTCAAGACCGATCCCCTGGGCAACCGTCTGGAAGGTGCAAAGTTTACCCTCACCGGCGAGTCCATGAACATTGTTCGTTACGAGTACGACGTCTTCACCAAGGACGAGAACGGCATCTACTGGAAGCTGACCGACGGCTCCTACACCACCACCGATCCCAACAGCACCATCAATGGCGCTCCCGTTGACAAGACCAAGTATGTCAGCGAGACTGTTAAGTACACCAAGACCACTGAGGTTGACTTCATTGAGACCACTGAAGAGAAGACCGTTACCGGCGTTGTCGCTGAAGACGGTACTCTCCGTTTCGAAGGTCTGGGCGAAGGCACCTATGTCATCAAGGAAATCGAGGCTCCCGAAGGATTCAACATCCTGACCAAGGAACTGGAAGTCACCATCACTTGGAACAAGGAGACCGAGTCCTACGATTACGCCGGTGCTGTTGAAGAAGACGGCATCGCTCGTGTGACTATCGTCAACAAGGCCGGTACTGAGCTGCCCTCCACCGGTGGCATCGGCACCAAGATCTTCTACACCCTCGGCGGCCTCATGGTTCTGGCAGCAGTTGTTCTGCTGGTCAGCAAGAAGCGCATGAGCGCTAACGCATAAGTTGATCTTTTTTATCTCCCCTCAGGGCTTCGGCCCTGAGGGGGATACCCCCCCTAAGGAACGCAGAAGTAAGGAGAGGACTATGAAGAAGCATATTTCTACAATTTTGCTCATTCTGGTGCTGGTCGTAGGCCTGTCCTTACTGCTGTATCCTTCTTTCAGTGACTGGTGGAATTCCATGCACCAATCCCGTGTCATTACCGACTATGTCAACCTCATCGAAGAACTGGACGAGGACGAATATGCCGGTTTGCTGGAGGCGGCTGAGGCCTATAACCGCAGCCTTCTTTATCGCACCAACGGTTACACCGTCACCCCCCAACAGCAGGCTCAGTACAACGGATTGCTGAACATTACCGGCACCGGTGTTATGGGTTATGTGGAAGTCCCAAGCATCAATGTGTCCCTGCCCCTGTATCACGGCACAGAGGAGTCTGTTCTGCAGGTTGCCATTGGACATTTGGAATGGTCCAGCCTCCCTGTAGGTGGGGAGGGTAGCCACTGTGTTGTTTCCGGTCACCGCGGATTGCCCAGTGCCAAGCTGTTTACCAATCTTGATCGCTTGAGGGAAGGAGATCTCTTTTACTTCCGCATTCTGGATGAGCTCCTGACTTATGAGGTGGATCAGATCCTCATTGTGGAGCCTACGGAAGTGGATTCCCTTATGATCGAAAAAGGGAAGGATTACGCTACACTTTTTACCTGCACACCCTACGGCATCAATACACACAGACTTTTGGTTCGTGGACATCGTGTGGAAAATCCCGAGGAAGAGCTGGTACATCATATTATATCGGAAGCCATTGTGATCAAACCCGTTGTGGTCGCCCCCCTTGTGGCGGTTCCCATGTTGCTGTTATTGCTGATCTGGGTCTTGATCCCCAAGCGTAGATATAACTGGAGGGATGAATGGTGAAAAACAGAATATTCTCCCTACTGATAGTTTTAGGGATACTGCTTGGCATCTGCCTTCCTGCTTTTGCTGTGGAACGGCCGGATCTGAATCGGAAATGCTCTGTGGATCTCAGCATCCGCTATGCCGGCAAGCCCATTACAGACGGTTCTTTGTGCATCATCCGTGTGGGCTACATTCAGGAAAAGGACGGACAGTATTGCTACCGCCGTGTGGTGGATGATGAGCTGATCCTTAACGTTAAGGACAAAAATCTCCCCGCCCTTATGATCAAGTTTGTGGAGCATTATGACCTTAGCGGTACCATCGCCTATCCCGATGCAGAGGGGCATGTCCGTTTTACCGACCTGCAACAGGGTGTTTACTTGGTGCTTCAGGCAGAGAGCAGTGAGGGCTTCCATGATATTACTCCTCTTCTGGTGACCCTGCCTTACTATGATCGCGGAACGTATATCTATGATCTGGATGCTTCTGTGAAGCCGGAGCTGGACAAAGATCCCCAGCCTCCTACCGATCCTACCGATCCCACGGATCCTACCGATCCTACCGATCCCACGGATCCTACCGATCCCACGGATCCTACCGATCCCACCGGTCCTACCGATCCCACGGATCCTACCGATCCTACGGATCCTACCGATCCTACGGATCCTACCGACCCTACGGATCCTACCGATCCTACGGATCCTACCGATCCCACCGATCCCACGGATCCTACCGATCCCACCGATCCCACCGATCCTACAGAACCCACCAAGCCTACGGAGCCGACTAAGCCTACGGAGCCGGAGCCTACCACCTCGCGCCCCGGTGGCACAGAACCCACTGATCCTACCGAGCCTACCGAGCCGGATGAAGAAGCCCCTGATACCGGTCAGCTGAAGTGGCCTGTAGCCTTCTTGGCAGTACTGGGTTCCGGCACCCTGTTTATGGGCGCCTTCCTGTTCTTCCGTAGAAAGAAGGATGACCATGAGCCGTAAGCTGGGTTTGTGCATGATGATCCTGGGAGTTTTGATGCTTCTGACCTCCGGTATTTGGATGTATCACAACCATCTGGAGGACGAGCGGGCAGGTTTGGTGGCAGAAAATCGCCTGTCTCTTCTGGTTCATCAGATCGAGGCACAACAGACCGAGGCTCCCGAGGAAGCTACGGAAACGGAACCGTCTTCTGTAGACACTCTGTGGATCCCCGAGGAAACTCTTCCCTCTGAGGAGGAAGTCGAGCCCACCGAGCCTACCATGCCCGCTATGGAGGTGGATGGAGAGAGCTATATCGGCTACATCTCCATGCCTACCATTAAGATCGAGCTTCCTCTTATGGCGGATTGGGACTATGACAAGCTCCTCCGCTCCCCCTGCTACTATTACGGTACAGTGGACAATGGCAATCTGGTGCTTATGGCACATAATTATACCCGTCACTTTGGCAAGCTCAGCCTTCTGGCAATGGGCGATCGGATCTCCTTTGTGGACATCAACGGCGTGAACACGGAATACGAAGTGGTACACAGAGAGACCCTCCCTCCCACCTGCATCCCGGAGCTTACGGACGGTACGTATGATTTGACCTTGTTCACCTGCACCTACAGCGGCGCCAACCGCATCGTTGTCCGCTGTAACCAAATCCAAAGCGATAAATGACACCACGAGGAAGAACAACCAAAAAATCAACGGAAGACCTCCCCCAAAGGAGCGTCTTCCGTTTTTTTATTCCCAACATAGGGGACGAGGGAGCTCCGGGTCGGGTGAGGGAGAGAAAAAGCCACCGACTTGTAAGAGTTAACGACAATTTGTGTGGACTATCGGCGACCCTTTCCTCCGTTTGTGACAAACCAAGGCATAAAATCGAAATTCCCTGATTGCAGAACATATGTCCTGCAAACAAAGGGTAATATCTTCCATTTGCGAAAAAATCCGAGGAAATGAAAGAAAACCACTTGACAAAATTTTCTTACAGGAGTATGATTGAATAGAGTACGACTAAAAATCAGAAAGGAGGGACTGCATGCTGAAGAGAATATTGTCTTACATCATCCTGCTGTGTATGATTTCCGGTCTTTGCCTGACGGGAGCTTCTGCCACTGCGGTTTCTCCCACCTTGGAAAAGAAGCTCACCACTCCCGGGGAGGTCTTCTGGACTAGCACACTTCACTGTGGCATCGGCCAGCAGATCACTTCGATGACAAAGATCTATCTTGCCAATGACTATATGGACTATTCCACCTACTACTTCCGTCTGACGGAGCAGCTTGGTGTGGGCCTGATCTACGAGGCAGACTCTGCAAAGATCACCCTGGAGACTTCCGACGGCAGAGATCTCAGCAAGTATTTCACCCTTGAGGAAGAGGACGGTTGCATTACCGCCACCTGCCTGAACCTGAAGAAGATCAGCGATCTCACCGCCGAACAGTGCATCCTGCTGACCTACAATGTCACTCTGGGTCCCCGAGCTGTTCTTGGCAATCCCGGAAACGTGACGGAATCCTATCTGGAATATTCCAGTAATCCCCAATGGAAGGGAACGGGGATAGGGCCTCTGGGCTGTACCGCCATTTCCCGTGCTACCATCTTCACCTACGGTCTGCAGATCAGCAAGGTGGATGTCAGCACCCAGCTTCCTGTTACCGGTGTGGAATTCATCATGCGGAACGAAGGGGGAAAGTATCTTCTCCTCCGTGAAAAGGGCACGGTGGCATCCTGGGTGGATGATGATCGTATGGCAAGCTCTCTGGTCACCGATGACGAGGGCAGACTCAAGGTCTACGGGCTTGCTCCCGGTAAGTATTTCCTGGAGGAAACCAAAACCGCTAACGGCTACAAGCTCCTGGATCGTGCCTTGGAGCTGTCTCTGTCTGCGGAGCTCACAGATCGGGGACAGGTAGGCAGTTTGACCGTTACTGCTGTGGGGGAGGACGAGTCCTCCACCGCCGATGAGAATTTGGGCATCGTGGATCTCCGTGTGGTCAACACCTACGGCCCTGAGCTTCCTCCCACAGGTGGGGCAGGTACCAGTATTTTCTACATTATCGGCTTCCTTGCGGTCTTTGCCGGCTGTCTGGTTTATGTTGCCAAGCACAGAGCCAGAAAAATGGCGGAAATTTAAGATTATGAAAGAAAAAGCAGGCATGATTTGAAAAAAACTTCAAATCATGCCTGTTTATTTTTTGAAAATATATTGACGAATGAGGAATTTTGTGATAAAATTGTAACCTATACTGCGGTAGTGCCGCCCATTTCCCCATCTTGACATTGATAGTATACCACACAAGGTCTGCAAAATGCAAGAGGGCAGGGCGAAAAACTCTAAACGCATCCGTGTGTATCATCTAGTAAGCAACACAACATTTCATGACTAAACGAGAAAGGCTGTGATGACCCCATATGGAAATCAAGGACGTCAAGTTCGGCAAAACCGAACGCAAGAGCTATGCCAAGTATCAGGAACTCATGCCCATGCCGAATCTGCTGAAGATCCAGCGTGATTCCTACAATTGGTTCCTGAACGAAGGTCTGCGTGAAGTTTTCCACGACATCGCAAAGATCACCGACTACTCCGACAAGTGGGAGCTGTCCTTCCTGGATTACACCATCGAGGATAAGCCCAAGTACACCGTTGAGCAGTGCAAAGAGCGTGATGCTACCTATGCAAGACCCATTAAGGTCGTTGCAAAGCTGCTGAACAAGGAAACAGGCCATTTCACCACCGATCCCATCTTCCTGGGCGACTTCCCCATGATGACCAACAGCGGCACCTTTGTCATCAACGGTGCAGAGCGTGTTGTTGTATCTCAGATCGTTCGTAGCCCCGGTATGTACTACGGTGATGCAGTGGACAAGGCCAACCAGCATACCTACACCGCCACTGTCATTCCTTACCGTGGCGCATGGCTGGAATATGAGACTGACCTGCAGAATGTCTTCTCCGTCCGTATTGACAAGAACCGCAAGCTCCCCATTACCTATCTGATCCGCGCTCTGGGCGTGGAGTCCGATGAAGAGATCCTTGCCATGTTCGGCGATGATGAGCGTATCAAGGCCACCATCGAGAAGGACGATGAGAAGGATGCCAAGGAATTCCGCGACAAGAAGGACAAGAAGGATCGCATCAGCGTTAAGACCGCTCGCGGCAGCCTGATCGAGATCTACAAGCGCCTGCGTCCCGGCGAACCTGCCACCGAGGAAAGTGCAAGAAGTCACATCGACGCTCTGTTCTTCGATGCCCGCCGTTACGATGTTTCCCGTGTGGGTCGCTATAAGTTCAACAAGAAGATGGACATCTGGACCCGTCTGGAGGGTCAGGAAGTGGCTCAGCCCATCGTCGATCCCCGTACCGGCGAGATCCTGGCTATGCCCGGCGAAGTCATCAGCCGTGAGAGAGCCAAGGAAATTTCCGCTCGTGGTGTTTGTGATGCCATCCTCATGGTCAACGGCAAGGAGCGCAAGATCTTCTCCAACTATGTGGTTGATATGAAGAACTTCGTCGACTTCGATCCCGCCCAATACGGCATTCAGGAGAACGTCAGCCGTGAAGCCCTCTTTGAGCTTCTGGACATGAACCTGACTCCCGAGCAGTGGGAAGTAGAGATCGCCAAGAACATGGATCGTCTGCAGCCCAAGCATATTACCAAGGAAGACATTCTGGCTTCCATCAACTACCTGAACTGCGTGGCATACGGTGTCGGCTCTGTGGACGATATCGACCATCTGGGCAACCGCCGTCTCCGTTGCGTGGGTGAGCTGCTGCAGAACCAGTTCCGTGTAGGCTTCACCCGTCTGGAGCGTGTGATCCGTGAGCGTATGACCGTTCAGGAGAACATGACCCCCCAGAGCCTCATTAACATCCGTCCCGTGACTGCGGTCATCAAGGAGTTCTTCGGATCCTCCCCCCTGTCCCAGTTCATGGATCAGAATAACCCCCTTGCTGAGCTGACCCACAAGCGTCGTCTCTCTGCTCTTGGCCCCGGCGGTCTGAGCCGTGAGCGTGCATCCTTCGACGTTCGAGACGTTCACTACAGCCACTATGGCCGTATGTGTCCCATCGAGACTCCCGAAGGTCCCAACATCGGTCTGATCAACTACCTGTCCAGCTTCGCTCGCATCAACGAGTACGGCTTTGTGGAAGCTCCCTACCGCAAGATCGAGAAAATCTACGACGAGAACGGCAAGTATGTCAATTCCCATCTTACCGACGAATTCGTCTATATGTCCGCCGATGTGGAAGATGACTACTACATCGCACAGGCCAAGGAGCCTCTGGACGAGGATGGCTGCCTGGTCAACAAGCGTGTGACCTGCCGTCACCGTGACGAGATCATCGCCGTGGACAAGGAACGCATCGACTTCCTGGATGTTTCCCCCAAGATGATGACCTCCATCGCTACCGCATTTATCCCCTTCCTGCAGAACGACGACGCAAACCGTGCCCTCATGGGTGCAAACATGCAGCGTCAGGCTGTGCCCCTCATGGTCACCGAAGCTCCCATCGTTGCCACCGGCATCGAGCGCAAGTGCGCAGTGGACTCCGAAGTCTGCCTGAAGGCTCAGGGCGAAGGCACCGTTACCCGTGTTTCCGCCAATAACATCTCCATCCGTTACGACAACGGCGAGACCAAGGATTACCCCCTGACCAAGTTTGCCCGTTCCAACCAGGGTACTTGCGTCAACCAGCGTCCCATCGTCGATGTGGGCGAGCGTGTTGTGGACGAGCAGATCATTGCCGACGGCCCCGCTTGCTCTCAGGGCGAGATCTCTCTGGGTAAGAATGTCCTCATCGGCTTCGTTACCTGGGAAGGCTACAACTACGAGGACGCCATTCTCCTGAACGAACGTCTGGTTCGTGAGGACGTCTTCACCTCCATCCACATTGAAGAATATGAAACCGAAGCCCGTGACACCAAGCTCGGACCGGAAGAGATCACCCGTGACATTCCCAATGCCGGTGAAGATGCTCTGAAGGATCTGGACGAAGACGGCGTCATCCGCATCGGTGCAGAGGTCAAGTCCGGTGACTACCTGGTCGGTAAGGTCACTCCCAAGGGCGAGACCGAGCTGACTGCCGAAGAGCGCCTCCTGCGTGCCATCTTCGGTGAGAAGGCAAGAGAAGTCCGTGACACCTCTCTGAAGGTTCCCCACGGCGAGGCCGGTATCATTGTTGACGTTAAGGTCTTCACCCGTCAGAACGGTGACGATCTGGCTCCCGGTGTTAACAAGGTCGTTCGTGTTTACATCGCCCAGAAGAGAAAGATCTCTGTCGGCGATAAGATGGCAGGTCGCCACGGCAACAAGGGTGTCGTATCCCGCGTTCTGCCTGAGGAAGATATGCCCTTCCTCCCCGACGGCACTCCTCTGGATATCGTCCTGAACCCCCTGGGCGTTCCCTCCCGTATGAACATCGGTCAGGTTCTGGAAGTCCACCTGGGCTACGCTGCCCATGCTCTGGGCTGGAAGGTGGCTACCCCCATCTTCGACGGCGCAGACGAGAAGGACATCCGTGAGACCCTGAAGCTGGCAGGCCTCCGTGAAGACGGCAAGACCCTCCTCTACGACGGCCGTACCGGCGAACCCTTCGACAATCTGGTTACTGTCGGTTATCCCTACTTCCTCAAGCTCCACCATCTGGTCGACGACAAGATCCATGCCCGTTCCACCGGCCCTTACAGTCTGGTTACCCAGCAGCCTCTGGGCGGCAAGGCTCAGTTCGGCGGTCAGCGTTTCGGCGAAATGGAAGTTTGGGCACTGGAAGCCTACGGTGCCGCATACACCCTCCAGGAGATCCTCACCGTCAAGTCCGACGACGTGACCGGTCGTGTGAAGTCCTACGAGGCCATTGTCAAGGGCTACAACATCCCCAAGTCCGGTGTGCCTGAGTCCTTCCGCGTTCTGGTCAAGGAACTCCAGTCCCTGTGTCTGGATATCCGTGTTCTGGATGAAGAAGGTCAGGAAGTCACCCTCAGAGACAGCAGTGAAGACGATGATCTGCCCGTAGAGCACAGAGAAGAGATCCGTGTGGACTCCTCCGAGGTGCTGGAAAGCGGATTTGACATCGATGCAGAAGCAGATATTGAATCTGCCGACTATATTGAAGATTCCTCCGATGACTACGAGTCTTACGAGGATGAGGATTAAGGAAGGGGAAGACTATGAGCGATAAGATTTTTAGCGCAATTAAGATCGGCATTGCTTCGCCGGATATGATCCGTGAGTGGTCCAGTGGCGAAGTCAAGAAGCCTGAGACCATCAATTATCGTACCCTGAAACCCGAACCCGATGGACTGTTCTGCGAAAAGATCTTTGGACCTACCAAGGACTGGGAATGCCATTGCGGTAAGTATAAGAAGGTTTCCTACAAGGGTACCAAGTGTGAAGTCTGCGGTGTCGAGATCACCCGTGCCAAGGTGCGCCGTGAGCGTATGGGCTCTATCGAGCTGGCCGCTCCCTGCAGCCACATCTGGTACTTCAAGGGCAATCCCTCCCGTATCGGCCACCTGCTGGACATCACCCCCCGCGCACTGGAGAAGGTTCTCTACTTCGCCAGCTATATCGTCACCGATCCCGGAATGACCCATCTGACCAAGGGTCAGATCCTGACCGAGAAGGAATACAGCCACAACCGCCAGGCCTTCGAAGATGAATTCCAGGCCGACATGGGTGCAGAGCCCATCAAGAAGCTCCTGCGGGAGATCGATCTGGACGAACTGTCCGAGAAGCTCCGTACCGAGCTGAAGAATGTCAGCGGTCAGAAGAAGCTTCGTATCATCAAGCGTCTGGAAGTGGTCGAGTCCTTCCGTATGTCCAACAACCGTCCTGAGTGGATGATCATGGACGTACTGCCTGTCATTCCTCCCGAACTGCGCCCCATGGTGCAGTTGGACGGCGGTCGTTTCGCTACCAGCGACCTCAACGACCTGTACCGCCGTGTGATCAACCGTAACAACCGTCTGAAGAAGCTCATCCAGCTCTGCGCTCCCAACATCATTATCCGTAATGAAAAGCGCATGCTCCAGGAAGCTGTTGACGCCCTCATTGACAACGGTCGCCGTGGCAGAGCTGTTACCGGCCCCAGCAACCGTGCCCTCAAGTCCCTGTCCGACATGCTCAAGGGTAAGCAGGGGCGTTTCCGTCAGAACCTGCTGGGTAAGCGTGTCGACTACTCCGGTCGTTCCGTTATCGTTGTCGGACCCGAACTGAAGCTCTATCAGTGCGGTGTCCCCAAGGAAATGGCAATCGAGCTGTTCAAGCCCTTCGTCATCAAGCGTCTGCTGGAGAACGACGGTCCTCCCGAGAATGTCAAGGCTGCCAAGAAGATGATCGACAAGGGCGCTCCTGCTGTTTGGGACGCACTGGAAGAGGTCATCAAGGATCGCCCCGTTATGCTGAACCGTGCGCCTACCCTCCACCGTCTGGGCATTCAGGCCTTTGAGCCTGTGCTGGTGGAAGGCCGTGCATTGAAGCTCCATCCCCTCTGCTGTACCGCATTTAACGCCGACTTTGACGGCGACCAGATGGCTATTCACGTTCCTCTGTCCGCAGAGGCACAGGCAGAAGCACGTATGCTCATGCTCTCTGCCAATAACCTGCTCCGTCCTCAGGACGGCAAGCCCGTTACCGTTCCTACTCAGGATATGATCCTTGGCACCTACTATCTGACCTATGTCCGCATCGGCAAGGCAGAGAAGGGTGCAGAGGAAGTTTGGGTTACCGATGCAGGTGACTACGATCTGCCCACAGAGCAGTTTGTAGACGGCGACCTTGTGGCAGCTGCCATCGAGGATGCCAAGACCGGCAAGAAGAATCCTCCCAAGTACAAGCCCAAGCACGCTTATTCTACCGTGGACGAGGCCATTACTGCCTACTCCAACGGCATCATCGGTCTCCATGCTCCCATCCGTGTTCGCTACGGCAAGGAAATCAACGGCGAGATGCAGTACAAGCTCATCGACGCTACCGTAGGCCGTCTGATCTTCAACGAGCCCATTCCTCAGGATCTGGGCTTCGTGGATCGCAACGATCCCGAGAAGTTCTTCGATCTGGAAGTCAGCTTCTTGGTTGACAAGAGCAAGCTGGGCGTTATCATTGACAAGTGCATCCGTAAGCACGGCTTTACTACCTCCACCGAGATGCTCGACCGCGTCAAGGCTCTGGGTTACAAGTACTCCACCAAGGGCGCTATCACTGTTTCCATTGCAGATATGGCAATTCCTGAGAAGAAGTACACCCTGGTTGCCGCCGCTGAAGCAGAGGCAGTCAAGATCGAAGGTAAGTACAAGCGTGGTATGATCACCAACGACGAACGCTACCGTCTGATCGTTGATAAGTGGAAGGAAACCATCGAAGACGTTACCAAGGAACTGAAGGATAATCTGGACACCTACAACCCCATCTTCATGATGGCGGACTCCGGTGCTCGTGGCTCCATGAAGCAGATCCGTCAGCTGGCAGGTATGCGCGGTCTGATGGCAGATACCACCGGTCGAACCATCGAAATTCCCATCAAGGCAAACTTCCGTGAAGGTCTGTCCGTTCTGGAGTACTTCATCTCCTCCAGAGGCGCACGTAAGGGCTTGACCGATACCGCTCTGCGTACCGCTGACTCCGGTTACCTGACCCGCCGTCTGGTTGACGTTTCTCAGGAAGTTATTATCCGTGACTATGACTGTGGCACCAAGCGTGGCCTCCGTCTGGCAGAGGTTCTGGATGGCGACCGTGTCATCGAGTCCTTCGCCGCCCGTATCCGTGGTCGTTTCTCTGTGGAAGATGTTCTGGATCCCGCAACCGGCGAGGTTCTGATCCCCAACACCCGCATGATGACCGAAGCCGACGCCAAGATGCTGGAAGAGCACGGCGTCCACAGTGTTTATGCCCGTACCGTCCTGAACTGCCGTGCCCGCAGAGGCGTCTGCGCCAAGTGCTACGGTATGAACCTGGCCACCTCCGAGCTGGTTAACCCCGGCGAAGCTGTCGGTATCATTGCCGCACAGTCCATCGGTGAGCCCGGTACTCAGCTGACCATGCGTACCTTCCACACCGGCGGTGTTGCAGGTAACGATATTACTCAGGGTCTTCCCCGTGTTGAAGAACTTTTCGAAGCTCGTAAGCCCAAGAAGACCGCTGTCATCGCTCCCTGCGATGGCATCGTAGAGATCAACGACGATACCAAGACCTCCCTGCGTACCATTGCGGTCAAGGGCGAGGACATGGTTTCCGAACCCGTACAGATCTCCTACTCCGTCCGTCTGAAGGTTAAGGACGGCGACACTGTCCGCAAGGGCGATCCTCTCACCGAAGGCGCACTGAACCCCCACGAGGTTCTGGCAATTTCCGGTGTCGAGGCTGTTCAGAACTACCTGACTCAGGCTGTTCTGGAAGTGTACCGTCAGCAGGGCGTTGACATCAACGATAAGCACATCGAAGTCATCATCCGTCAGATGATGCGCAAGGTCCGTGTTGAGGATCCCGGTGATACCGACCTCCTCAGCGGCACCGACATCCATGTGCAGGAATTCGAGGATGCCAACGAAGAGATCGAGCGCCGTATCGCCGCAGGCGAGACCGAACTCCGTCCCGCAACCAGCACCCTCATTCTGCTGGGTATCACCAAGGCTTCTCTGGCAACGGACTCCTTCCTGTCCGCTGCATCCTTCCAGGAGACCAACCGTGTCCTGACCGATGCCGCCATCAAGGGCAAGATCGACCACCTCATCGGCCTGAAGGAGAACGTCATCATCGGTAAGCTGATCCCCGCCGGCTCCGGTCTGGATCTCTACCGCGACTACACCGTCAACGCCTGGCCCGAATCCGAAGTCACCCAGGAAATGATCGACGAAGAACCCAAGTAAAACTTTTAAAGCTCCCTACCGACCCAAAATCGGCAGGGAGCTTTTTTATCAGCAGGAGCAATGACACAGACTATGGCCGGTTGACAGTTGATAGTTGACAGTGGAAAGTTTCGCTATCGACAATCAAATTCCGATTTATCGCTCTTTTTACAAACGTTCAATTTGTCAACTTACACAACATTCTGTAGGGGCGATGTCATGCCATCGCCCGGTGCAGGCATTGCAGATACGCTCAAATCTTTCCACGAAGGAACGCACTGCGCGTAGGGCAAGCTGCCCCCAGCTTGCCGTCTCCGAAGGAGCAGACTTGTGTGGCTCTGAAAACGGAACGGATTAGGTAGTTCCACCGGGAAATTGATGGCACTGCTGTTACGCAAAAATTTATGTAATCCGTACTCTCCGGTCGTAGGGCAAGCTGCCCCCAGCTTGCCGGTGCAGGAAGTGCGTGCTTCTGAAATGGCTTCTTGGCTTGCTTTGTCTGAATCACCTTTCTGCGTTGATATACGGTTACCTTGTTGGCTCTGAATGACTGTGCCCCCTGCCGGGAGGCGTTACTTTCTTGTTTCGGCAAGAAAGTAACCAAAGAAGCCACCCGGGGAAGGCGCTGAACGATTTCCTTTCGGTACCCTTGTGGCTTCGTCCCCGTTCACCTCGGAAATAACCGCCCTTCCCCGGACCCCACCCCGGCGCTCCGCTCAAGTCGTTTTCCTGTTCCGTGTCGATTGTCGGTAGCTTGTGCCTTTACAATGGGTGCTTACTCCCACGCCGGTGGAGGAATATGATACAAGTCCACCTTTTGCTAAGCTTTAGTTATCTGTCCCCTATTGGAAGCTGTTGTGTCAGTTTAGCTTGTGCCGGATCATATTCCCCCACGCTGTGGGTCCGGAACATTGATTTTGCTTGTTGTGAATCAGCTTGACCAATTCCGATTTGTCGGCCTGCTTGGGTTTCGTACAGACCACTTGCCTCTACCTCCGGGAGAGGTGCCCGTAGGGCGGAGAGGGCAGTAGGGGCTAGCGATATGATGAGTTTTTTCGTAGCCTGATAGGCAGTCATTTGTGCTTGCTTCGGAAGCTTGTTCCGATCTATACTGCCTACTGCCCTCTCAGTCGCTTCGCGACAGCTCTCCCAGAGGGAGAGTCAAGTTTATTTCAGGATCTATTGATAAATTTTCGGGATTCGGCGAAATTCGTGTCTACTATTGAGCTTTTCTACCGTCTATATAGGTGAGAGCGCTCATCAAAGGAAAAGGAGGTGCCCCGTGGCAGAGAGGAAAATAGAAGAGATCGTAAATCACTACGGAAAACAAATGCTGTTCGTAGCTGAAAATGTCTTACATAACCGACAAGATGCGGAAGATGCGGTGCAGACTGCGTTTCTACGGATCTCCGGACAGTGTCGCAAGCTTCCCACAGAAGAACGGATGCTCCGTGTTTATGTTTTGACAGCGGCAAAAAATGCGGCATTGGATCTACTGCCGAAGCAGTGGAAATCCGTGGATATTGAACAACTCCCCCTTGCGGATCCTCATGACTTGTTTGAGGAACTTGTCCGTTCTGAAGAATATCACCGTCTTCTCGCCGCCATAGAAGCCCTGCCGGTACAATACAAGGAGGTCCTTACGCTCCGATACGTGCAGGAATTGGAGGTAAGGGACATTGCCAAGCTGTTGAACAGATCAAAGGCCACCGTACACAAACAAATCACCAGAGCCAAGAAGCTACTGGCCTATTCTTATGAAAAGGAGGAAACAATATGAATCCCTTCCAACAAGCTCTATTGGATTCCATGGAAAAGGAATTTGACTACGTTCCTGCCGAGGATGACTTAGCCCTTCCTCACATAACTGTGAAAAAGAGTCGTTCTCGTATTCTGTACCGTGTTTTAGCTGTGGCGGTTATCACCGCTCTGCTCATAGGTGCTACTTATGCTACCTATACCACGGTGAATTTTGATCTGAAAGGAAAAGTGGACTCGCATATATTCTATACCCCTGATGGTCGTATAGAGGGCAATCGCTTTGAACTTTCCTTTTCAGACTATATTATGAATGAAGATGCTCCCGACGAGATAGAAATCTTCATGGCTCCAACCTTTCTTGCAAACAAAGACACCTTATCCCTTCCCGGTAGTCATTTGTGGGATGAAGATGACTGTTGGGATCCCCACTTTTCCGATGATAAAGGCCTTGACGGGAAGATCCAAAGCACTTGGTTAGATTATTACCCCAATCAGGAAAGAAACATTGTATTCAGGCAAAGGACTCTTACAAGTATGGTAGAGAAAGGAACCTTGGCCTATTACTTTGAGGGTATTAGCGATGGGGCGATCCCATCCTGTGAAACCTTTACCATTGGTAACCACGAGATTTTTGACTTTATGGTGGATTACAGCAAGGTCCCCCGCTACGAGGGAAAGACGGAGAAGATCACTCACATCTGGTTCTGGACAGACGGAGATTACCTGTATGAGCTGAATGCCCATGTGAGCACGGAAACTATGAGGGAAATCTTTGAAAGCGTCCAACCCGTAGAGGATATATATGCCTATCTGGAAACGGAAAAACCGTAAAAACTCCTTCAGCCCTTGGGATCAAACCGATCTCAAGGGCTTCCTTTATCCTCTCAGTCCCCTCGCGACAGCTCTCCGGTCGGGAGAGCCAAGAGGCTTTCCAATCTTGTATAAACAACCGTAAGAATATGTAGCGACGATCAGCGATCGGCGCTATGTAGGAAGTCGTAGGCTTGTATGGTTGGAATCGGTGTACAGTTTGGCAGGGGTCACGGCTTCGACATAGCATCGCACCTTCGGAATTGGTCGTACCGCTATTTCCGGTTGTCCATTTAAAAGCCGTACCGTTGTTGGGGATAAAATAAAAAAACCGACAGCCCTCCGTCCCTTTTACAGGTCGGAGGACTGCAATTTTTTTAATACAGACATGAAAAATTATGCAAGGGAGGGGGAGATTTCGGACAAAAGATAGAACAAATGTTTAAAAGTTGCAAGGGATGGGGATTTTTTGCGAATTTCCCCTGAAAAAATACTTAGAAAATACGAAAAAGTGATTGATTTTTTGTCTTCGAAATAGTATACTATAGATACAGTGGAGTAAGATGCCACGAAATGCCTGAAAATGGAGTAAAAATCACGGGAGGTGAAGGAAATGTTCGGGCAATACAAGCATACGCTGGATGCCAAGGGAAGACTGATCATTCCCGCCAAATACCGTGAGGAATTGGGACTGCGATTCTACATTTCTCAGTCACCGGATGCCTGCCTGACTCTGTATACCGCTGAGGAATGGCAGAGAGTCATGGATCATTTCCAATCCCTTCCCATGACCACAGGACGCAGTCTGCGCTTCTTCCTTGCAAATGTCTGGGAATGTGAGCCGGACAAGCAGGGTCGTTTCCTTCTGCCCGAGTCCCTGCGTAGCTTTGCGGGAATTCAACAGGATGTGATTTTCCTGGGACTGGGCAGTCGTGCGGAGCTGTGGGCAGCCGATCGCTATGAGGCGGAGGAACCTCAGCATCTGACTCCCGAGGCCATTGAGAAAGCATTGAAAGAGTTGGGATTCTGAGTATGGAATTTTCACATAAGTCGGTGCTGTTGGACGAGTGCATTGAAGCCCTCGCCATCAAGCCCAATGGGATCTACTTAGACGGCACACTGGGCGGTGCCGGACACTCCTATGAGATCGCCCGCCGTTTGGATGGTGGCAGACTCATCGGTGTGGATCGTGACACTGTGGCACTGGAGGCCGCAGGGAAGCGCTTGCAGGAGTTTTCCGATAGAGTGACGACCGTCCACTCCAACTTCTGCGAGATCGATCAAATCCTCACAGATCTGGACATTCCCGGTGTTGACGGCATGCTCTTTGATCTGGGTGTTTCTTCCCCTCAGCTGGACGATGGCAGTCGTGGCTTCTCCTACATGGCAGATGCCCCTCTGGACATGCGTATGAATCGGGAAGATCCCTTGACCGCCGCAGACGTGGTCAATACCTATTCTCAGGAGGAGCTGAAGCGCATTCTCTTCACCTTCGGTGAGGAACGCTATGCCCCCCAGATCGCTTCCGCCATTGTCAGACGTCGGGAGCAGAAAGAAATTGAAACCACTATGGAGCTGGTAGACATTATCCGCTCTGCCATGCCTGCACAGGCCTTGCGGGAAAAACAGCACCCTGCCAAGCGGAGCTTCCAAGCCATCCGCATTGCCGTCAATGACGAGCTTGGCTCTGTGGATAAGATGATGCAGGCGGCCATCTCCCGTCTGAACAAGGGTGGCAGACTGGCAGTGATCACCTTCCACTCCTTGGAGGATCGCATTGTAAAGAACGCCATGCAAGCCGCCGCCAAGGGCTGTACCTGTCCTCCGGAATTCCCTGTGTGCATCTGTGGCAAGAAGCCTCTTGTGAAGCTTGTCAGCCGCAAGCCCATTGTTTCCGGTGCAAAGGAACTGGAAGAAAATCCCCGTGCAAGGAGCGCCAAGCTTCGGGTGTGCGAAAAATTATAAACGAAAGGAAGTGACTCGGCATGAAACAATATTATACCAGAGGTTCGGAAGCTTACGCACCGATTCCCGTCGAAGAGCCGAGTCATCTCCCGGCAGACCCTTGCAAAGAGCATCCTCCCGTGGCAAAGCCCGTGAGCAGACGCTCTCCCATGATCGCAGTTGCCACAGTTGTGGCCTTCCTTCTGCTGTTCGGTCTGGTGTTCAGCACCATGCGCCTGTTTGAGCTTCGCAACGAGGAAGCAGAGCTTCTCCACCGTCGTGAGGTGTTACAGCAAAGACAGGATGAACTGATCATGGATTATGAAAATTCCATCGATCTGGACGCTGTTGCAGAGCGTGCGGAGGATCTGGGCATGCATGTTGCACGGCCGGAGCAGATCCAAGTCATTGACCTGCCGGAGGAAAGCATTCCTCAGATACAGGAGGAAGACAGTCTGGGGATCTTTGGGGCTCTGCGAGCCATGATCCTGGACATGAAGGAATATTTTTCTTAAGGACTCATATATAGATACAAACAGAGCATGGGCGGTTTCTTACAGCTGCCCATGTTTTTAGACTTCTTTCAGGGGGCGGATGGGTGAAGCATCAGGATGTACCGAAACCAAGGAGGCTGTCTCGCCGTAAGGCACAGCAGGTAAGCGATACTACCATTCGAAAGGGGATCCTATGGCTCATGGCTACCCTGGGGATCGGGGCGTTTCTGATCCTGGGTCTGCGTTTGGGGAAGGTCATGCTTCTGGATCATGCCTATTATGAGGCCAAGGCCATTTCCAATCAGACCCGTTCCACCACGGTCACTGCCCAACGGGGGAGTATTTATGACCGCAACATGGACATTCTTGCAGCATCGGTCAGTGTGGAGAATGTATTTCTCGATCCTCTGGAGCTGAGACAGAATGGGGTGGATTTGGAATTTCTGGCAGAAAATCTGGCAAGACTTCTGGATCTGGAGAAGGATAGCATCCTGCAAAAGGCACAGGATGTTTCCATGCGCTACAAGATCCTCAAACGCAAGCAGACCAAGGACATTTGCGATGCTGTACGGAGCTTTCTCACTGAGTATGATATCAAGGGTGTCCATCTTGAGCCGGACTCCCTGCGGTATTATCCCAACGACACCGCCGCCGCACAGCTTCTGGGCTTTGTGAATCTGGAAAATGTGGGGACGGAGGGCTTGGAGTCCTACTATAACCGTTCCTTGCAGGGAACGGCAGGAGCGGTGATCACCACCAAGGGCAATCACGAAACGGAGATGCTTTATTCCTACGAAACCTATTACAAAGCACAGGCAGGGAAGGATCTTGTCCTGACAATTGACCTGTCCGTACAGCGAGCCTTGGAAAAGCAAATGCTGGATGCCATTGACCGCTATGATGTGCTAAACGGTGCCTTCGGCATAGTGATGGATGCCCAAACGGGACAGATCCTTGCCATGTCCACTATGGGGGCTTACGACCCCAATAACTATTTGCAGGTCTATGACAGCCGAAGCCAACAGGAATTGCAGGAGCTGTATACCAGAGCCATGACCTATGAAGAGGACAGCCCGGAACGGGAGAGCCTCTTGCAGGAGTATAATTCCAAAACTGCCACCGCCCGTCTGAAGCAGTGGCGCAATCGCTGTGTTTGCGATGGCTATGAGCCCGGCTCTACCTTCAAGGTCTTGACCTTGGCGGCGGCACTGGATTCCGGATCTGTCAGCCTGCAGGATCACTTCCAATGCGGTGGCTCGGAGAAATTTGAGGGTCGCTCCCAGATCCTCAATTGCTGGAAAAGTGCCGGTCACGGCAGTCAGACTACCGCCCAAAGCTTGCAGAATTCCTGCAATCTTGCCTTTGCCCACATGGGTCTGCGGACAGGTGGGGAAACCTTATACGATTATTACGAGGCCTTCGGGCTCATGGAGACAACGGGAGTGGATCTCCCCGGGGAAGCCAAGGGGATCTTCCACAGTAAGGCGCATCTTGCGGACAACAAGACCCATGGCACAAGCTACCTGATCTCTACCTCCTTCGGACAGACGGTGAAGCCCACAGCCATACAAATGGTTCGTGCCATATCCGCCGTAGTTAACGGGGGTTATTTGTTAAAGCCTTACATCGTTTCACAAATCCTTGACGAAGAAGGAAATGTGGTTTATAATGGAGAGAGGACTGTTTTGCGACAGGTGATCTCCGAGGAAACCTCTGAAACCATGTGCCAACTTCTGGAATCTGTAGTTTCCGAAGGCACTGCCAAGAATGCCAATGTGGCAGGCTACCGCATCGGCGGAAAAACCGGCACGTCGGAAAAAACCGATCAGCGGACGGAGAACGGTCAGATGACCAAGGATAAGATCGTTTCCTTTGTAGGGGTTGCACCTATGGACGATCCCCGTTATGTGGTGCTGATCGCCTTGGATACCCCCAACCCCGCTACGGGACAGTATATTTCCGGCGGTGTTATGGCCGCTCCCACAGTGGGGGCTGTGCTGGAGGACATTCTGCCCTACTTAGGGGTCGCACCCCAATACGAGGGACAGGAACGGCAACGGGTCAATGTATCCATGCCTGATCTGGAGAACCTGAGCAAATATGAGGCAGAACAGCGCCTGAAGTCCCTTGACCTGAACTGCCGTTTTGTGGGAGATGGGAAGAACGTGATCTCTCAGATCCCCGAGGCAGGGAAGCCTGTACCCTGTTATTCCACCGTGATCCTGTACACGGATCATTCCATGCCGGAGGATAAGGTCACCGTGCCATCCTTGCTGGGCATGACCGCCAATGAGGTCACAGCCACTCTCAACGATCTGGGGCTGTACCTGCAGGCCAAAGGGACGGATTCCACCGCTTGGCATGTTCTTGGGGCAAAACAGAGCATCCCGCCGGGCACAGAGGTGCCCCGTGGTACGACCGTAACCGTGACATTTACAGATACCAAAGATCTGGACTGATATAATGGAGATATGACCATGAAGATACAAGAACTCCTCCGGGGCATTGAGATCCTCGGAAGTAATTTGACGGAAAATATAGAGATCACCGCTGTGCGCTATTCCTCTCGGGAAGTACAGCCCGGTGACTTGTTTGTAGCCGTAGTGGGCTATGTGACCGACGGACACAAGTATATTCCCGATGCTGTGGCACGGGGAGCGGCTGTGATCCTCTGCCAGACTCCTCCCGAAGGGGATGTTCCCTATGTGCAGGTAGCCTCCACCCGTAAGGCACTGGCACAGTTGGGGGCAAACTGGTACGGACATCCTGCCAAGAGCCTGAAAATGGTAGGTGTCACCGGTACCAACGGCAAGACCTCCGTGACCTATTTGCTCAAGTCCATGCTGGAGCAGGCAGGGGCAAAGATAGGTCTCATCGGCACGATCTGCAATCTCATCGGAGAGGAAGAACTGCCTACGGAGCGTACCACACCGGAAAGCTTTGAGCTTCAGGGCATCCTTGCCCAAATGCGTGACAAGGGCTGCACCCATGTGGTTATGGAGGTTTCCTCCCATGCTCTGTATCTGGACCGTGTGGCAACCATCGACTTTACCGTAGGTGCTTTCACCAATTTGACGGAGGACCATCTGGACTTCCACGGCACTATGGAGAACTACCGTCAGGCCAAGTCCCTGCTCTTCAGTCAGTGTGAGCATGGTGTGTTCAATTTGGCAGATCCCGTGACCCCTCTCATGATCCGGGAAGCCCGTTGTAACTGCTTCACTGTGGGACAGGGAGGAGATCTGTGGGCAGAAAATGTCCTTCTGGAATCCGACCATGTGCAGATGCAGGTCTGCTGTGGCTCTGAGACTGCGTCCCTCCGTGTGGGCATCCCCGGACGCTTCACGGTCAGCAATGCCCTGACGGCTCTTGCCATCGGCATGAAGCTGGGCATGACCCTGGAGGAAGGTACTTTGGCTTTGTCCAAGGCACAGGGTGTCAAGGGCAGAGTAGAGGTCGTTCCCACCCCGGGCAAGGACTATACCGTCCTCATTGACTACGCCCATACCCCCGACGGACTGGAAAATGTCCTCCGCTCTGTGAAGGACTTCTGCAAGGGTCGGATCCTGCTGGTCTTCGGTTGCGGTGGTGACCGTGACAACAAGAAGCGCCCCATGATGGGAGAAATCGCTGTGAAATATGCAGATCTATCCATCGTTACCTCCGATAACCCCAGAACGGAAGATCCCATGACCATTATCCGGCACATCCTTGCAGGTATGGAGGGTGCGGAGGATCGCTATGTGGTAGAGGAAAACCGCCGTAAGGCCATTCGCTTAGCTTTGCGTATGGGCAAGAAAGACGATATGATCATCCTGGCAGGCAAGGGTCATGAAACCTATCAGATCCTTGGTACAGTCAAGACCCATTTGGATGAGCGCGAGGAGGTTGCACAGGCTTTATGGGAGGAATAACACTGAAGCAGGCCGCCTCCTGGTGCAGTGGCAGAGTCGCTCCCCAATTTGAGGAGCTGACCTTCAAGGGCGTGCAATTTGACAGCCGAGCTCTGCAAGCAGGGGAGCTTTTTGTGGCACTGGTAGGGGAGAGAGACGGACACAGCTTTGTCCCCATGGCACTGGAAAAGGGTGCTGTGGCAGTGCTGGCATCCAAGGAGCTTGACAGCAGTATCCCTGCTATTTATACAGACAACAGCCTCAGAGCCTTACAGCAGATCGCCAAGGGCTACAGAGAGAGCCTGTCCTGCAAGGTCATCGGAATTACCGGCAGTGTAGGCAAGACCACCACCAAGGAAATGGTCTCCGCTGTACTGGAGCAGGGCTTCTATACCCAGAAGACTCCCAAGAACTTCAACAACGACATCGGCCTTCCCGTGACCCTTTTGGGCTTGGAGGAGCAGTGTCAAATGGCTGTCATCGAGATGGGCATGAATCACAAGGGAGAGATCTCCCTGCTCACCTCTCTGGCACAGCCGGATATTGCCTTGATCACCAATGTAGGCACTATGCACATTGAGTATCTCGGCTCTCGGCAGGGAATTTTGGAAGCCAAGCTGGAAATTCTGGAAGGCTTGCGTTCCGAAGGCAAGGTGCTTTTCTGTGGAGACAATGACCTTCTGCAAACTGTGGCAAAGACCCACAATGCCCTGTGCTACGGCTTCGGGGAGCAGAATGACATCCGCGCACTGGAGCTTCGCAGAGAGGGCGAGTGGACTTATTTCACCTTCCGTGGCTTAGGACGGGAATTCCCTGTGGAGCTTCCCGTACAGGGAGATCACAACGTGCTCAACGCTTTGGCGGCAGGGGCAGTAGGTCTCCTGAACAGCATGGAGCCGGAGCAGATCCAAAGAGGACTCCGTGGCTTTGCCAATACGGATATGCGCCAGAATACCTATAGCCGTGACGGCTATTACATTATTGAGGATTGCTACAATGCAGGGCCGGAATCCACACGGGCGGCACTGTCCGTTCTGGCTACCCGTCCCGGTCGGAAGATCGCTGTTTTGGGCGGTATGCTGGAGCTTGGGGACTATGGGCCTCAGGCACATTTTGAGATCGGGCAGGAGGCTTCCCGTTGCGCACAGCTTCTTTTTGCCTACGGCAGTCACTGTGAGGAAACGGTAGCAGGGGCAAAGTCCATGGAATATGCTCGTGCTTTTACCACCCATGAGGAGCTGGTACAGGCACTGCGACAGGAGCTTCGGGAGGGCGACAGCCTTCTGGTCAAGGGAAGTCGCGGTATGCGTATGGAACGGGTCTTGCAACTCCTGTTCCCCCAATGAATTTAGACGGAGGATAGAGATATGTCTGAAATTATCACGATCATTGTATCTGTTGTAGCGGGCTTTGTGATTTCCGCTGTTTTGGGAAAATTCCTGATCCCCATGCTCCGCGCCTTGAAGGCGGGGCAGTCCATCCGTGAGGTTGGCCCTACCTGGCACAACAGCAAGGCAGGTACTCCCACTATGGGCGGCATTATGTTCATCATCGCTTCCATGATCTGTGTCATTACCGGCGCTGTCAACGGCCAGTGGAAGCAGGTCATCGTTCTGGGTCTGGCACTGATGTTCGGTGTCATCGGCTTCCTGGATGACTTCATTAAGGTCAAGAAAAAGAGAAATCTGGGTCTCACCGGCAAGCAGAAGATGGCTCTTCAGCTTGTGGCGGCCATTTCCTATGTGCTGATCATGCACTTCACCGGCAACTTCTCCTATGAGCTGAAAGTTCCCTTCATGGCAGAGCCTGTCTGCACCGTTCCCACCTGGCTGTATCTGGCAGGTGCGGTGTTCATCATTGTGGGCTGTGTCAATGCAGTGAACCTCACCGACGGTTTGGACGGTTTGTCCGCCGGCGTGACTGCTCCTGTTATGCTATTCTTCACTCTGGCATCCATTGGTCTGAAGGAATACGGCCTTGCCACCTTCCCCGCCACACTTCTGGGCGGTCTGTGTGGCTATCTGATCTATAATTTCTATCCCGCAAAGGTCTTCATGGGCGACACCGGCTCCCTGTTCATGGGTGGCGCAGTGGTGGGTCTGGCCTTTGCACTGGATATGCCTCTGGTACTGCTCCTTGTGGGCATCATCTACATCATTGAAACCCTGTCCGATATCATTCAGGTGGGCTATTTCAAGCTTACCCACGGCAAGCGCTTCTTCAAGATGGCACCTATCCATCATCATTTTGAAAAGTGCGGTTGGTCCGAGCTGAAGATCTGGTTCAGCTTTGTAGGTCTGACCGTTGCCATGTGCATCCTTGCCTATTTCGGCGTTCGTATCTGGTTCTGAGCCTTTGGGGAAGGGAGGATTCTTATGCCCCAAAAAACTGCGATCGGAAAAGATTGCGGTAAAGCAGATCTTCCTTACTTAGTTTTGACCCTGTTGCTGACAGCTTTGGGTCTGATCATGTTGTTTTCTGCCAGTTTTCCCCGTGCATATCATGTGACGGGGAATTCTGCAAGTTATTTCACCTCCCAGTTGCTGTTTGCACTTATGGGAGTGGCACTGATGTACGGGGTCAGCTTCGTACCCCACAGCCTGTACGGAAGGTTTTCCGGGCTGTTATACGGAGCATGTGTGTTACTTTTGCTGGGGGTTCTGCTCTTTGGTCTTACGGGTGGCGGTGCTACACGGTGGATCAAGCTGGGCTTTGTGAGCTTCCAGCCTTCGGAGATCGCCAAGCTGTCTCTGATCATTTCTCTTGCCAAGATCCTGACGGTACAGAGGGATCACAGCCGTAGCTTCCGCACCTTTTTGGCTTGCTCTATGGCCATGATCTTCTTTGCGGTACTGCTGATCTTGGAGCCTCATTTTTCCGCTACCATCATTGTGGCATCTGTGTGCTTTCTGATGATGCTGGTAGGGGGTGTAGAGCCCAAATACCTGCTGACCATTGCCCTCTGTGGCGGTGGCATCCTTCTGCTCCTTCTGCTGACAGGGGGCTATACGGGGGACCGCCTAATGGCTTGGTTAGATCCGGAGGCTTACCCCTCCGATGAGGGCTACCAGATCGTACAGTCTCTCTATGCCATCGGCTCCGGAGGCTTGTTCGGACTGGGCTTCGGCATGGGTCGGCAGAAATATCTGTACCTGCCGGAGGAACACAACGATTATATTTTCGCCATTGTGTGCGAGGAGCTGGGCTTTGTGGGAGCTATGGGGATCTTGATCCTCTTTGCTCTGCTGATCCTTCGTGGCTTTTGGATCGCCATCCATGCCCGGAATCGCTTCTCCATGCTCTTGGCTACGGGACTGACCATCCTTCTGGCACTGCAGGTGCTGTTGAATGTAGGGGTGGTGAGCAATCTATTGCCGTCAACCGGGATCTCCATGCCCTTCTTTTCCTCAGGGGGAACAGCTCTGATGATGCAACTTGCGGAATGTGGGATCCTCTTGAATATTTCCAGAAGCATTTCTCAGGAGTAAGGAGAAGCTTATGAATGTGATTTTTACCTGCGGAGGCACAGGGGGACATATTAACCCCGCCATTGCTGTTGCCAAGCGTTTGAAAGAAAGAAAGCCCAACTGCAATATCCTCTTTGTGGGAGCGGAAGACGGCATGGAGACCAATCTTGTTCCCCGTGAGGGCTTCCGTCTGGAGACCCTGACTGTCTCCAACTATTCCAGAAAACTGAATTTCAAGGCTCTGCGCCACAACCTTAAGACCGTCCGTACCATCCGCAAAGCCATGCTCCGTGCCGGGGAGATCATCGAGAAATTTCAGCCCGATGTGATCGTAGGTACCGGCGGTTATGCCAGCTTCCCCATGCTGAAAATGGGCTGCAAGCTGGGAATTCCTACAGCTCTCCATGAGGCCAATGCCGTCCCCGGACTGGCAACCCGTATGGTCTGCGACAAGGTCGATAAGATCATGGTGAGCTTTGAGGAAAGTCGCAAGGAATACAAGCACGCAGACCGTGTCATTCCCGTAGGCATGCCCGTACGGGAAGAATTTGTTTATACCAAACGGGAAGATGCCCGTCGGGAACTGGGACTGGATGACAAGCCCCTGATCGTTTCCGCCTGGGGCAGTCTGGGCGCCCGTGAAATGAATAAGAAAATTGCACGCTTCATGAAGCTGGAGTGTCAAGAAGGACGCTACCGCCATGTTCATGCTACCGGTTCCTTCGGCTGGCGCTGGATGCCCGAATATGTGAAGGAGCAGGGCGTGGATCTGCAGGCACAGGAGCTTGTGACCATGCAGGAATATATTTATAATATGCCCACCCTGATGGCGGCGGCGGATCTGTTTATCAGCCGTGCCGGGGCATCCACCTTGAATGAGATCGCCGCGGCGGGAACACCTTGCATCATCGTGCCTTCTCCCAATGTGACCAACAACCATCAGGAGATGAATGCCCGCATTCTGGAACGGCGCGGTGCAGCTGTGGTACTGCGGGAAGGGGACTGTGACGGGGAGCTTCTGTATGAAACCGCAAAGTCCCTTCTGGAAGATCCTCAACGCAGACAGTCCATGACTGCCGCCCTGCGGGAAATGGCCATCATCGACTCCGCAGAACGGATCTTGGACATTATTCTGGAGCTTGCGAACCATTAAGCCCTTTTTGGCATAGTATGGGCAAATTTCCCAAAAGGAGGTTTGCCTATGGGCGTGTATTGTATCGAGGGTGGCAATCCTCTCTGTGGAGAGCTGTCCATCCATGGAGCAAAGAACAGCGTCCTCCCCATTTTGGCAGGGTGTATCCTGACCAAGGGGGTATGTGAATTATACAATTGCCCCTGCATTTCCGATGTGGAAGCGGCCTTGGAGATCCTGCGGTATTTAGGTTGCGAGACGGAACGGCAGGGTCATTGCCTACGGATCGATACGCAAACTGCCGTGTCCAGACCGATCCCCTCCACCATGACGGAGAAAATGCGAGCGGCTGTTATCTTTTTAGGCCCTCTCTTGGCAAGATTCGGGGAGGCAGAGCTGGCATATCCCGGAGGCTGTGCCTTGGGAGACCGTCCCATCGACCTGCATTTGCAAGGCTTGAGGCACATGGGTGTCCAATGCCAATGTTATGCGGATCGGATCTCCTGTAAATGGGAGCGTCCCCAAGCGGGAGTCATTGCCCTGACCTATCCCAGTGTAGGCGCTACGGAGAATCTCCTCCTTGGTGCATTGGGCTGTGAGGGGCAGACGGTGCTGTGCAACTGCGCCCGTGAGCCGGAGATCTCCGATTTGGTGGGCTTCCTGCAAGCCTGCGGAGGGAATGTGGAACAGCGAGGCTCTGTGATCCGTATCCAAGGTACTTCGGAGCTTCACGGCTGTTCCTATGAGATCATGCCCGATCGCATGGAAGCAGTGACTTATTTGGCGGCTGCCGCCGCAAGCGGTGGGGAGCTTTCCCTAAGGAATCTTCGTCCGGCACATTTGACGGCGGTGTTGCAGGTTTTGGCCGGAGCAGGCTGTGAGCTGTGCTGTGGCAGGGATCAGGTCCGTCTGCGGGCAGGAAAGCTACATGCAGTCAGTCCTATCCGTACAGGGCCTTACGATGCCTTTCCCACAGATGCCCAAGCGCCTGTAATGGCGGTGCTGGCTTGTGCCAAGGGGGTCAGCGTGGTAGAGGAAACGGTGTTTTCCCAACGCTTCGGTCATGTACCTGCCTTGAATGCAATGGGGGCAAGGATTCGTGCCTCCCGACGCTATGCGGTGATCCAGGGAGTTCCCCGTCTCCACGGGGCTCGGGTAGAGGCCACGGACCTTCGGGGCGGTGCGGCTCTGGTCATTGCGGCCTTGGGAGCGGAAGGCATCAGCTATGTGAGCAAAACAGAACATATTGAACGGGGCTACGAGAGCTTTGGAGAGCATCTTCGCAGTCTCGGTGGCAAATTGACTATGGAGTAAAAAACTATGGAACAAAAGAAACAAGGGACGGAGCAACGGACAGAACAGTCCCTCCAAGCCCAGCGGAAACGGCAGGAGATCCGACAAGAAACTGCCCGACTTCGGAAATTACGGGAACAACAGAAACGCAAGGCCAGACGGAGGATCGTCAAACGACTGGATAAAGGAGTCTTCAAACGGCTGGCTATCACCGGGGGAGTCCTCTGCGCCCTGATTTTGAGCATGATCATCTTTTTCCGTGTGGAGCATATCGAGGTACGGGGAGTGGAATATTATACGGCCGATGAGATCCGCAATGCCTGCTCCGTTGCCCGTGGAGATAACCTGCTGACCCTGTCCAGAGGTCGCATTTCCGGCAGCATTATGGCACCTTTGAAGTATGTGGAATCCGTCCGTGTGGCAAGACGCCTGCCGGACACCCTGATCCTGTACATTACAGAGAGTGATCCCCGGTATGCAGTCTGTGACACCAAGGGTGAGTATTATCTGGTGACGGCACAGGGCAAGGTTACAGAAAAGATCGATGCCCGTCTGGCTTCCGAGTATACCATGATCCACGGTTTGGAGATCCGCCCCCCCGAGGTAGGGGAGGAAATGTCCATCGTCCTTACTGCAGGGGAGTCTGTACAGGCACAGTTTACCGCCCTCAAGACCCTCCTGTCGGAGATCGAGGCCTCCGGTCTGGAACGGGAGATCACCTCCGTCGATGCCCCCTCCGCAGGGCAGTTGTCCCTGTGGTATTTGGATCGTTTTGAGGTAAAACTGGGTTCTGCGGAACGCATGGACTATAAGTTGGAGTACCTGAAAGCGGTGATCGCACAGGAAGATTCCTATGTAACCGGCAAGATCGACCTGACTTTGGTGGACGGCGACAAGGCATTTTTGCTCCGTGATGAGTAAAATTACGAAAAAATGCAAATAATTTTTAGGAAAAATAAGAAATTCTATTGACCTGAGAGAAAATTCGGGTTAAAATAAAGAGGTATAAATCTGCATCACACACGGGACGCATCTGAGAGGCACCTGCCGATCCTCTCAGGGTGCTTGTCAGGTGCGTCTCGGCTCTATTAATCAGTATACATAGGAGGAAGAATATCATGTCTGAAGTTTACGCAGAAAAAGTAGTAAATATTAAAGTTATTGGCGTCGGTGGCGCAGGCAACAATGTTGTTAACCGCATGATCGACAGCAAGATCGACGGTGTGGATTTCGTCGTTGTCAATACCGACCGTCAGGATCTGAACAAGTCCAAATGCCCCAACAAGCTCCAGATCGGTGAGAAGCTCACCGGCGGTATGGGTGCAGGCTCCAAGCCCGAGATCGGCAAGAAGTCTGCAGAGGAAAGTCGCGCCGCTATCGCAAAGATCCTGGAAGGCGCAGATATGGTCTTCATTACCGCAGGTATGGGTGGCGGCACCGGCACCGGCGCAGCTCCCATCATTGCAGATTTGGCCCATGAGTCCGGCATCCTCACTGTTGGTGTCGTGACCAAGCCCTTCCGTTTTGAAGGCGCTAACCGTATGAAGCAGGCTGAGGCCGGCATCGCCGCTCTGGGCGAGAAGGTCGACTCCCTCATCGTTATCCCCAATGACCGTCTGAAGTATGTCACCGATCAGAAGATCACCTTCGCCAATGCATTCGGCATTGCCGACGATGTTCTGAAGCAGGCTGTATCCTCCATCTCTGAGCTGGTTGGATATTCCGAGCGCGTGATCATCAATCTGGACTTCGCCGACGTTTCCGCTGTTATGAAGAACGCAGGCCATGCTCACATGGGCATCGGTACTGCCAGTGGCAAGGAGAAGGCAGAGCAGGCAGCTATGATGGCTGTTTCCAGCCCCCTGCTGGAGACCTCTATCAACGGCGCTACCGGCGTCCTCATCAACATCACCGGTTCCAGCGAATTGGGTCTGGAAGATGTAGAGATCGCTGCTAACATCGTTATGGAAGCTGCAAACCCCGAAGCTAACATCATCTTCGGTGCTACCACCAGCGGTGATTACGAAGACGAGATGCGCGTGACCGTTATTGCTACCGGTTTTGAAGACAACAGCAAGAAGAAGCCCGAGGTTCGTGGCCTGTACTCCACTGCCGGCGCACAGAAGCCCGCTACCCCCGCCGCTCCCGAAGCTCCCGTTGTCAAGGCAGAAGCCGGCATCGACGACATTGATGCCATCTTTGACATCTTCCGCAAGTAATTCTTGGGAATATCATTTCATAGCGATTACAGAACGGCATGGCTTGGGTCATGCCGTTCTTTTTCTGTTTCCGGTGGTTTGAGGGAAGGAAAAAAGGAAATCCGGGAACTTTTTATTTTGGGTCTTTACTTTTGCGAAAAAAAGTGTTATACTGTAATTCGGTAAGGTGTTAAACCAAAAAAGTATTGGAGGAATGAACCGTGAATAATAAAATGAAGCGTTCCAATCCCGAAAGCGAGCTCTACCGTGCGATCCTCAAACTCCGTAGCCCGGAGGAATGTTATTTCTTTTTCCATGATCTGTGCACACAGACGGAACTGAGAGCCATTGAACAGCGTTACGCTGTGGCTCGTATGCTGGCATCCGGTATGATCTATAATGATATCCTGACAGAAACCGGCGCAAGCTCTGCCACCGTCAGCCGTGTCAACCGCAGTCTGCTCAACGGCAATGATGCCTATCATATGATCTTTGAGCGCATGCAGGACGAGGAATAATGGCATACGAGAATCTTGCCTTTGCCTATGACGGCCTGACCACGGATGTGGACTACGGGGCTGTTCTGGATTTTTTTGAAGAGCTTCTCAAAAAGGAAAACCTGCAGGTCGGATCTGTTCTGGATCTGGCCTGCGGGACGGGCTCTATGAGTCTGCTTCTGGCACAGAAGGGCTATCGGGTTTTGGCTGCGGACATTTCCGAAGAAATGCTCACCGTAGCCATGCAGAAGGCTTGGGATCTGCCGGAGGAGGTCGAGCGCCCCTTCTTTATTTGTCAGCCCATGCAGAGACTGCGTCTGCCCTATGGGGTAGATGCCGTTTGCTGTTTTTTGGACAGCCTGAACTATGTGACAGAGCCCAAGGATTGCAAAGCAGCTATGGAACGGGTCTACAAGGCTTTGAATCCCCGGGGTGTCTTTTTCTTTGACATCAACACGCCCTTTAAGCTCCGTGGCTTGGACGGACAGGTTTTCCTGGACGAGAATCCCGAAAGCTACTGCGTCTGGCGTGCGGAATTTGACAAGGAAGAAAACATCTGCTACTACGGCATCGATCTGTTCCGCAAGTCGGGCAAGCTCTGGGAGCGTAGCTTTGAACAGCACTGCGAGTATGCCTATGAGCCGGAGGAGCTGTTACAGTGGCTCAAGGATGCAGGCTTTACCCGTGTGGAGCAATACGGAGATCGGCGCATGAGCCCTCCCACAGCGGAGGAACAGCGGATCTATTTTGCAGCGTTTAAGGAGTAAAAATATGAGTGACTATATTGTAAGAGCCATTACCTCCGACGGCTGGGTCAAGGCTATGGCTATCACTTCTACCGCTATGGTGGAAACTGCCCGACAGATGCACAAGACCACTGCCACGGCAACTGCCGCGCTGGGTCGTGTGCTGACGGTCACTTCCATGATGGGCAATTTGCAGAAGGTGGAAAACGGCGCCCTGACTCTGCAGTTCAAGGGCGGTGGGCCTCTGGGTACCATCCTTGCCACCTCCGATGCAGAGGGCAATGTCCGTGGCTATGTGACCAATCCTGCCATTTCCCTGCTGGAGAAGTATGCAGGGAAGCTGGATGTAGGTGCCGCAGTGGGCACAGACGGCATGCTGACGGTCATCCGTGACCTGCAGATGAAAGAGCCTTATATCGGCAGTGTAGAACTGGTCACCGGCGAGATCGCCGACGATGTGACCGCCTACTTTGCCCAGTCCGAGCAGACCCCCACCGCCTGCGCTCTGGGTGTTCTTGTGGATGTGGATCAGAGCGTCAAGGTAGCAGGTGGCTATATTATCCAGCTTCTGCCCGGCGCTCCCGATGATGTGATCATGAAGATCGAAACAGGCATTGCCTGTGCCGGTGCCGTGACTCCCATGCTGGACAAGGGCATGAGCCCCGAGGAGATCCTGAAGACCGTCCTGTGTGAGTTCGATCTGCAGCTCTTTGCACAGGAGCCTGTGGAGTACCGTTGCTACTGCTCACGGGAAAAGGTAGAGAAGACCATCATCACCATCGGCAAGAAGGATATGCAGGAGATCATTGACGAGGGCAAGGATATTACCGTGGAATGTCAGTTCTGCGATACCCTCTATACCTTCACCCCGGAGGATGTACAGAGGCTCTTGGACAGCCTGTAAAAAGGGCAAAAAACAGGTCAAAAAACTTTTTTGAAAAAATTTAAAAAATTTAAAAAAAGGTATTGACAAATGCGTGGTTTGTGTGTATAATATCGACGTTGCTTGAGAGCGACGCCGCTTGAAAGCTCACTTGGGAGCATAGCTCAGCTGGGAGAGCACATGCCTTACAAGCATGGGGTCACAGGTTCGAGCCCTGTTGTTCCCACCACAATTTGGCCCGGTGGTGCAGTCGGTTAGCACGCCAGCCTGTCACGCTGGAGGTCGACGGTTCGAGTCCGTTCCGGGTCGCCATATATCTTCGCATTTGAGCCGAGATTATCTCGGCTCAACATGCCTCTGTAGCTCAGTAGGTAGAGCAGCGGACTGAAAATCCGCGTGTCGTTGGTTCAACTCCGACCGGAGGCACCAAATGCGGGTGTAGCTCATCCGGTAGAGCGCCACCTTGCCAAGGTGGAGGTAGCGAGTTCGAGCCTCGTCACCCGCTCCAAAAAATAAAAGGAACGTATAACGTTCCTTTTTAAATATGGTGCCGTGGCCAAGCGGTAAGGCAAAGGTCTGCAAAACCTTCATTCCCCAGTTCAAATCTGGGCGGCACCTCCAAACAAAAAACCGTTCACGAAAGTGAACGGATTTTTTGTTTGTATTATTCATTATTCAATATTCATCATTCATTATTCATTTCTCAGGAACGGATTTTTAATGAATAATGAATATTGAAGCCGCTTCGCTGATGAAGAATGAATAATAATATTATGGGAGCTACAGAAGTGTCATTGTAAATTTTATGCAATTATGCTATAATTGTCTTAGAAACACAACTGCGAGGAGGGGTGGCTATTGGGAAAGCAGATCAATTATTGGATGGACTATGAGAGCTTTCGGAAAGTGGCGAAAACAGCTGTGGATCTCGGTTGCTTGATCTTGAAAAGTGATCCCGCTACGGGCAAGCTTGTCCAATCTAAGGATAGTGACCTTATTACAAAGGATCACTACAGATATTATTTTTATCTTCCCGAAGCCGGGGCTCTGCATGTTCAACCATTTGGGGAGAGGGAACTTCCTCGATCCATCGGCGAAACGGGAAACACCATCATGGAAGCCGGATATTCCGAAATCAAAGGAGAGGGGAAGGAAATTCGCCGTAGCAGGTTGTATTTGACAACAGGCTATTATGATGAAAATGGGGGATTTGTTTACCGTCCCGACTCTGTTGTAGCTGTATATGAGAAATTGGTGCGGAAGGTGAAAAAGCTTTGCCCTTATACGGAAGTACTTGATGTTCGTTTCGGGAAGGAGTGGCTTCACAAGGAGTATATCTCTCCCTCTTGTCTGCAGTTGCGGGAGCAAGAAGGATACATATTTAAGAACTAATTATTTTCGGAAAGTTGAGGTGCTTTTATTATGACACACAAACGGTTTCTATGTGTCTTCCTGACCTTGGTATTGCTTCTATCCCTTCTTCCCACCGTGGGATTCGGTGCAGATACCGTAAAGGCAGGGGACAGCTTCACCTATACCCAGGCAGAGCATTGGGGCAAGGCCAATGAGATCTGGTCCTGGCAATGGGCTTTGTCCGATTCTACGGACTTCTCCGACATGACCTTCACCACTGTGGAGGGACAGGGAGAGTGCTATGTGGCGGATTGGGACAAGTACCCCTACTGCGCCGCCCGTAAGGGTGGCATCAATGTCCATCCCAATGAAAAGGCAGACACCGCCCGTGTCTTTACTGCTCCTGCCTCCGGTTGGATCACTGTGGAGGCTTCTGTGGCTCGTACCAATGCCTATACCACCCCCTCCTCCAATTCTCCCACCTCCTTCCGTGTGCTTTTGGAGAAAACCACTGTTTATCCTACCGAGGGGGACTATCAGATCCTGACCTCCACGGAGACGGAGAACATTTCCTTCCGAATTTATATGAAAAAAGGGGAGAAGCTCCGCTTTATTATTGGTGCTTTGGATAACCGCAACGGTGATGCAGTGAATCTGCAAACCACCCTGACCTATGATACAGTGGATGCAAGCACCAAAGAGCTTCTCCGTGTGGGGGAAAGCTTCACCTATTCCAAGACATCCGCTACCTTCGGCACGGAGGATCCCCACTGGACTTGGGAATGGACTCCCGCAGGGAAGACTACTTTCTCTCCCATGACCTATCAGTATGTGGAGAAGTACAGCAAGTACCTGTATGCTTCCGACTGGAATACCTATCCCTATAACTACGTGGACTCTCTGGGTGTGAAGCTCCATCCTGCGGCCAATGCGGACACGGTTAAGACCTTTACCGTCCCCTTTACCGGCACTGTAGAGCTGGATACCACTGTTTCCCGCTATAACAATCTTTCGGATGTTACCACCTCCGGGGCAAACGGCACTTCTCTGCGGATCTTGGTCAATACCACACAGGCCTATCCCCTTTATTCCTCCAATTTGGTGCTGGACTCCACCACTGCCAAGAATTTCAAGGTCTCTCTTCCTGTGACCGCAGGGGACAAGATCCGCATTGTCATCGGTGGCTTGGGACAGGTCACCGGCGATGCGGTCAAGATGGAAAACACCGTCACTTATACCGATACAAGGAAGCCGGAGATCTGTGTCAGTGATGCAGAGTCCTTCTCTGTGACCGAAGAACAGTGGGCAAACAATGATATGGGCAACTGGAGCTTCGAGTGGAGAGATCAGGACGATACCTTCGGAGATATGACCTATCAGTATGTGGAGCATTACGGCAGATACATGTATGCCTCCGATTGGAGCAAGCATGCCTACAACTGCGCTGATTGGCTGGGGGTCAAGCTCCATCCCGCCAAGACCCGTGATGCGGTCAAGACCTATACCGTTCCCTTTGACGGACGGATCCGCCTGCATACCCGTATTATGCGCTATACGGACTATGTGGCAGAGGGGAGCAAAACTCCTACCTCTCTGGTGATTTATAAGAACGAAGAACAGATCTGGCCTACCAACGGCTCTCAGAAGGAAATCACCTCTACGGAAGAATATGCCTTCAACGTTTATGTTGACGTCCGCCCGGGGGATAAGATCCGCTGTGTGGTAGGCAGTATGGGAAATACCACCAACGACGGTGTCAAGATGTACAACACTGTGACCTACCGGGCAGTTGGCCCCCGTGAGTTAGCGGCGGTCATGGATCAGTACAACCAGCGTATCGACGTCATCAATGTGCAGGGGGATAACTTGGACAGTGCGGAAACCGCCTGGTCCTGGAAGCCTACTACCGCTTTGGGCTTTGATAATTTGGTTAAATTCAATTCTCCTACGGATGCGAAACTCCGTTATTCCAAGAGTCTGAAAAAGTACGTAGTGGCAATTTGTTCTTCCAGAGGCTTCATGGGTGTGGTGGACTTTGCCACCGGCAAGAAGCTTTGGCAAGTCACCGTCACCGACGAATCCAACCCCCATTCCATTGAATACCTGCCCAACGGAAATGTTGCCGTTGCCGGTAGCATCGGTGACTGGGTTCGTATTTATACCGCCTCTCAGGGTAGTACAAGCAGTAAATATGTGCAGGTGACCTTGGAAGGGGCTCACGGCATCCTCTGGGATCCCGACAGACAGATCCTCTGGTGTCTGGGCACGGAGGAGATCGTGGCCTATTCCATCGGCGGTACCGCCGCTTCTCCTACCCTGAAAGAACTGACCCAGTATCACGCCAACTTCACCGATGCTATCCGTAGCGGTCACGATCTGTCTCCCGTATACGGCAACAAGGATCGTTTGTGGATCAGCTCTAAGACGGTAATGCAGTACGACATTCCCACGGCCTCCTTTGTGACAGCATATGACGAGGCAGAGGTCATTGCCCACAATTCCGTCAAGGGCATCAGCAATTTCCCGGACTCGGATACCATTGTCTATGTTTATCCCAACAACACCTATCTGACCCACGATTCCGACCGGATCTTCGTAGCTTCTCTGAAGGAAGGGAAGTTCTACGGCACCACCCACACCCACAGCACAGGAGCATATTATAAAGTCCGTACGTGGAGCTCGGCCTATATCTCGGAGCCTCACCGCTCCCACAGGGCGCAGACTGTCCCCGGTACCGAGCCTACCTGTACTGCGGAGGGAAAGACAGAAGGCAAGATTTGCTCCATCTGCGGGATCATCATGACAGCTCAACAGACCATCGCCCCCAAGGGTCACAGCTACGTGTATACCAAGCTTGACAGCTTGAACCACAGCATTACCTGCAAGGCCTGTGAACTGTCCGAGATCGCCGCCCACAGCTACACAGAGGGCAACTGCATCTGCGGTGAAGCAGAGGTGAAGGAAGCTGTTCTTGATCCCACTATCAAGATCGGTCACAGCTTGAATTTGGCAAGTGATATTTCCATTAACTTTGGCGTTGCAAAGGCCCTCCTTGCAGGCTTTGACATGGATACGGTCTATGTGGAAAGTGCCTTTGAGGTATATGAAGGCGAGGAATACAAGGGTACGACTACCGTTCGTATCGATCCCGTTGACAGCGGTTACTATTACTACTTCACTCTCACAGGACTCACCGCCGTGCAGATGAACGATACCATCACCTCCGTCTTCTACGGCATAAAGGACGGACAGCCCTATTATTCCAACGCAGATGTGTACAAAATCAGCGACTATGCCTATTCTCAGTTGAACAAGACCTCCGCACCGGACAGCCTGAAGACCCTCTGTGCGGATCTCCTGCGCTACGGAGCAAAGGCACAGCTCTTCAAGGGCTACCGCACCACCGCTTTGGCTGACAGCAATATGACCGATGCCCACAGAGCCTACCTCTCCGATACGGAAGCTGTCACCTTCGGCAACACCAACAAGGTTTTGGATGACCTTCCCAATGCACCTATTGCATGGGCAGGGAAGGGCTTGGATCTGGACTCCAAGGTCTGCCTGAAGTTCATCTTCAACCCCGCAGGCCTTGACCTTGGGGAGCTAACCCTGAAGGTCAGCTACAAGGATCTCTACGGAGAAGAAATGCGTCTCACCCTTACCGATCCCTACGACTACAGCGGAAACGGCATCCTCTACGCCTTCACTCTGGATGCCCTCTTAGCCTCCGAACTGCGAGAGGTAGTCTCCGTCCAAATCTACCACGGCGATACCCCCGTCTCTCCCACCCTCCAATACAGCGCCGATACCTACGGCAACAACAAAACCGGAAACCTGCTGGATCTCTGCAAGGCTCTGGTGGCCTACGGAGACAGTGCGAAACGGTACTTTGTTGCAAGCTGAAAGTAGACAGTTTTTCGAAATGGACAATGATATTCAAATTGAAAATTGCCCATGCTGTCAGTTATGTGCGATTTTTCGTTAGAATATGTAGCAACCATCATTGATCGGCAATACAGGCCCTATCGTCTATATAAAAGCCTAATCCCAAGGTAGGGGCTTCCAAGCCTGTGGCTTCCTCTGACGAGGAAGCTGTCGCGGAGCGACTGAAGGAGAGAAAAAGCTGAAGATCCGTAGGAATTATCTCAAGGGTATTCAAGGCGGAAACTGTTCTCTTTTTCGTAAAACAAAACACCGATCACCGGCTGTAACAAGTCGGTGATCGGCGTTTGTATTTCTGAGGGCTGTTGATCAGAAAACTTCTTCGTAGACTTCTTCCTCTACGGGGAGTTCCTCGGGGACTTCCACGGTGGGTTCTTCTACGGTAGGCTCTTCTACAGTGGGTGCTTCAACTTCCTCTGCCTTGGGAATGGGGAGCTTGCCGATGTGCAGACCGATATAGTAGGTTTTTTCCCCATCGGGAGCTTGGGAACAGCTCCAAAGCAGTGCTTGCTTCACGGATGCGCCGGTTTTCTCATCCTTCTCGGAGCGGAAGGGGATCAGACCGCCTGCAAGAGCAGATGCGGCGATTGCGAATTTCCAAATTTTCTTCATCACAATTTCTCCTTTCGAGATTACATGTTACCTTAGGGTGGAATAAGTGTTCAAACATTGTACTACTTGTATATTACACGTCTTTGATATATTTGTCAAGAGGAAAAGCGCCTATTGACCCACTTGGGTTTTTGTGGTATGATTTAGCCGTAAATTAGATTTTATATAGGAGAATTCTCAGATGGATCGTAAGAAATTGACGGATTTCTTGAAGACCTTGGCAGCAGTGACTGTTGCCACCTTCCTCTTTGGTGTGGCGGTGAACTGCTATATCTATGCAGGGCTGGGCAGTGACAGTGTTTCCGTGTTCCAGCAGGGCTTGCATGAGAGCCTTTCCGTCACCATGGGTACGGCGGCATATATTTACATCGGTCTGATTTTTATCATTGACCTCCTCCTGTCCCGGAAGAACATCGGCTGGACGACCGTCCTCAATGCTCTGATGCTGGGCTTCTTCATTGACCTTGTGGGCAAGTTTCTTCTGCCCTGCTATACCCTGTCCGAGGCCCTGGTATTCCGCATTGTCCTTCTGGCTATGGGCATCGTACTGGTATCCGTGAGCTGTGTGATCCTCATCCGCCTGAACCGTGGTAAGAACGCACTGGATGCCCTTGCATGGGGACTGACGGACAAAGTAAAGAAGCCTTACCGCTTGGTTCGCATTTGCGTAGATGCTGTTCTCATGGCCATCGGTTGGGTCTTGGGCGGTGTGGTAGGTCTGGGCTCTATTGCTGCCGTCTTCCTCACGGGTCCCACCATCCAATTCCTTCTTGCCCAATTGGACAAGCACGGTAAGAAGGAAGTCTAAAAATTTGCATAAGAAAAGGGGCTGTCTCATTAAAAATAGGGCAGCCCCACAAAAATACATCGACCGGCATTGTACAAAAGACTGTACAAATGCCGGTCGATGGCGTATAATTATGGTGTGAAAAATAAAAACACGCAAGTAGATTATACAGTATACGG